>DDRA01000123.1:27687-31156 GCA_002343545.1 Bacteriovoracaceae bacterium UBA2428
GGGCCCAACGGCGCGGGCAAGTCGACCTTCATCGGGATGGTCTACGGGATGGTGCTTCGCAGCGGCGGGGAGCTCCGGGTTTTTGGTTTCGACCCCTCGACGCACGGGCGAGAGATCAAGCGGCGTCTCGGCGTCGTTACCCAGGAAAATGCGCTCGACGAGAGTCTCAGAGTGCACGAGAACATGATGCTTTACGCCGCCTTCGTGGGCGTGCCGCCGAACGAGCGCCGCGGGCGCGTCGACGAACTTCTCGAGTACATGAACCTCGCGCACAAGCGCGACGCGGGTATCCAGGCGCTTTCGGGCGGCATGAAACGGCGTCTCGTTTTCGTGCGGGCTCTGTTGGGTCGGCCGGAACTGCTTATCCTCGATGAGCCTACCACCGGGCTCGATCCCGGCGTCCGCCATCTCCTCTGGGGCAAGGTCCAGGAGTTGCGTGAACGAGGCACGACGATCTTGCTCACGACGCACTACATGCACGAAGCCGAAGTTTTGTGCGATCGCCTCGTCGTCATGAATCAAGGCGCGGTCGTGGCCGAGGGAACCCCCCGCGCCATGATCGACGCGCACACGCCGGGCTACATGGGAATCTACGCGGCCGATCAGAAGGCAAAGATCGCATCTCTCGTCGCGGCCTACTCGCATCTCGTGCTCGCGGAGGATTCGTCGGGACTTTACCTGCGCGCGAAGTCCATGGACGAGCTCGCGTCGTTTCGCCAAAACCACGCGCTTGAGCCCCTCCAGATCCGACCGGCGAATCTGGAGGACGTCTTTTTGAAACTCACGGGACGGGAGATCTCGGTCGATGCTTGAGTCGTTGAAGCTCTCTTTGCATATCGCGCGCCGCAACTGGGCCGTTTACCGTAAAGATTTCGTGGCGAACGTCTCGCCGACGGTCGCGGACCCCGCGATGATCCTGGTGTCGCTGGGACTGGGGCTCGGCGCCTTCCTTACGAATATCGAGGGCATGAGCTACATGCAGTTTCTCGCGCCCGGCCTGACGATCGCGACGGCACTCTTCACCTCTTACTTCGAAACGAGTTGGGGCTTCTACATGCGCATGACCTACGAGAACGTCTACAAGGCCATGCTGACGACGCCCATTGGCGTGAACGAGGTCGTGGTCGGCGAGTTCATCTGGACGGCGCTCAAGGGCGCGGCCATGGGCGCGGGTGTGGGGGTGTTCCTGGCGATCTTCGGGCTGATGACGAATCCCTGGTTGTTGCCCTTCGTCGCGCTCGTGGCGGGCTTCGTCGCGCTGGCGTGCGGATCGATGGGCCTCATCGCGACGAGCTACGTCAACAACATGAACCAGTTCCAGACGGTGTATTCGTTTCTCATCGCGCCGCTGTACTTTTTGTCCGGAATCTTTTTCCCAATCCAGAACATGGCGACTCCTCTGCGCGTGATCGCGGAGTTTTTTCCGCTGATCCATGGCGTACGTCTCGTCCAGTCGCTCTTTTGGGAACGTGGGATCGCCGAGGCCTTTGCCTATAGCGGATCGATCTTGTTCGTACAAAGCGCCGTCTTTTGCGCCTTCGCGCATTACCGCCTGCGCAAGAAGCTGGTGCTCTGACGATGAAGAGAGGTTGGACCGCCGAGAACTCCGCCAAGATCGAGCGATACATCGCGAGCTTGGGCAGGCAAGGCCGCAAAGTGGCCATCTTCGATTGGGACAACACGAGCATTTGGAACGATGTCGGCGACGCGACGGTCCTGCACCTCGTTCGCGGGGATCTGATCCGTCTCCCGCGGGGAGGGTGGGGCGCGACGAGCCGTTGGCTGACGAACGAAGCGGTCGAGGAGCTCGAAGCGCTTTGCCCCTCGTCGGAGTCTGCCGTGAAGAGCGCGAACGCCGAGTGCGCCGCCGCGATACTGGGAATCTACCATCGTGGGCTCACTCCCCGCGGGTTCGCGGCTTGGAAACCTTTGCCGGCGGAGCTGCGCGATACGCTGAAGCCCGCCTACGCTTGGGGCGCGAGCCTCCTGGCGGGAAGGAGCGTGGCCGAGATCGAGTCGATCGCGGCCGACGTGATCGACGCCGCGCTCGCGGCGCCTTTCGCCTCGACCTTGAGTCTGGGCGGGCACGATTACGATCTCTCCCTCCGGGTGAACGAAGAAATGATGGCGCTCGCGGCTCGGCTCCGCGAAAGCGGAGTCGAAACCTGGGTCGTGTCGGCGTCGCCCGAGCCGATCGTACGGGTTTTCGCGCTCCGTTACGGCTTCGTGCCCGAGAAAGTCATCGGCGTGCGGAACGCGATGCTCGATGGGGCTTGGGGCCCCGACGGTCTCCCTCTCGCCGGTCGCGGCGCGAACGAAATCATGACTTACCGAAAGGGTAAGCGCGCTTGGATCAATCATCTCGTGTTCGGTCTCGAAGACGAGCCGTCGTTGACCGAGAAGCCGAGCCCGATCTCCTTCGGCGCCGGCGACTCCGACACGGATTTGCATTTCCTCCTGGACGCGGATTTCTGCGTCTTGATCGATCGCCAGGCGCCCGAGGCGAGCGCGGCGGCGCGCCGTCATCCGGAAAAATTCGCGGTGCAGCCGCCTTTCTTCGATCCGAAACGCTAGGCGACGCTCGCGGAATCTACGCGCGCGCGGTGATGTACGCGATCCAGGTCTTGTAGTCGGGCTTGCAGCTCGCGCGGCGGCGGAACACGCGGTCGTCGTCTTCGAAGTAGTAGTGGACGTCGCGGAATCCGGCTTCCTCGAGCAGGTCCTTCAGCTCGGGCAGGGTCCACACCCGCCAGTCGTAGACGAAGGCCTTGCGGAGCGGCTTCGCGCCGTCCGGTTCGAAGTGGATGGCGTAGCGGCTGAGCGCCGCGATCGGGTTGTAATCGAGCTGCTCCCAGACGTAGGTGAAGCGCGGGCCTTTGGGGATGCGGCAGCGACGGCGGGTCGGTTCGGGCTCGGCGATCTCGGAGCCGCCGAAGTGGTCGAGCATGAAGAGCCCCTTGCGGTGCTTGAGACTCCTATGAACCGAGCGGAAGTAGTCCAGGAGCGCCTCGCGCTCCTTCAATACGAAGTACGAAAAATTCAGCGCGAGCGCGAGATCGAAATCACCGGCGAGGGGTTTGCGGACGTCTTGGATTTTCGTTTGGACGCGCGCGTCGCTCGCGGGGGTGCCGTGCCGGGCGTGGCCCCACGCGACGGTTTCGGCGTCGAGATCGATGCCGAGCGCGGTATGTCGCCGGGATTTTTGGGCCCACACGTGGCTCATCCAGGCGCTGCCGCAGAAGTCCTCGCGGAGGCGAAGCGGATCGCGGCGCAGTTCGCGTCGCGCGATCGAAACGAGGATGTCGCGCTCGTCGGGAGCGTTCTGCACGGAGGATTCGTAGTAGTCGTGACGATCGAACATGGAATGGGAATAGCGGATTTGTCCGCGAGCGGCGAGACCCGCGCGTTTGACCGGTCCGGCTTCGTCTGTTCTATCTGGGGCCCCTGGATACCGTTTTTTTGAGCAAAC
>DDRA01000180.1:0-17489 GCA_002343545.1 Bacteriovoracaceae bacterium UBA2428
CTACGGCGGCTCGATCGAGAATCGCGCGCGTCTTATGCTCGAGGTCACGGACGCCGTCGTCTCGGTGTGGGGTGCGGGCCGCGTCGGCATGCACCTCGCTCCGCGCGGCGATTCGCACGACGTCGGCGACTCGAACTTGGCCGCGACCTTCGGCTACGTCGCCGAGCAACTCGGCCGTCGCAAGCTCGCCTTCTTGTGCGCGCGCGAATCGCAGGCCGAGCCGCGGCTGGGTCCCGCGCTCAAGCGCGCTTTCGGCGGGGTTTATATCGCGAACGAAGGGCTCACGCCGGAGACCGGCGAAAAACTGGTCGAGCGCGGCGAGGCCGACGCCGTCGCTTTCGGCAAGAGCTACATCTCGACGCCCGATCTCGTGGGCCGCATCGAGCGGGGCCAACCGCTCAATCGTTGGAACGCCGAGACCTTCTACGCGAAGGGCGCGACGGGCTACACGGACTACCCCGAGTTTTCGGCGCTTTAGCCCCGCCCCGTGTGCCGCTTTGGCCACGAAGTCGCGTCGTCTTAACGCAAGCTTCATCGAGTTTGGGTTGGGGTTCGTCCGATAATGGAGAGGTGAGAGACGCTCGTTTTTTGTTCCGGAATGCCGCGATGGGAATCGTGTTCGGCGCGTGGTCGCCGGCGGTTCTCGCCGTCGGCTACTACGGCGGATCCCACGAGATGATGAAGGCGGCCGAGCAGGCCCAGCGGGCCCACGACGAGCATGCCGCGGTCATGCAGAACGACGCCGCCAAGACGCCCTGTCCCCACGAACTCATTCGCCAGGTCTCCGAGCGCGACGACGGTTGGTCGTGGCTCAACATGGGGGCCAAGCAGCAGTGCGGATTCCTCGAGAGCGCGGCGAAGGCCGACGAGTTGGAGCGGCAGCTCAAGTCCGCCGGTCTGCCGGGGCAGCCGGACGTCAGCATCTCTGGATGTCTCGACAAGCAAGGCGCCCAAAACAGCGGCAACGGCCGCTACGTCGTCGCGAACTACTACTATATCATGAACCGCCTTTCGGGCGCGGCCGCGACGAACGTCGCGGCCATCGCCGACATCGACCGCTTGCGCGGGGCTCCCATCCTTCCCGACGAGGCTAGTCTCAGCCCGGGCGAGAAGGTCCTGCCGGGCGTGGCCGGTATCATCAAGAAGCAGAAAGCCGAAGGCGACCAGTGCGGCGCCGGCGGCACGAGCGGCATGCGCCAGACCGTCGAGAACACGCGCAAGGCGCTCTCCGTTTACGCCGATCTCAAGCGTACGGCGACGGTCGTGACCCGCGACCGCACGCTTGAGGGTCAGAAGAGTTCAAAGGAGAAGCGCGAGAAAGCCGCGGCGTCGTTGCGCCTGATGGAAAGCGTCATGCCTTGGCTTCGCAACCCCGAGTTCCAGCAGATGGCCGACTCCTTCCAAAATCAGCTTCGCGGGTTGAGTCGGGGTCGCTACGCCGGAGCCATCAAGACCAAAACGGCCGAGGAGTTCTTCTCGGAGAGCGATCTCCAGACGAAGATCAACGCGCACTTCGATAAGCTCCGCGCGGGCCTCGTCAAACAGAACCAGGATCTCGCGAAGGCTTCGGTCTGTTTGCACGGTGGCGCCACGGGTTGCTTTTCGAACTTCCGCGAGACCATCAACAAGGCGCCCGAGCCTTCGCACGTGAATTGGTTGAACGCCAAGAGCGACGAAATGGGGGCCTTGCACGCCGCGGCCCGGACGGCCGAGGCGGCCGGACCGATGATGGCGGGACCGGCGGCCGTCTTGCGGCAGGCCCACCAGAACTCCAGTCAGCAGGCGGCCGCCGTCTCGAGCGTCGGGGCGATCGGCGCGTGCTTCCAATCGAGCCGTAACGACCAAGCTCAACTCAGCGAGACCGCGCTTCAGATGGGGCTCGTGCTCGCGACGGCGCCGGCGGGTTTGGTCGGTGCTTTCGCAAAAGGCGCCGGCGCTCTCGTCTCGGGTATTCGCGCCGTCGCGTTCCTGGGGGAAGGCATCACGGGTGGATATGGCGTCGCGGAGGCGCTCGAGAGCTGCATGACTTCTTCGGCGACCCAGGCGAGCGCGGGCGGCTCCGACGGAGGCTCTTGTTCGAAGACGCCGCTTGGCGCCCGCGCCCAGCTGAGCGTGAGCGGCGGGAGCTGCGGATTGAACGTCGCGTTGGGCCTCGCCGGCTTCGCGGGCTCGGCGATCAACGGCCTTAAAGCCGTCGGTGGCCTTTCGAAGGCCCTGGGCGCGGCGGATGAAGCGGCGGACGCCGCGGCCGCCGCGGCGAAACTCGAGAAGGCGGCCGAGGGCGGCGCCGACGTCTTGGCCGCGAGCCAGCTGACGCCCGACCAGATCGCCGCGCAAAAGCGCCTCGTCGACGCTCAGAAGGCGGACTTGGCCAAGGGCGGCGCGGGCGAGAGCCTCGTACAGCGAAACGCGGAGCTGAACAACATCGCGAGCGGCGCGGACCCCGAGGCGGCGGCCGAAGCGGCCGCGCAGATTCGCGCCAACATCAAGCAAGAGCTCGGGGACCTTCGCAAGAAGGCCGGAGTGACGGGCGAGGTTTCCGACGCCGAAGTCGACGCCGTGCTGAAGGCGCACAAAGACATCGCCGTCGAAGTCTACGGCGGTGCTCAGGTCGCGGGCGGGGCCTCGGTCGAGCACGCCAAGAAGCTCGTCGAGAAGAAGAAAATCATGATGGAGCGGGGGCTGAGCGAGCCCGAGGCCGATCTCATGGTGCGCATGGGTTACGCGGGCGACGCGGCTTCGGCCGCGAACGCGGCGCCGACGGACGTTCAAACTTTCGCCAAGAGTATTCGGGAAAAGAGAATCGAGCAGTTTACTGATGACGAGATCAAGAAGGTGCGTGAGTTCCGTGAACGGGAAAGGGCGTTGCACGAGAAGCGCATGAATGGAGGAGGGCTCTCGGAAGCCGAAATGGCCGAACATAAGCAACTGAGAACCCATGGATACAACTTCCCGCGGGATTACGAGTTCGACGAAATGCTGAGGGCGAGATCCGCCGCCGCGAGACCGGCCCCCGTGCCGGAAGTGAAGCCGACGCCTATGGCGGTCAAGCCGGCGTCGGCCGCCGTGCCGAGCGCCGCACGGCCGATCGCGGCTCCTCCCGTGGCGCCCTCGTCGGCCTCTCGGCTGATCCCGGGTGCCCAACCGGCGCCCATGGCGGCTGCGGTGGTCGCTCCGAAGCCGGCCCTCAATCTGAAGGCGAAGGGACCCGGGTACTCTCTCGAAAAAAACGGCACCCTTCTCAAAGTTCAAACCGTCGAAAGTCGGGCTGGCGATTTGGTCGTCGTCGAGCAGAACGGCAAGCAGTGGGCCGCCTCCCTCGTGGAACGAAGCGTGAACTCGCAAGGGGGGCGGGTCGTCGAGGTCGTGATGGATCGCGGGCTCTTAGGCAAGTATAGCTTCGGTCGCTTCGAGCTCGCGAAGGATGGTACGTTGCTCAACGTCCATGGGGTCGAAAATATCCTGGATCCCAGCATCCTAAAAAAGGGGCTCTGATCGCATTGTGATGCCTCGCTAAAGCTTTTCGCCGACGCCGTACTTCGGCGACTTGGCGTAGAGGGCTTGCGCTTCGGCCTGCATCGCTTGAAGCTGCGCGACGCGGTTCGCGTCGGCCGGGTGGGTCGACATCCATTCGGGCGGCTTGCCGCCGCCCGTCGCCTTCGAGAATCGCTGCCAGAAGCGCGGGCCTTCGGCCGGGTCGTAGCCGGCCTGCGCGGCGTACCTCAGCCCAAGCTCGTCGGCCTCGGATTCGTTGCCACGCGAAAAAGGTAGCATGACGCCGAACTGCGCGCCGAGCCCGAGTCCGCCCATGATGAGCGGCTTGTAGCGGTTGTCCTTGAGCACCGTCGCGTCGACGGTCGCGAGTCCGAACTGCAAAAGCAAACCCTGCGAAACGCGCTGCACGCCGTGGCGGGCGACGGCGTGGGCGATCTCGTGGCCCATGACGATGGCCATGCCGCCCTCGGTCTCGAGCGCGGGCAGGATACCCGTGTAGAAGGCGACTTTGCCGCCCGGCAGACAGAAGGCGTTCATGTCCTTGCTCTCGATGAGCGTGAACTGCCAGTCGAAGTCGCTCACCGGTACGACGGCCGCGATGCGTTGCCCGACGCGCTGGAGGATCGCGTTGAGGCGCGCGTCCGTGCTGACTTTCTCTTTGGCCAAGACTTCCTTGTAGGCCTCGTCGCCCATCTGCTTCTCTTGCGCGCGCGGGATGAGATTGAGCCCCTTGCGATTCGTCCCGGGAATGCTCATACAAGCCGAGAGCAAAAACACGGAAGCAAACGAAACGTAACGAAACGTCGAAGTCATACCGCGATCCTAGCCTGACGCCTAGCGTACCGGCAAGCGGGCGAGGATGCGGGCGCCTTCGGGATTCCGGGGGTCGTGGCCGCGGTTCGTGACTTCGAGCTCGCCGTGGTGGGCCGACACGATGGCGCGCATGATGACGCCGCCCAACCCGAGCGAGATGCGTCCGTCGGGGCCGGGCTCGTAGTCGCGCGCGAGGCGTTGCTGGCCGAAGTTCGCGAGAAGCTCGGGGGGCAGGCCGGGGCCGTCGTCCTCGACCGTGATCTCCAGCCGTTTGCCGTCGTCGGCAAGGCCCACGCGCAGCTCGACGCGGTCGCGCGCGTGCGCGAGGGCGTTGTCGAGCGCGTTGCGAACGTAGCGCGTGAGCAAGTGCCGGTCGCCGAAGAAGCGGAAGTCCGGCGGCAAGGCGCTTTGCAGGCGAAGGCTTTTGGTCGGGTGAGTGGCCTCGATGCGACTCGCCTCGTCTTCGAGCAGCGCCGCGAGGTCGAGGGCCTGACCCCGGCTCACGTAACGCGGGTCTTCGACGCGCGCCAAGAAGAGCAGATCCTCGACGATGTGCGCGAGGTAGGCGACCTCCTTGGTCGAGATGTCGAGCAGATCGCGCCGCGTTTCGGCCGCGAGCGCTTCGCCTTTGTTCTGCAGCGTCTCCAGGCAGTTCTTGAGCGAGGCCAGCGGCGTGCGCAAGTCGTGGCCGAGCTCTTCGAGGATGCGCGTGCGGGTTTTCTCGTGCTGCCGCACCCGGTCCACGAGCGCCTCGATCTCGTCGGCCATCGCGTTGAAGCGGCTCATCAGCTGGCCGGCTTCGTCGAGCTTCTTGACGGGGAAACGCGCCTTCAGGTCGCCGCCCCGGATGCGCGACATGACGCTCTCGATGACGGCCGTGTTGCGGCGCAAGTAGTAGAAGAGCACGGCGAAGGAAAGGAACGCCGAAAGCATGGCCGCCACGACGACGAAGATCATGTGCATCGGCAGCATGGGCGGCCGCGGCCGTTTGGGGTCGCGACGCTGGATCGAGACGAGGTAGCGGGGAGAGGCCGTGCCCAAGCGCACGATGACGGAGCCGCGCGGCCCGCCCGGGGGCCCGAAGAGCGACTTCCAAAAACTGCGCTTGGCGTTGGGCGGCTCGAGCAAAACGCTTTCGCCGGGCTCTCCGGGAAGCATGGCCCGGTCGATGCGGTCGAGCCCCTTGGAATCTTCGCGGGTGGCGGCCAAGATGCGGAGCTCGCCATCCAGCACGTAAAGATCCACGGGGCCTTCGAAAGCCCGCGTACTGACGAGGCGTCTCAGCGCGTTCTCGGGCGCTTCGGGATCCAGGTTCTCGAGCAGGTTCGCGAAAAACTGCGTGGGGCCCGGGGCTTCACGCTCGCGCTGCTTGGACTGCATGTAGAGCGGGAAGGCCGCGAAGCCGGCCAGCACGAGCACGATCGTCGCGAGGAGCGAAACGAAGAGCTGCCGCTGCAGGAAGGAAGACTTCTTCACGCTTCCACCTTCTCGAGCCGGTAGCCCACGCCGTAGACCGAAGCGATCTGGACGCCGTGCACCTCGGCCTTTTTGAGACGCGCGCGCAAGTGGCTCACGTGCGAGTCGATCGTGCGGTCGAAGAGGTTGCCTTCACGGTCGATCGACTCGAGCAGCTCCTCGCGGGTGACGACGGCGTCGGCCCTGCGGAGCAAGACGCAGAGCACGTCGAACTCGCGGCGGTTCAGGTCGATTTCCTCGTCGCCGAAGAAGGCGCGGCGTTCGCGCGGCAGCGCGCGCAGCTCGCCGAAGCGGAGCTCCGCCTCGCGTTCGGCGTTCTGGCGAAGGGCCGCGCGGATACGCGCCACGAGCTCGCGCGGGCCGAAGGGCTTGCGCACGAAGTCCTGCGCCCCGCTCTCGAGCGCGGCGATGGCCGATTCCTCGTCCGTGCGGGCCGTCAGGAAGAGGATCGGCGTCGCGAGCTTGGCGTCTTCGCGCAGCCGACGGCAGAGCTCGAGTCCCGTTCCGTCGGGCAGGTTCCAGTCGAACAGCATGAGGTCGAAGTCCCGCGTCGGGGCCAGGCCCTCGGCCGTGCGCACGTCGCGGGCCCATTCGACTTGGTAGCCTTCGAGCTCGAGGCTGATCTTGAGGCTCCGCCCCAGCGCGGCGTCGTCTTCGAGGAGGAGAAGTTTTTCCGTCGCCATATACGTTCTTCCTAGCGTGCCACGTCCCCGGCGCCGACGCCAGGGACGCGGGGTTGCGGGCCCCGGCTTCCTAGTTTTGCGAGGCGTGTCCGCCGCGAGGCCCCCGGCGTTCGCCGCCTTCTCGCGGCCCGCGGCGCGGCGGAGGGGGCAGGCTTTCGAAGAAAGATTTGCAGCCGGCGCTCACGCTTTCCTGGGCCAAGTGGAGGCAGCGCATGAGTTCGCGACCGCTCGCGGTCTGGCACTTGCTTTCGATGTCGCTGCCGCAGGCCGCGTGCAGGCGTTGCTGCATTTCTTCGTGCCGCTTCTTCCTCTCGGCGCGCTGGGCCTCGCTGGGCTCGCTCCGCTCCCCACGCGGCGGTCCGTCCGGGGGCGGCGTCTCGTCGACCTCGGCGCGCGCGCCCAGGGCGGCGAAGCAAAGCGGAAGGACCCAGAGACGGAGGTAGGAAAAGTGTCGGCTCATATCGGCTCCTCTTTCTCGGCGGCTTCAACGCCGCCGTGTCGAGGACCATCATCGCCCGGGAGTGTGGAAGAAAAATGGAAGGAAAGGGCCAAGGATACTCGTCGCTTAGGCGCGACCGCCGGGCGGGCTAGTTGCCGGTCGGCAAGTTGTAGAGCGTCGGGTAGCCGCTCGCCGCGTCCATCACCCAGTAGTCGTCGGTGCCATTCGTCGTTTCGTCGACGAAGTCCCACGCGGCGCCCGTAAAGGTCGCTTGGGTTTTCATGAGCGCGGTCGTCTTGCCGGTGATCTGGTTCGCCGCTTCGGCCGGCGAAGTGCTTTGGCCGGAAGCTTGCTTGTCCCAGAAGTTTTCGGTCAAAGTCACCGAGGGCGTCGTTCCCTGGGCGAATACCGTCGCCGAGAGGCCACCCTTGTTCGAGCCGGCGCTCGAGATCGCGCCGCGGTTGTAGCTCCGTTCGACGATGATCACTGGGCTGGTAGCTGAATAGCTGCTGGCAACGAGGCCGCCAACGTAGTCGGTGCCCGACAGTGCGCCCGCATTGAGAGAGTCGCGAATCGTATAGCCGTTTCCGTTAGCGGCAGTGACCGAGCCGCGCCCGCCGAAAAGGCCACCGACGTAGGTCGATCCGCTGACCGTCGCGAAGTTCGCGCTGCGCATAATCGTTACTTGGAACGCAGGCGTCCCGCCGCTGCCCGAGAGTTTCGTTCCGCCCACCATCCCGCCCGTGGATTGTCCGCCCGAAACGCTGCCGTTGACGACTGTGTTCGTGATACTCGTTGGGGCCTGGCCGACGATACCTCCCGTGTAGCCGGCGCCCGAGATCGAGCCCGAGACGTAGGAATCCGTCACGTTCGTTCCGTCGCCCGCGATGCCGCCGACTTGGTCGACGCCCGAAGCGTTGATCGTGAGGCCCGAGACCCGTGCGCGTTGGACCGTGGGGATCGTCGAGGCGAATCGGCCTCCGATGACGCCGCCGACGCCCGTCGTGCTGCTCGTACCCGCGACGGAGATCGTGACGTTCTCAACGACGGGGTCCGAGAGCGTGATGCCGCTCGCCGTACCGGCGATGCCGCCGACGAGCGAGTTGCCCACGCCGCCGTTGTTGTAGGTGCTTTGGAGCGTGCTGTCGTAGATCTTGAGATTCGCGACGTTGTTCGTCGAGGTGCATCCGAGCATGCCCACGACGCCGCCGACGCCCGTATTGTAGATGCAAGTCGGGTGACGACTGCCCGCCACGACGGGCGCCGTCACGGTCACGCTCGAAACGGTGATGTTCGAGAGGGGCACGTTGACGTCGAAGATGGCTCCGACGGCTCCGCCGAGGGCGCCGTAGTTATAGTAGGTGTAGCTGCTCAGGGTGCTGTTCAGCACGGCCGAGTTTGTGAGTCCCGCACCGCCGAGCTGGCCGACGAGGATCCCGTAGTATTGGTAGTTGTTGCCGCCCGGAGCCCAAGTGAACGCGGCGCTCTTGACGACGATTTTCTGGATCGCGGTCGCGGGGGAGGCGACGCCAAAGAGCCCGGACGAGTTCGCGATGGCCGTCTGACTCATGTTCTCGATCATGTGGTAGTCGCCGTCGAAACCGCCGATAAACGGCGTGCCCGCGTTCCCGACGGCGCCGAAGGTCTGGCCGCTGAAGTCGATGTGGTTGCCGACCTTGAAGTACTTGTTCCAACAGCTCGCCGCGCTCCCGCAGGCGCCCGAGTTGGCCGTCTGGAGCGCGCGCAGCTGGGTCGCGGTGCAAATGAGGTAGGGGTCCATCGAAGTGCCCGTGCCCGCGTGGAAGGGCGCCGCGCCGCCGTCCGCGGCGGCGTCGCAGGGCCGCGCGAGATCGTAGGTGAAGCCTTGCGAAGCTTGGGTGCCGTCCGTGTTCTGCACGACGACCGAGTTGCTGAGGGACTCGCCCACGGGCTTCGCCGGCACCGTGCAGGTCAGGTAGTCCTCGTTGAAGCGCACGAGGTTCGTGCACGCCGCGCCCGCGACTTTCACCGTCACGCCGTAGCCGAAGTTCGAGCCCTTGAGGAGAATCTTGTCGCCGCCGGCGCTGGAGCCGCCCGCGGGGCGCACGACGTCGAAGCTCATGCGCGTGTCGCTCCGCACGGAGGTCGTGCCCTCGACCGAGTTGTTGTTGAGGTCGGTGATCTTGACGAGGTACTTGACGTACTTGACCGCGTTCGACGGCAGCTGGGTGTCCAAGTAGCCTTCCACGCCGTAGCCGTCGTAGACGATGGGGTCCGTGTTCGTGTCGATGGCCTCGACGATCGGCGCGTCGGCCATCTTGCGGTAGACGACGACGCTAAGCTGGGCCTTCGGCGTCGAGTTATCCGACATCGTCCACGTCACGCGGTAGCTCTTGTGGTGGCGGATACGATCGGGTCCGGGCGTGCCCTGGCCGATGCCCTTGAGGCCGAAGCTGCCGAGGGTCGGCGGCGTCGAGTCGGGTCGGGTGTAGGTGCGCATCGCGGCCGCGTCGCAGGTCCGGTTGGCCGATTCGTCGCGGGCGCAGATCAGATAGTAGTAGGTCGTGCCGCCGGCCAGCACGGTGTCCGTGTAGGTGAGCGTCTGGCGGTTCAGCACCATGGCGTCGGCCTGCGTCGACGGGTCCGTGAAGTCCGTGAAGGCCGAGCCGTCGCGGCGGTAGATGTCGTAGAAGATGCGCGAACCGACGTCGGTCTGGTTGTCGGTCGCCGCGCTCCAGGTGAGCGTCGGGGGGCTCGAGCTGCTCACGTTCAGGTTCGAGGTGAAGGAAGGGGGCGTCTTGTCGGGCGCGCGCGCGTCCTTGAAGCTCGTGAGCGGGTTCAGGTAGGTCGTCACGGATCCGGCCGCGTCGTAGGCGCGGACGTGGAAGCGATAGGTCTTGTAGGCGTCGAGGCCCGTGAGCTTCCGCTGGGTCGGGCACGTGATGACGCCCGCGTTGTTCGTGCACACGATGTCCGTGCCGATCTGCGTGAGCGTCGTCGCGTTGTCGACGCGGTAGACCCGCAGGCCCGCGTAGTCGTTCCAGTTGCCGCCCGAAGGGGTGTTCCACTTCAGCAGCACTTCGCCTTGGTTCAACGTGACCGAAGGCGGCGTGCCGATGAGGTCGGGCTCGGCGACCGCGATACCGCCGAAGCCGGGGGGCGGCGTGACGTCGGGCACGGAGAAGCTGCCCGCGTTCGCGTACGCATGGGTCGTGCAGTTGTTCGCGGTGTCGTGGAAGCCCTGCACGAGCGCGTCGTCGCAAGCGTTCACGAGCACGTAGAGGGTCTCGAAGTCGTTGTAGGCGAAGTCCGCGCGCGGGATCTTGAGCGTGTGGGTCGGGTGCGTGACGACGGGCGCCGTATAGAGGTCGACGGGCACGGTCTTCGAGCCGCGCCAGATCTTCACTTCGTAGGTCGCGGCGTCCGTGGAGACCGACGCGGGCCAACGGACCTCGATTTCTTCGTCGTCGTTCACGAAGGCCTCGTAGCCCAGGTCGCCGCTGCCGATGCCCGTGAAGGTCGGCGGCGTCACGTCGAAGGTCTTGTGCCAAAGCGCCTTGCTCGTGGACGACACGTTGCCTGCGAGGTCACGCGCCTTGAGGCAGACGCCGTAGCGCGTGCGCGGCGAGAGGCCCGTCACGTTGAGCTGGTAAGTCTGGCCGGCCGTGTAGGTGGGGAACGCGCTCGTGTCGGTCACCGCGAATTCGGCGTAGCGCACGCCCTGCGTGCAGGCCGTGTTGTTCGAGCCGCTCGGGATGGCCTGGATGTAGACGATGTAGTGCGAGACGCCGGTCGGCGCGGCCGGCTGGGCGGCCACCGCTTCGAGGCTCACCTTGAGCGCGGTGTCGGTCGGCGTTCCCTTGGCGACGCCGAGGAACTTCGACTCGGGGAAGGTCGGCGCCGTCGTGTCGCCCGAGCCCGCCGAAACGAGGCTCGCCGAGTTGTCTTTGACGTTCGCGGCGCCGTCGACGTCGTTCACGTAGAAGTAGTAGGTCGTGTTGTCGACGTAGGGGCCCGGCACGGTGATCGAGGTCGGGACCGCCAAGGGGTCCGCGACCGTCGCGGTGTGCACGAGCGTGAAGGGGCCGCCCGCGCTCGTCGAGGAGTAGACCCGGCGCTCGGTGACCTTGCCGTTCGAGATCGTCCAGGGAGCCGTGATGGCGGCGTCGCCGCCCGCGAAGGCCACGGACGTCGCGCCCGTGGTCGAGGGCGCGTAGGTCGAGTCGTTCAGCGTGATCGTCTTGGCGACGACGTTCGCGTCGCAGTTGTTCGTTTCGGAGCACGCGCGCACGCCGAAGGAGTAGGTCAGGCCGTCGCCCAGGCCCGTGGCGGTGAAGCTCGTCAGCGCGCCGTCGATCTGGTCGTCCAGCGGCGTGCCGTTCCAGTCCACGCTCGAACCCGGGTTGCCGTAGACGACGAAGCGGTCGGTCAGGACGCCGGCGCCCGTGGGGTTCCAGTTCACGCGCACGGAGCGGGGCGTGAGCGCCGTCACGCTCTGCGCGCCTTGGAAGGTGGGCGGGTTGATCGAGAGCGTCTTTTGCGTCGGCTTGTTCGATCCGCGGACGAGCTGGCCGTTGAGCTGCATCTCGCATTCGTAGACGTAGGCCTGGCCCTCGGTCAGGTTGCTCGAGTCGAAGGTCTTCACGGCCGAGTTCGACGAGGTGAAGACGGGGAGACCGTTTTGGTAGATGCGCACGAAGTCCGCCCCGACCGGGTGATCGTAGGTGATGCGGATGATGCTCGTGCTGAGCGCCGCCGTCGCGAGACAGCCGCGGTAGTTCACCACGGCGAAGCTCTGCACGGCCGAAAGCTGCCCGCTCGGGTCTTCGTCGCGCACGAGGAGGTAGTGCGTGCTCGAGTCGAGGCCGGTCACGCTCAGTTCCGTCGGCGGGGCCGCGGGGTCAGCGACGTTGAAGGCGGGCGGATTCCACTCGACGTAGTTGCCGATGAGATTGCCGCCCTGGCCGTTGCCGTGGGTCGAGTCGGAAAGGTACACGCGTCGTTTCGCGATGCCGCCGTCGGCGGGCTGCCAGGGAGCGTGCACGAGCGCGCTCGAGCTCGCGCCGATGTAGGTCGCCGAGACGGCGCCCTGGGTGCGCGGCGCGCCGCCGTCGGCGAGCGTCGCGGTGATCTGCACGACGTTCTCGTCGCAGACGCCGGCCGCCGAGCAGACGCGCACGCCGAAGCTATAGGGCAACTCGTCGCCGAGCCCCGTCAGCGTCGCGCTGCGGATGGAGTAACCCACTTCCTTGGCGTGCGCCCCTTCGAAGTCGACGGCGTTGCCGGGCGTCGCGTAGACGCGCGCCTTGACGGCCGAGACGCCGGCCGGGTTCGGCCACTCGACCCGGACGGAGCTCGGGCTCAGCGGCGTGACGGAGAGCACGCCCGGAAAGGCGACGGGCGTGTTGTTGTCGGAGGGAGTCGTGATCGTCTTGGTGACGGCGCCCATCTTCCGGAACTCGCCCGTCTGCGCCTCGCAGGCGAACTCGTAGGTCGTGCCGGGAGAGAGGCTGCGGTCGGTGTAGGACTTGAAGAAGGAGTTCGAAGACGTGTAGGCGAGGGTGCCGTCGATGTAGACGTTGACCTTCTCGACGCCCACCGGGAATTCGTACTCGACCCGGCCCGAGGTCGTGCTGAGCGCGGTCGCGCTCGTGCAGCCGTTGAAGGCGACGTTCGCGAGCGGATCCTCGGCGGGGAGCGACGGACTGGAACTCGGCGTGGGCGACGCGCTGGGCGTCGGCGCGATCGAGCTGGGGTCAAAGAGACTGGCCGAGTTCAAACAGCCGGCAAGGCCAAGCGCCAGGCCTAAGCCCACGCTCCGGACGAAAGTCCTTCGGCCATAAGTAACGCTGTTTTCCATACTCCCTACTTTTCTCTTCGGATCAGTGTTCCTCGTTTTGAGTCGCCACACTGTTAAGATAGGGTGAAGCGGGCTCGCGAAGCACGGTTTCGCGCCGTCGATCGAGGGAATACCGCGACTTAGGGAAAGGACCTTTTCGGTGAAATCGTTCCAAGGATTGGAATCCCTGCCGCCGCCCCGGCTTCGTTTTCCCGTCCTAAGCGGTCGATATGAGGTCAGCGCGGGGCTTCGTCCCGTGCGCTTCGAGGAAGCCTTGGAATTCGACCAGCTCTGGGCGGAGTACCGCCGGGTTCGCGAGCAGGGTCGACGCGAGCGTCTGGAGAAATACCTTCCACCCCCCGTGGAGACGAGTGCCGAGACCTTGAACGTCATCGCCCACCGTTTGATCGACGTGCTCGTCGAGCGCTGGGGCGATTGCTTCGAGCGGCGTGGCGAGCGGGCTTTGTACTGCGCGCTTTCGGACGAGCTCATCGCGTGGAGCTCGGAAGGCGGTTTGGATCCGGCGCGCTCGCGCTTCACGACGAGCGTCGCTTACCGCGATCTTTGGGACGCGGTGACGGCGCAGACGCAGGAAGACTTCGCCGTTTGGCGACTCGATGCCGAGCGGGAGTGGCTGGGGGCCGCGAGCCTCTTCTTTCCGAATCACTGGGGCGCGGAAGAAAAGATCGGGCGAGGTTTCGCGGCCGTGCACGCGCCGGTCGCCGACTTCGAGCCGCTCGCCCGTCGTGCGCGGCAGTTCGCCGAGATCATGGTGATGAAGGGCCCCTTCGAGCGCTTCGCGTGGGGGCTCGCCACGGATGCTCGCCTGAACCATCACCCCGAGGCTCCCCCCGGGGAAGAAGCCGCCTGGCACGGGCGCGCCTTCGACGTGGCCGCTCCGCGTCTTTACCTGCGCACGGAACGGCAGACTTTGACGCCTTTCGCGGATCGGGGGGCCGGGCTCTTCACGATCCGCACGTCCTTCCGCGACGTCGCGACGCTCACGCGCGAAGAACGCGCGCTCGTCGCGAGCGCCATCGAAGGCATGGGGACCGAGGCGCGCCGATACAAGGGACTCACCCAATCGGGAGCGGATATCCTGGCTTGGCTGGCGTCGCTGCCCTAGGACGCTTCGTGCACGGTGAAGCCGGCGTCGCGCAAGGCCGCGACGGCCTCCGCGAGTCGCTCCTGGCGCAGGAGCAGGTAGTCGGTCTCGTAGGTCGACACGGCGAAGACGCTAAGCCCCGCTTCCGAGAGCGGCTCCGTGAGCGAGCTCAGGATGCCGACGAGCCCGAAATCGAGCGGGCCCCGGACTTTCAGCAGCGACCAGCCGAGCTCGCGGGCGAAGTTCGGCGGGCTCCGGCTCTCTTCGCAGACGACGGAAAGCTCGTCTTTCGTCTTGGTGACGCAAACGAAGTCGCCCGAGAAGAAAGCCTCCGGCAGCGGCGCGTTCGTGGGCCCGCGGCAGATCGCGAAGCTTCCCGGGGTCGTTTCGAGGGTGAGCAGCTCGCGGGGGAACTTCACGGGTGGATCCCGTTCTTGGCGAAGACCGCCACGAGCAAGTCGAGGTCGGGCCGCACCCAGTTGCGGTCTTCTTCGCCGAGCGCGGCGAAGGACGCGCGCGCGGTCGCGAGGGAACGTTGCGCGGGGTCGCGGTTGCCGAGCGAAAGCTCGGCGAGGGCCAAGGCTTCGTGGGCGTAAAAAACCTCGAGGGCATCGGCGCGCTGAACGGCGACGATACGCAAGCAGGCCTGGGCGTGCTCGCGGGATTTTTGGGCGAGGCCGGCTTTGAGGTAGCTCTTCGCGAGGCGGTACTCGGCCCGTTCGACCTCGAGCCAGCCGCCCGCGATTTCCCAGTGGGTCCGGGCCGCGCGCGCCGCGAGGAGCATGAGCTCGGTCTCCGCTTCGTTGCGGCCGTCCTGCGTTTCGAGCGCGTAAGCGATGTTGTTGGCCGTCGTGGCTAAGGTCTTGTGCGCGGGATCTTCCTTCGCGAGGCCCGGCGCGGCCTCGAGGGCCCGCTTGAAGTAGGCCTGCGCGCGGGCCGGGTCGCGCGAGACGAGCGCCGAGGCCGAGGTCAGGAGCACGCGCAGGGCGTCGGCCTGCGGCAGGTCCTCGCCCAGCTCTTCGCGGCCGGCCGAGAGGCTGAGCGAGCGGCGCAGGCGCTCGAGCGCGCGTTCGGAGTCGCCGCCGCGAAGCAGAGCCGCGTGCAGACGAAGGCGAGCCAGAAAATCCAGGCCCTCGTTCCAGCGCCCCAGGTGCTCGCCCCAGACGTGCGTGCCGATCTGGGCGAGGGCCGCCACGTGCGCATCGCTTTCGACGTAGGGGATGAGGGCGCTCAGATCCCGGGCCACGCCTTCCGCGTCGTTCCCGTGACGTCCCCAGGCTTGGCCCAAACGGTCGTCGAAATCCATGCGTCTCCTTGGCGTTCCGTCCGATCCAAAATTCGGAACTCGCTGGTTCGAGCATAAGGGAGGACTCTCTTATTTCAAGGGAGTGTGCCCGCTTAACGAACGAAATCTGTTGCTTAGACGGAGTCTTAGGCTAATCCACTCCCGTGATCAGCACTTCCGGTCTCAGCATCCAATTCGGCGGCCGCAAACTCTTCGAGGACGTGAACGTCAAGTTCCTCCCGGGCAACTGCTACGGCCTCATCGGCGCGAACGGCGCCGGCAAGTCGACCTTCCTCAAGATCCTCTCGGGCGACGTCGAGCCGACGGCGGGGATGGTGCATCGCGAGCCGGGGTCGACGCTCTCGTTCCTGCGGCAGGATCACTTCGCATTCGACGAGATCCCCGTCCTCCAGGTCGTGCTCATGGGGCACGAGCGTCTCTACGCCGTGACCAAAGAGAAGGACGCGCTCTACGCGAAACCCGATTTCTCCGAGGCCGACGGCGTGCGCGCCTCCGAGCTCGAAACGCGCTTCGCCGAGCTGAACGGTTGGGAGGCCGAGTCCGACGCCGCGCTCATGCTCGCGGGCCTGGGCATCGGGACCGGCTACCACGAAAAACTCATGAAGGAGCTGACGGGCGGCGAGAAGGTCAAGGTCCTGCTCGCGCAGGCGCTCTTCGGCCAGCCCGACGTCCTCCTGCTCGACGAACCGACGAACCACCTGGACATCTTCGCGATTCGCTGGCTCGAGGACTTCCTGCAGAACTACGAGCGCACGGTCATCGTCGTTTCGCACGATCGCCACTTCATGAACAAGGTCTGCTCGCACATCGCCGACGTCGATTTCGGCAAGATCACGACGTACACGGGTAACTACGAGTTCTGGAAGCGCTCCTCCGAACTCGCCCAGCGCCTGCGCTCCGACGAGAACAAACGCAACGCCGAGAAGGCCGAGGAGCTCAAGGCCTTCATCGCGCGCTTCAGCGCGAACGCGTCCAAGTCGCGCCAGGCGACTTCGCGCGCCAAGCAGCTCGAGAAGCTCGATCTCTCGGAGCTTCCGGTGTCATCGCGCCGGCAGCCCTTCGTGGGCTTCGAGCCCAAGCGCGAGGCCGGCAAGGACGTGCTCGTCGTGGACGGCCTCACCAAGCGCATCGACGGCGAGCTCCTGCTCAAGGACATCCGTTTCACCGTCAAGAAGGGCGACAAGATCGCGCTCGTCGGCAAGTCCGACCTTGCGCGCACGACGCTCTTCAAGATCCTGAACGGCGAGATGGCGGCCGACGCGGGAACTTTCGCGATCGGCGGCACGATCACGCCGGGCTACTTTCCGGTCGATAACTCGAGCTACTTCGATAACTCCGACGCGAACCTCGTCGATTGGCTGCGCCAGTACTCGCCCGATCCCGACGAGTCTTTCCTGCGCGGTTTCCTGGGCCGCATGCTTTTCAGTCGCGACGAAGTCTTCAAGAAGACGAAGGTTCTCTCGGGAGGGGAACGAGTGCGCTGCATGCTTTCCAAGCTCATGCTCGCGCAGCCGAACCTCTTGTTCCTGGACGAACCCACGAGCCACTTGGACCTCGAGGCGGTGAACGCGCTGAACGACGGTCTCCAGCGCTACAAGGGAACGATCATTTTCACCTCGCACGATCACGAACTCGTGCAGACGGTCGCCGACCGCATCATCGACATCGACGTCACGCTCAAGGCGGACAAGTACATCACGTACGACGATTACATCGAAGAACAGCGCGCGGCTTTGTCTTGAAGAGGAAAAGGGCGTCTCGCCGACGCCCTTTCTTCCCTACTTAGGCAGGAGCTTTTTCCACCACGAGGTCTTCTCGGGCGGGGCCGCTTCTTTCGGGGCCCCCGAGCGTCCGCCGGAAGCCGGCTTCGGGTGCCGAGACTCGCCGCCGCCGTGCGAGCGACGGCCGCCGCCTTGCGCGCCACGGCTCGAACGAGCTTCGCCGCCGCCGCGACCTTGGGGAGTCGACGGGCCGCGCGACCCGTGCTGCGCGCGGGGAGCGTTCGCGGAACCCGAAGCGTTTCCGCTCGGCCGGTGGCCGGGCGCCCGGCCTTCCGTCGCACGTTCGCCTTCCGGGCGATGACCCGGGGCGCGCCCGCGCTCGCCGCCGCGCGGAGAACCGGAGCGGCCTTGGCCGCGGGAACTTTGTTGACGTCCGCCGCCGCGGGGCGGGCGATCTTCGCGCGGGGGAGCCGCCTGGCCGATCGACTCGAAGCCGGGGTAGGGACCGTCGACGACGCGGATCTTGAGTCGGATCAAACGCTCGATGTCGCGAAGGTAAGGGCGCTCGTCCGTCGCGCAGAAGGAGAGGGCGGTGCCCTCGGCGCCGGCGCGGGCCGTGCGGCCGATCCGGTG
>DDRA01000180.1:17676-18043 GCA_002343545.1 Bacteriovoracaceae bacterium UBA2428
GCGGGCGGCGATGTCGGTCGCCACGAGCACGCGCGTGCGGCCTTCCTTGAAGTTGTTCAAGGCGCGGACGCGGTTGTTCTGCGACTTATTGCCGTGGATAGCTTCGGCGGTGACGCCGGCTTGGTTGAGGAACTTGGCCACCTTGTCGGCGCCGTGCTTCGTACGGGTGAAGACGAGCGCCATCCGAATGCGTTCGTCCTCCATGACGTGCTCGAGCAGGCGGCGCTTGTCGGGGGTCTCCACGAAGAAGAGCGCTTGCTCGATCTTCTCGGCCGTCGACGACACGGGGGTAACCTCGACCTTGACGGGGTCGCTCAGGATGTCGTTCGCGAGACGTTGGATGTCGGGCGGCATCGTCGCCGAGAAG
>DDRA01000057.1:0-4648 GCA_002343545.1 Bacteriovoracaceae bacterium UBA2428
GTCGAGGGTACCGTGTTGAAGTCGAACCAGCCCTGCCAGTTCTCGTAGCCGCAGCGGGGTTCGGTCTGCGCGGACTTGGGACGCCAGAGCATCATGAGCGCGATGTTCTCGCGCGGGCCCTGAAAGTAGTTCACCTCGAAGGGGATCGAGTCGCCCGCGTTCAACCGCACGGAGTGCGTGCCGCAGACGAGCTTCGCGCCCTGCGCGCGGTTGCTCTCGAGGAGCACGGCGTTCGAGGCGCCAAAGCGCATGCGGATGCCGTCGTCGGCGAGGATCGCGATCTCGTAGTCGCCGGCCGGCTTGTTGCCGAGCTCGAGGCGGCCTTCGAAATCGAGGCGGAAGAACTCGAAGACGGACTCCCCGAGCACGTTCGAGAGGACGCCGCCCGCGAGCAGCGGGAAGCCGTCCGTGAACTTGCGCACGGGCACGTTGAGATGGTCGAAGTAAAGTTTGCTCGGTAGTTGAACGGCGTCGCTTTGCTCGAAACGTTCGAGGTTCGCGCCCCACTCGTCGCGCTCGGCGTTCGTGAGCGAGGCGACGGACTTCTGCGGAATGCGCGCTTTGCCGCGCAGGCCGCGGGTGTAGGAGTCCGGCGAGCCCACGGGCGCCCCGCCGTCGCAGACCGCGTTCGAGTAGAGCGCGCGGATCTGCGCCGAGGTCAGGTGACGGGCCGGGTCGTCGGACTCGTCGACGTCGCGGGCTTGCGTGGAGTCGTGTTGGGGAAGGGTCGATCCGCTCCCATGATCGACCGCCGAAAGATCGGGCTTTTCGATCTCGGTCGGAATGTCGACGTTGGCGGCCGCGTTCGAAAGCGCGTCGCCCGAGGGTACGAGCTCCATGCAAGCTGAGAAGGGAAGGGCAACGAGGCCCCAGGCCAATTGGCGTCTCACGACGCGAAGGATTGACGACATTTCGGTACCCGCGGAAGTCAGTGTCTCGTTCGAACTCCGTTACAATCGCACCGCCGAGACTCCCTGACTCTGACGCGCGTGCCCGCCCGGCGCAAGTGAAGAGCGGATGAAGGGCGGCGTGAGCGTGAAAGCCCGGAATTTTCGGTGGGATTCCCTTCGTCGATCAAAAGTCCGTTTGGAAGGTGACGCCGCCGCCGTAGGCCGACTGGAGGCGCTGAACCGTGAACGAGACTTGGCTCGATTGAAAGATGGCGGCGGTGGCCGAGAGGCTCAGGTCGTTCAAAAAGTAAGAGGCGTAACTCGCTCGACGTCGTTCGACGCGCGATTCGCAGAACGGGAACTCGCCGGGACTGCGGGAAGGATCGGTCTGGCACCGCTCACGCTCGACGTCCTGAAAACCGCCTCCCACGCCCGTGCCGACCCCGAGCGACCAGCGATCGGAAAGACGATACTGGGCGTTCAATTGAAGTCCGAGGTGGAAACCCTCGACTCCCGCGCCCCGATCGGTGTTTCCGAAACGATACGCCGCGGTCGTCGTGAGCGCGTGCGTAAAGCGCCAAGGGCCCGTGCCGTAAGTGTGGACGACGGCCACGCTCGGGGATATCGTCCAACCCGTTCTGGAGCCGTAAGTGGGAATGCCGATCGGGCTGAAGACGAGTCCCCACTCTTGGCCGTCGCCGTTCGTCGCGCGGAGACTGTAGCCGAAATAGGTGGGGGCCATATAAACCCACTTTTCGTTGATCCCGTAGGCGTAGCCGAGGCCGGGGCTCCACAGCATCATCTCTTCGTCGAGAATCTTGCCGCGCAAGATGGAGAAGCCGTAGAGGAGGCGATGTTGCCCCTGCTTAACGAAAAGAGAGTTGTAGGTTTCCTCCGGGATCGGCGTCGTCGCGCGGTCCGAACTCGCCTCGCCCTCGGTCGCCGCGTCGTCGGAGTCGGAAGCATCGTAGACCGATGTTGGAAGGGGCGAAGCGGGCCGCTTGTACACCGTTGGGCTGAGCATGGCGATCAAGGGACTGTTGCCGACCCAGCCGCCGCTGCCGTAGGCGAGCGTCGCGAAACAGAGCCCGAAGACGGCGTAGCGACTGAGGGAAGAGGTTTTCATCGAGACTCCTGGGGATGCGAGAAGGCTACCATTCTGTTGAGAGCGTGAGGCTCGCGCCATCCGTCTTGCCGCCTTCGATGCGGTCGCCGTCGACGTTACCGAAGCCCGCCGTGAGCATTCCGTGATCGGAAATACGGCGCGAGATCGTCAGCTGGGGACGGTAGAAAAAGAATTCTTTCACCCTCTGACGAGCGGAGAGCGAGGGGGCGCAAGCGTGA
Organism: Bacteriovoracaceae bacterium UBA2428; assembly: GCA_002343545.1. Lineage (GTDB taxonomy): Bacteria > Bdellovibrionota > UBA2428 > UBA2428 > UBA2428 > UBA2428. The sequence goes on from DDRA01000057.1 coordinate 2,235, forward strand.
ACCTTGCAACCTGACCAGCCCTCGGCGTAGCCCAGGCGAGTCTCCGAGCTGAAGCCGAGAATCCACTTTTCTCCGAGCGAGTAGGTGAGGCCCGTGCGTAGGCGGAGGTCAAGACTCTGCCAAATCGGGTCGTCGCCGAAGCTCGCGACTCCCGAGAAGGAGAGAAGATTCGTGAAGCGCCAGCGCCCCGTTCCGTAGGTATGCAGCAAGCCGACCCCGGGACCGATCGAGAAACCCGAGTGGCTCAAGTAATCCAGGCCGCCTGGCATCCCGAAGACAAGGGCGAGTTCGTGGCTTTCCCCGCCGCGTCCCCGAAGGTTATACGCGAAGGTCGAAAAGTTTTTGAGCGTCCAGTCTTCCGAAAGGCCATAGTCAAAACCGAGGAGGTTGGCGTGTTCGCCCGAATAAATGAAACCGATCGTTAGGCGGCTTATGCCCTCGCCCAGGAGCAGCGAATTGTGTTCTTCGTTGAAGAACGGATCGGGGTCGTTTTTCTCGAGTGAGCTTGCCGTCGATCGGATCGACGGTTGGAAGGCCGCGAGGAGGGGACTGTTGCCGACCCAACCGCCGCTGGCCCGAGCGGAATCGGCGAGGCTCCACGCGGTCAGGGCGAGGGCAAGCTGGAGGGGAGGCAGGATTTTCATGGCGTGGGTTCTCCGGAATCGCGTCGGGTCAGCGGGTACAGTTGGATGTTCACGCGGACGACTTCGCCGTCCGTCTTATTCGAGGTCGCGTAGCGTTCCATGAGGTGACGACCGAAGCGGTTCACCTCTTGTTTGAGTTCCTCGATCTTGTCGCGCGGGACCGTGGCCGTGAGCGATCCGAAGGCGCGTTCTTCGGGGTCGAGACTTTGCACCGCTTCGGCGGCCTCGGCGAGAACGTGGGCGTGGAAGGCGGCGTTCTCGGCCCGGCGCAGCTGATCCGTGCTTTCGAGCTTCTTTTCGAGCGAGTGCCAGCCTTCGTCGTCGCTCCGCACGAGCCCCAAACGTTCGAGGACGCCCAGAAGGGATTGGATCTCGTCGGCCTTGGCGACCCCGAGACGGAGTCGCTTCTTGAACCAGCCCGGCCGGGCTTCGGCGTCGACGAGGTCGAGCATGTGGTAGAGCGTCCAGGCGAGCGGCCGACGCAGGATCTCGAGACGGTCCGCGGCGAGGCTCGGCGCGCCGGCGCGCGCGAGGCGTCGCCGGATCTCGTCGAGTTGTTCGCTTTGGGCGCGGGGATCGCGGGTTCGCTCGAGCCGCGCGAGCCGGCGGAGGTGATCGGCTTCGTCGCGTTCGAGCTTGGCCGCGGCCAGGAAGCCTTCGAGCCAAGCTTCGCTCAGCGCGCGCTTTCCTTGCACGACGAGCGTCAGGAAGTTCGGCGAGGAGATGCGCGCCCAGCGGGCGAAGGCGCGGCGGCTGTAGCCGCGCAGGCCCGTGGCGGCCCAGACGTCGAACGCGCGCACGTAGTCACGCGTCGAGAGGAAGTCCTGGGCCCGGGGGCGCGTGGTGGCCGACATGGGCCCATTTATGTGGCAATTTTGTTACCGCTTCAATGGGCCTTGGGGCTTTGTGATCGTATTAATGGTAACGAAGTTGTTACCAGGTCGGCGGGCGACGGAAGGCGTCGATGAGCCCGCGCACGCCGTTGCCGATCTGGTTGATCCGGTCGATCTCGGCGTTGACCCGGGCGCGCACGGAGGCTTCCGTCGAGCAGGCGATCTGGAAGCCCAGACGGCCCGAGAGCTCGGCGGCGATCTTGTCGGATTTTTTCTCCGCAACGTTGCCCGAACGGTCGCGTTTGAGAACGCGGTCGGCGGGGCGCCGAAGGATGGAGACTTTGCGTTCACCCTGGCCGCAGGCGTCGGCTTTGGCACGCAGGGCGCTTTCGGCCGCGCGCAGGTTATCGGCGGAAACGTCCGGGCCGGTCGGGTTCGCGGCTTCGATCACGCGTCCGTTCTCGAGCGTGATCTTGACGCGAATGGCGCCGTGTTCGTAGCGGAAGCGGTCGAGCTTCTTGGCCTCCACGATCTCGAAGGCGATTTCGTCGTACTCGGCCGTGAGGATCTCTCCCTCGACGCGGGTCAAGAGATCCAGCTCGTTCTCTTGTTCGTCGAAGAAGTAGGCGGCGGGGTTGAAGCTCTCACCCGAAACCTGAAGGAAGGACCAGTCTTTCGGCAACGCGTGGGACCCGGCCGAAGCCATGACCACGCCAAGCAAAACGAGCGACCGCATTCCCGATTTCAAGCCCATTCGAATTCCCCCTCCGAAAGTCGTTTCCTTCGATTTTGCAAAGTCGGGACCAGCGGCCGCGAGCCCGCCAAAACGGTCGGCGGGCCCCGAGGTTGTTGAGCCCCCCACACTCCGTCGACAAGTTCGACGGAGTGTGGGGGGCGAGGCGCGGCCGGCGAGGCGTCAGGCATTTTTTGGTGGCGC
>DDRA01000057.1:4796-5229 GCA_002343545.1 Bacteriovoracaceae bacterium UBA2428
TTTTTTGGTGGCGCAGTCGCGTCATTTAACGCAAGTGCGCCACCAAAAAACGCCTGACGCCTTCGGGTCTTACGAAGTCTCTCTTGGCTGAAATCGTGGCTTTTTGGCGGAGCGTCGAGGGCGGGTCGCGGGCTATACTATTCCCATGGCGGACGACTCCCGAATCTTCAGTATGTCCGGGATCAAGCGGGATCACGGGCGCTTCCGTGACATCGTGCAGGGCAAGATTCGGGAAAGCTTGAAGAAATACATCTCCAACGGTGAGATGATCGGGCGCAAGGGCAACGACCGGGTCTCGATTCCGGTGCCCCAAATCGACCTCCCGCGCTTCACCTTCGGTTCGAAGAATCAGGACGGCGTGGGGCAGGGCGAAGGCAATCCGGGCGATCCGGTTCCGGGCCAACCCAAAGAGGGCGACGGCGAAGGCAAGGCC
>DDRA01000057.1:5394-12046 GCA_002343545.1 Bacteriovoracaceae bacterium UBA2428
CGAAGTCGACGTCTCGCTCGAGGAACTCGCGCAGATGCTCGGCCAAGAGCTCGGTCTGCCACGTATCGAGCCGAAGGGCTCCAAGGACATCTCTTCGCGCAGCACGAAGTACACCGACATCCACAACGTCGGTCCGCAGTCGTTGCGCCACTTCAAGCGCACCTACCGCGAAGCGCTTAAGCGTCAGATCGCCTCGGGCATCTACCGCCCGGAGAACCCCGTCATCGTGCCGATCAAGAAGGACTTCCGCTTCCGAGGCTGGGCCGAGACGCCGCGCCCGCAGACGAACGCCGTGATCCTCTACATCATGGACGTGTCGGGCTCGATGGGCGACGAACAGAAAGAGATCGTGCGCACGGAATCCTTCTGGATCGATACCTGGCTGCGCTCTCAGTACAAAGGGATCACCCGCCGCTACATCATCCACGACGCCGCGGCGAAGGAAGTCGACGAGAACACCTTCTACCGCGTGCGCGAGAGCGGCGGCACGCTCATCAGCTCGGCCTATAAGCTCGCGCTCGACATGCTCAAGCAGGATTACCCGGTCGGGAACTGGAACACTTATGTCTTCCACTTTTCGGATGGCGACAACTGGTCGGGCGAAGACACCAAGCTCTGCCTCGACATGCTCAAGAACGAGATGCTTCCGATCGTGAACCAGTTCTCCTACGGCCAAGTCGAAAGCCGTTACGGCTCGGGTCAGTTCTTCAAGGACCTGATCGAACGTTTTCCGAGCGAAGAAAAGATCGTCGCGTCCCGCATCGCGGACCGCGAAGGCATCTACGATTCCATCAAACACTTCTTGGGGACCGGACGCTAAGCATGGCAAGAGTCAAAGACCTTTCGCGTGAACTCGAGGAATGGCGCGAGACGATCCGCTCGCGCGCGATCGCCGCGGGCCTCGACTTTTTCGAAGTGACCTACGAGATGGTCGACTACAACGAGGTCAACGAGATCGCCGCGCTCGGCGGTTTCCCGCAGCGTTACCCGCACTGGCGCTTCGGCATGGAGTACGACCGCCTCTCGAAGTCCTACGCGTACGGACTCTCGAAGATCTACGAGATGGTCATCAACACGGACCCTTGCTACGCTTATCTGCTCACGGCCAACTCGCTCATGGAGCAGAAGCTCGTCATGGCGCACGTCTTCGGGCACAGCGACTTTTTCAAGAACAACCAGACCTTCGCGCACACGAATCGCCGCATGCTCGACACCATGGCGAACCACGCCACGCGCGTGCGCCGTCACCACGAAGCCGTCGGCGTCGAGCGCGTCGAGGAGTTCATGGACGCGTGCCTCTCGCTCGATAACTTGATCGACATCCACGCGCCGAGCATCCGCCGCCGCCGCGAGGCCAAGCCCGAGGGCGAGGATCCGAGCCTGCAGGTGCAAAAAATCCCGGTGAAGTCCTACCTCGACAAGTACGTCAACTCGCCGGAATACATCGAGTCGCAAAAGCAAAAGATCGCCGAGGAAAAGGCGAAGGCCAAGCGCTTCCCCGAGTCGCCCGAGCGCGACGTGCTCGGTTTCCTGCTGCAGAACGCGCCGCTCGAAGCGTGGCAGCAGGACTGCCTGACGATCGTGCGCGAAGAAGCGCTCTACTTCGCGCCGCAGGGCCAGACGAAGATCATGAACGAAGGCTGGGCGAGCTACTGGCACTCCAAGCTCATGACCGAAGGGATTCTCAGCTCGGCCGAGATCGTCGACTACGCCGACGTCCACAGCGGCACGATGGCCGTGCAACCGGGGGGCTTGAACCCGTACCGCCTGGGCCTCGAACTCTACAAAGATATCGAGGAGCGTTGGAACAAGGGCCAGTTCGGCAAGGAATGGGACGAGTGCGACGACTACCTCGCGCGCCAAACCTGGGACAAGAAAACGGGTCTCGGCCGCCAGAAGATCTTCGAAGTCCGCAAACTCTACAACGACGTGACGTTCATCGACACCTTCCTCACCGAGGACTTCTGCCGTCGCAAGAAACTCTTCACCTTCGCGACGAACGAACGCACGGGCGAAGCCGAGATCGAGTCGCGCGAGTTCCGCGAGATCAAGCAGCAGCTGCTCGCGCAGCTCACGAACTTCGGACAGCCGATCATCGAAGTCGTCGACGCGAACCACCTCAACCGCGGCGAGCTTTTGCTGAAGCACGTCTTCGAGGGACGGGATTTGCGTCCGGACTACACGGACGCGACGTTACGCAACCTCTACGCGATCTGGCGCCGGCCCGTGAACTTGGAGACGATCCAGGAGGGCAAGCTCGTGCGCCTCGCTTGGAACGGCAAGGAGTCTTCGCGCGTCGAGGTGTGATCGCGCCCATCGCTCGTTAAAAGCCCTTCCCGCGCGGAAGTGGTTTCAGAATGGCACCGCTTCGCGCTCGCGTTTTTGCGCGCGATGCGAAGTCCCTGGACTTTCGCCGCGCGCGGCCCCACATTATCTCTTAGTCAGCTAGGAGGTTTTAAAAGCATGTCCGATTTCATGAAATGGCCTAAGCGCATTCTGCTCTTCGTCGGTACGAACATTCTTATCGTCCTGACGCTCTCGATCCTCGCGCGCGTCACCGGCCTCGACGCTTACCTCTACCGCTCGGGAATGAACTACGCCTCGCTCGCGGTGTTCTGCCTCTTCTGGGGTATGGGCGGCGCGTTCATCTCGCTCGGCCTCTCGCGCATCATCGCGAAGATGTCGATGGGCGTGAAGGTCATCAACCCCGAGACCGAGAACCATCCCGCGCTGCGCGCCCTCGTCGGTCGCGTGCACGATCTCGCGCGCAAGGCCGGTCTCACGACGATGCCCGAAGTCGGTTACTACGAAAGCCCCGAGTTGAACGCCTTCGCGACGGGTCCCACGCGGAACCGCTCGCTCGTCGCGGTTTCGACGGGGCTCTTGAATCGCATGAGCGACGACGAAGTCGACGGCGTGCTCGCGCACGAGATCGCGCACATTGCGAACGGTGACATGGTCACGATGACGCTCATCCAGGGCGTCATGAACGCCTTCGTCATGTTCCTCGCGCGCATTCTCGCCTTCGCGATTACGAACGCCCTCGCGGGTAACCGCAATTCGGAGGACAACCGCGGCTCGAGTCCTTTCATGCAGTACATGATCGTTTTCGTGCTCGAGATGGTGCTTTCGGTTTTCGCGACGATGGTCGTCATGGCCTTCTCGCGCTGGCGCGAATACCGTGCGGACGCGGGCGGCGCGAGCCTCGCCGGCCGTCCGAAGATGGTCGCCGCGCTGCAGGCGCTCAAGCGCAACTACCAGCTGCCGCCCTCGGCCGAGCCCGAAGCGGCCTCGGTCGCGACGCTCAAGATTTCGAGCCGTCGCGCCGGCGGCCTCGCGCGCCTCTTCTTGTCGCACCCGCCGCTCGACGAGCGCATCGAGGCTTTGCAAAAAGCCCAGCTCAGCGCCGAACCCTCCTACGCCCGCTTCTAGTACAAAGGCGTCAGGCTCTTTTTGGTTCAGCGCGCGCGTCAAATGACGCAGCCGCTGAACCAAAAAGAGCCTGACGCCTTTTTAGAATGTGATGACTTCGACGCGGTTGGTGGCGGCGTCGTAGAGGCCGTAGCGGTAGGGGCCTTGGACCCAGCTGCCGAGGTTGAAGTAGAGCTTGCCGCCCTCGTTCAGGTTTTCCTCGAGGTGGCAGTGGCCCAGGAAGACGGCGTCGTAGCCCTCCGTGAATTTTTTCCGGGCGTAATCCGCGTAGAGCGCGCGCAGCGAAGGATCGTAGCGGTCGCGACCGCGGCTGTCGTGGCTGAGCTTTTCACCGAGCGGCACGAGAAAGCGCTCCGCGAGCGCGTCCGGTACGGCCCGCATGGTGGCGCGAAAGAGCCCGCCGCGCGTGAAGGCGCGCCAACGCAGGTAGGCCTCGTCGTTCGAATTCACGCGGTCGCCGTGCGAGAGAAAAACTTTGCGGCCGCCGAAGTCGCGCGTGACGTCGGCGTCGACGCCTTCCACCCCGACCGACGCGAGGAGCTTGGCGATGTGGAAGTCGTGATTGCCTTCGATCCAAAGCACCGACGTGCCGCGCTCGGCGAGGCGCTCGAGGGCTTTGAGCATGCGCGCGTGGGTACGGCCCCAGAACTTGTAGGGCCCGATGAAAAGGTCGTAGATATCGCCCAGGAGCCACAGGGCCTGCGCGGAACTCGCGACGGGCGACTCGATCAAGCGAAGGAAGGCGTCGTTGCGCGGGGATTCGCGCTGGAGCAAGTGCAAATCCGAAAGCACGATGGCCCGGGGACCCGCGCCCGCCGAAAGGGCCTCGAGTCCGCTCGTCATGCTCGGCTCGTCTCCCAGAGGCGCCGGAAGAGGCCGTCGGGGCGTTCGAGCAGTTGCGCGGGCGCCCCCTGTTCGGCGAGGTGACCGTGCTCGAGCACGAAGACCTCGTCGGCGTCGCGCACCGTACTCAGGCGGTGCGCGATGATGAGGGCGCTGCGGTCCGACATGAGCTCGCGCAGCGCCGAGGTCACGGCCTTCTCGCTTTGCGAGTCGAGTTGCGAGGTCGCTTCGTCGAGCAAGACGATGGGCGCGTTCTTGAGAAAGGCGCGCGCGATCGCGATGCGCTGCTTTTCGCCGCCCGAGATCTGTGAGGCGCGCTCGCCGAGGCGCGTGTCGAGCCCCTGCGGCAACGACTTCACGAAGTCCTCCAGGTGCGCGCGCTCGAGCGCCTTCCAAAGGTCGGACTCCGAAGCGTCGGGTCGCGCGAACTCGAGGTTGGCGCGGATGCTTCGGTTAAAGAGGAAGATATCTTGCGAGACCCAGGCGAAGTGCGAGCGGTAGTCCCCGAGCGCCCAGTCGGCGGCTTCCTTGCCGTCCAGAAGGATCTGGCCCCGCTGCGGATCGGCGAAGCGAAGCGCCAAGAGGCAAGTCGTCGACTTGCCCGAGCCGCTGCGACCCACGAGGGCGATGCGCTTGCCCGCCTCGAGGTGAAAGCCGAGCCCTTCCACGGCCCAGGCGCGTTCGTTCTCGGCGTTGGCCGGATACTTGTAGGCGACGTCCCGGAAGCGGAGCGACGGCACGCGCGTGGCGGCGACGGCTTTGGGCGAGGCGCGCTTGCCGTCGACCGTCGGCGCGCGTCGCTCGAGGTCGTGCGCGAGCTGTTCGGCCTGCGCCTGGCCGACCGAATCCAGCGGCGTCTCGAGCAAGCTGAAGAGACGCTGCGCGGCCGCGAGGACCTGTTGCAGGCGCACGTTCACGTGGTTGATCTGGCGCAAGGGCTGCTGCACGGTCGCGGCCGCCGTGATGAAGGCGATGAGCCCGCCCGTCGTCATTTCGTCGTTCACGACGAAATAACCGCCGAAGCCCATAAGGAGGGCGCCGACGCCCGCCGTGAGGAGCTTGGTGAGCGGCGAGATGAGCTCCTCGGTGCGCGCGAGGCGGATGAGGTAGCGGTAGGTGTGGCTCGTCTTGGCGTCGAACTCGCGCTGCAGGTCGGCCACGCGACCGTAGGCGTGCGCCGTCTTGAGGCCGCCGAGCGATTCGAGCACGTGGTCCGAGAGATGCTCGAGCGACCCTTGGATCTGCGTCTGGTTGCGGCGCGCGCTGCGTCCCAGGAACTTTCCGAGCAGGCCGATGAGCGGGAGCGCCACGGCGCAGATCATGGTGAGCTTCCAGTTGATGTAGAAGAGCGTCGCGAGCAGGCCGAGCACCATGAGCGGCTCTTTGATGATGTCGGCGAGAATGTGCAGCCCTTGGCTGACGACCTGGACGTCGGAAACGATGTGGGCCATCGCCTTGCCCGAGGTATGGCCGCCGCGGTCGTTCGACAGCACGAGGAGCTTCTCGAAGAGCTCGTTGCGCAATCCGCGCACGCTGCGCTCGACCGCCACGCGCAAGCAAAAACGGTGCAGGAAATCGCAGGTGCCGTAGACGACGAAGAGCCCGACGAGCGCCAGGCAGGTCTGCAGAACGGCGCCCCATTCGCGTTTGACGAGGGCTTCGTCGATGAAGTCTTTGGGAAGCGCGACGGTTTTGACTTGGGCGAGTACGGTCCCGACGGCGAAGATCGTCGAGGGCACGAGCCACCGGAGATGGGGACGGAGCCGCGCGAAGAGCCGCTTGAGGAGGAGCGCGTCGGAAAGGGGCGTCATGCCCGGACTATCTCACAGCGGCGGGCGAAAATCGACACGGCGCTAAAGTGGGCCTAGTCTGATCCGGGTGAAGCTCAGGGGTGTCTACGTCTCGCGCGCCGACCGGATCGGCGACCTCGTCTTGAGCTTGCCCGTGCTGGGCCTTCTGCGCGGCGCCGACGTCCCGTGGATCGGGCTCCAAGTCTCGCCTTACGCCCTGGACGTGGGAGAGTGGGCCCTCGAAAACGGGCTCTGCGACGCGCTCTACGCGGGCGACGCTCCGACGGCGGCGCGACGCTCGGCGCCCGAGCCGCTCGCGGCTTCGTCCGTGGGCCTCTCGCTTTTTCACTCGCCCGTCGCGCGCGACTTCTTTCGCGCCAAGGGTTTGGATCGCACTTACGGTCCGCGCAACAAGCTCTCTTCGCTTTGGTCCTACCGTCGCACGCTCGCCCAACACCGCAGCCGCGTCGAGCGCAGCGAAGCCGCCTACAACCTCGAGCTCGCGGAGTGGATGCTGGCCGATTTCGAACGCAAGCGCGGCGAGGCGCTCGTCATCCCCGCCCTGCGCGTGCCGCCCACGTGGCGGG
>DDRA01000057.1:12173-18667 GCA_002343545.1 Bacteriovoracaceae bacterium UBA2428
CGTGGCGGGCGCCCCGCGCGAGTCCGCGCGTGCTCCTCGTCGCGACGAACCGCGGTTCGGCGGCGGATTGGCCCTTCGAGCGCTACCTCGATTGGGTGCGAAGCTTTCGCGAAGCGGGCCACTCGGTCGATCTGCTCCTGAATGGCGTCGACGCTCCCGCCCGCAAGGAAGCTCTGCGCGCGAGCGGCTGGTTGGATCGCGGCGTCGGCGTCGTCGAGGAATTCGCCCGGGTGCGCGAGCTTATCGCCTACGTCGCGGGATGCGGGCTCGTCGTGTCTTCGAGCACGGGGCCCCTGCACTTGGCCCACGCGGCGGGCGTGCCCGTCCTCGGAATCTATCCGCGCGCGCCGCGCGTGCAAAGCTTCGATCGTTGGCGGCCGGACGGCTACCGTCACGGCGCGGCCATCCGCTACGTCGAGATCGGCGAAGCCGAAGCTTGGACGGCGGCGGAGCTCGCGGCGACCCTCACCTAAGCGGACGGCTCAAGAAGCTCGGGTGCCTGTCCCAGAAATATTGACAATCTTAGACGGGGACCGATTTCGAAGCCGTCCCAAAATCCGAACCCGCGCGAAAAAAAGCGTCTCCAAAACATTGGAAAGACTTCTGGGACACTTCATGTCCGACGGCGCGCCGCCGGTGCCGTTCAAAGAAAGCCGAAGCGCTCGCGCCAACGCCAGAGGCGCCTTTGTCCGCGGGGGATCTCGAAGCCTGGGTGCCGAAGCTCGTGCTCACCCCATTTCTCGACGAAGAGCCGGCGTCCCTCGACCTCGTGGTCGGCGGGCAAGTGGCGGCGCGTGGACTTGGCCTGGTGCCAGACGACCGCGGCGCCCGTTTCGACGGGGCGGATGCCGGCCGCTTCGAGACGCAGAAAGTAGTCGAAGTCTTCGTAGCTGACGAAGAAGCGCTCATCGTAGAGTCCGACGTCTTCAAAGACATCGCGCGCGAAAAACATGGCTTCCGAGCGCATGCGAAGCCGGGTCCGCGCGTGGTTGCGCCGGGCGAAGCGCCGCGCCCGCTCGTCGAAGCCCGCCAAGGGGCCCTCGTCGACGTGCGGGCAGAAGGCGCGGGCGCCGCTCGTCGCGGCGAACCCTAGCAGCCCTTCGTCCCACCCGGGGCCGAACACGAGGTCGTTGTTGAGCACCCCCACGTAGGGCGCGCCGCCCGCGAGCGCTTCGCGGATCCCGCGGTTCCACGCCTTCGCGCAGCCGAGGTTCTCGCCGTTTCGCAGAACCCGCAGCTCGTGCCGGCCCCGACGCGCCTCGAGGCGATCGGCGCTGCCGTCCGTCGATCCGTTGTCGACCGCGACGAGGCGCCAATCGCGGCGGGCGTGGGCGTCGATCGAATCGAGGAAGCGCGCCGTGAGCTCCCAGCCGTTCCACGTCGCGAAAACGAGCGCGGGCTTCATCCCCGGAGGTCCCGCGTGATTTCGTAGTTGCGGAACTCGCCCGGCCGCCAGCCCGTCGCGCTTTCGATCCATTCCGTCGTGAGCGACTTCCAATACTCGCGGTTGCGTTCGGGCGTGCCGCGCGCGAAGGGATCGAAGTCACCCGCGCCGCGCACGCGCTCGAGCATGACGTCGGGGTGGCGGCCCGGCCAGGCGCGCATGCCGGGCAGGGGCGGCAGGATCGTCTCGGGGTCGTAGGTCTTGGTCGTCTCGTCCACGCCCCAAAGCTTTTCGAAGGACGCGGTTTTCTTGGCCATGACTTTGGGCGGGCGGACCCATCCGTAGTGCAGCACGCGCGCGCCCGAGAGTCCGACGCGGGGTTTGCGCCACCGTCCGTCTTCGAGCGGGATGCGGAAACCCTGGGCGTCCGAATAACTCTGGAGGCCGCGACTTCGGCGGAGGGCCCGGACTTCGCGGCGGTACCAGCGTCGCGAACGGACTTCCGTCGAGTAGTTGCCGTAAAAATGAACCCACCCGAAGGCGAGGCCTTCGAGCTCGGGGTCGGACTCGAGCGTCGCGAGGTCCCGGCGGAGAATTTCGGCGTCGGCGTCGTGCAGGACTTCGTCGCCCTGAAGGTAGACGCAGACGTCGTGCCGGCAGTGCGAGAGCGCGACGTTCGTCTGGCGGGCCAGCTCGAAACCGCCTTTGCGCATGGCGGGATCCCACGGGGAGTCCACGATCCGAAGCTCGCAGGCGAGCCGCGGGCGCAGGGCCTCGAGCGCTTCGCCGGTCGAATCCGTCGAGTCTCCGTGGGCGACGACGATCTCGTCGACGAAGGGCGCGAGCGAAAGCAGGGACTCCCGGAAGGGATAGTCGAACTCGACTCCATTGCGAACGATTGTGAACCCACTGCGCATCGACTAACCTCGGGGGGAATGTTGGCAGCTTTGATCCAGGAAGCCAAGGATTTCCTCGGGCGTCGCGACGCTTCCGCGTCGTCGGGCGGCGTCGTCGTGCTCGGGGATTTGGCGGTGGACCGTTTTATCTTTGGCCGCGTCGAGCGCATCTCACCCGAGGCGCCGGTCCCGGTCTTGAACGTGGAGTCGGTGTCGGATCGCTTGGGCTGCGCGGCCAACGTCGCGGCGAATCTCGCGGCGCTTGCGGGTCCCCTCGCGGGTCCGGTCGAGATCTTCGGCGTCGCCGGTCGCGATGCGGGCGGCGAGCTCCTCGATTCTCTTTTGCGGGGGCTCGGCGATCGCGTCCGCGTCCGGATCGAGCGCGACGAGAAACGCCCGACGACGCTCAAGACCCGCTACCTTGCCAGCCATCACCATCAGCTCTTGCGGGTCGACGAGGAGTCCACGCGACCGCTCGCGACCGAGACGGCCGCGCGGCTCGAGTCCGCGCTGGCCGCGGCCCTTCGGTCGGCGCGCGTTCTCGTCGTGCAGGACTACGCGAAGGGCGTGCTGCGGCCGGATTGGGTCGCGCGTCTCTACCGCGAGGCCCGCGAGGCGGGCGTGCGCGTCGTCGTCGACCCGACGCCACGATCCCCCGCGGAGCTCTACCGCGGCGCGGACCTCATCACGCCCAACCTCGAAGAGGCCGAAGCTTTGGCCGGTCGGCGGATCAAGGACCGGGCGTCGGACGCCGAAGTCGAAGCCCTCGCCCGAGAGCTCAAGGAGCGCCTCGGGCTTCGCGAGATTATCTTGACCCGCAGCGCCCGCGGGCTGACCTACATCCCCGAGGGCGGTCCCGCGCTGCATCTCCCGACGCTCGCGCGCGCGGTTTACGACGTGACGGGGGCGGGCGACACGGTCGTTTCGCTCCTCGCCGCGGCCCTCGCGGCCGGCCTTCGCGTCCCCGTCGCGTGCGTGCTGGCGACCGCCGCGGCGGCCGTCGTCGTGGCCAAAGTCGGCACCGCCACGGCCAGCAACGACGAGATCTTTGCGGCCCTCGAGGAGTGGTCCGCTTGAGGTATCTGAAGTGGTTTCTGGGCGTGGTCTTGGCCGCTTACCTCGTGCCGAAGGGGCTCTACTGGGCTTACGATCATCTTTACTTTCGGGATCGGATCATGGTGCGGAACCTTTGTGAGCGCTTCAAGGCCGGCACCCCGCTCGACTTGGTGGCGCTTCAGGCGACTTTGAACGAGACCCGCTCGCGTTTGTTGTTTCCCTCCTTCAAGCCGGAATGGCTCGAGCGGCAAAAGGGCCTGCCCCCGATCGGGGATCTGAAGCGAGACGTGACGAAGCTGGATCCCCAGGGCTTGGAGTCCCTTTTTTTTCTGGCCGAGGGATTCAACCGCGAGTCCGTCACGATCGTCGTGAGCGAGGGGCAAATCCAGGCGCTGAACTGCAAGATCAATCCCCGCTTCGACTGGCTCCGAAAACTCCCCTGACGCCGTTTTCTTAACGAAAACTTTACGCTCCGAGGGCCGACTCCTCCGCCACAATGGGAGGGCCATGTACCGACTTATCGGATCCATATTGTGGGCCGCATTCTTCGTACAAGTTCCCGCCCGGGCGGACGCGGGCTCCCAGGCGCGCGCGTACCGGAGCGGACTCGAAGCCGCGCAGCGGGACTATTCCGCCCACCGCGTCGGCGTCGAAACCAAGGGGGCCGACCACGTCGCCGAGCGGCTCCGGGAAGAGTGGGGGCTCGTCGAAAAAGACCCCGCGGCGTTGAAGTCCCTCTTCGCGAAGGCGGGCGCTTGGCCCGAGGCCCGCGTCCAAGGCCGCGATCTGGTTTTCGTGATCCGGGGCCAGAGCGCGCCGCTCAAGCTCCGTCTGCTCGACTCCCGCACGGTCCACGTCGAGTTCGGCGACACGCGCTTCGATTGGGTCTCGCGGGGCTCGATCGCGGCCGACCGGGCGGAGCTGGAACGGCGCTTCGGCGCCAAGCGTCCCGACGCTTTCTCGCGCCTCCTGGATTGGTTCGTCCCCACGGCCCGCGCCGATATGGGAACGGTGCTGACGGCGATTCTCGTCGTGGCCGTCATCGTGGGGGGCTACTACCTCGTGCGTAAGATCGGCAAGGCGGCCGATCGGGCCAGCGGCGCGGCCGAAGCCCAGATCAACGAGAACGGCAACGCCCTCCGGAGCATGATCAACCGCGCCGAGGGGGTCGTCGGTCAAGTCGAGGGCGCCGCCAAGAACCTGGGCAGCCACGCCGGCGCCATCGGCGCCAAGCTCGAAGCGAGCGTTCCGGCCATGATGCCGGAAACGCCGACGGCTTCGCCGTAGGGGTCGGAATGCTCTTTACAAGTCTCGGGAATCCTTGCCGTATAGGCTTTGATAGGGAGACGAACGCGCGTCGTTTCGTCTATAAGGTTTTCCTCGGATTGGACCGAAGAGAAGGAAGATGATCGGGATGCGACTCAGCTCGGCGTTGATAGGGGTGCTTGGCCTCTCCGCTTGCGCGCGCGTGCCCGGGCTCGATTCGCTCGGACTCTCTCGGCTCGCGCCGGCGTCGGGGATCTTTTCGCGCATCGTGAAGCCCGTCGTCTCGGACGAAGGCGAGCTCGGCGAGAAAACGGCGCGGGTGAACGCGTCGTATTACTTCCTGCTCGGCCAGCAGTTCGCGGCGCAGGGGCGCAACGAGGAAGCGACGATCGCGTTCGAACGCGTTCTCCAGCTCGATCCCGATTCGGCCTACGCCCACTACGCGCTCGCGCAGCAGTACATCAAGGCGAGTCGCCTGAAGGAAGGCGTCGCGCTCGTGCGTCGCTCCCTCGAACTCGATCCCAAGAGCCGCGAAGCCAAGCTCCTGCTCGCGAATCTCCACACCATGGCCAAGAAAGGCGCCGAGGCCCAAGCGATCTACCTCGCGCTGCTCGCCGAGAAGCCCGACGACGAAGAGGTTTTCCTCTACGTCGTGTTGGGCGAAATCGAGAACAAGCAATACGCCTCCGCGCGCAAGCGCATGGAAGGCTACCTCAAGCGGAATCCCGAATCGGCCGTGGCCTGGTTCTACTTGGGCCGCCTCGAGCAAGAGGTCGGCAACAATCCGGCCGCGATCGCGTCCTACCGTAAAGCCATCGATAACCGCGGCGGCTTCGTTCAGGCCGGCACGCACCTCGCTTACCTCTACGAGCAGATGGGCAAGGCCAAGGAAGCGCTCGAGACCTACACGTGGCTCGCCGAACAGACCGACGGCGCCGCCTTCCACCAGAAGCTCGGCCAGCTTTACCTCGAGAACAAGGAATTCGAGAAAGCCCTTCGCGCCTTCGAGAACCTCGAACGCGTCGAGCCCGCCGACCTCAACAACAAGCTCAAGGTCGCGCTCCTGCTCGTCGAGACGCGTCGTCTCCAGGGCGCCGCCGACAAATTCCAGTCCGTCGTCGAATCCATGCCCGACAAGGAGAACGACCAGGTTCGTTTTTACCTTGGCGCGGTTCTCGAGGAACTCGGCGACTACCAGAAATCGAGTTTCCACTACGCCAAGATCCCCGACGGCTCCAAGTTCTACGTCGAAGCGCTCCGCCGTCGTCTCGGCGCCCTCGAAAAATCCAAACGCGGCGAGGAAGCGCTCAAGGTGCTTCGCGGCGTCTTCTCCTCGGTCCAGGCGCCCTCCGAGAATCTCTTCGAAGTCGGCGTGAACTTCCTCGCCTCGACGAAGCGAAGCGACGAGGCGTGGAAGCTTCTCGGCGAAGGGCTCACCAAGCACGCCGACAGCGAGACGCTGATCTACCTCAAGGGCTCGCTCCTCGAGAAAGAGGGCCGCCACCGCGAGGCCGTGGACGTCATGCTCGGGCTCATCAAGCGCAACCCCAAGCACGTCGGCGCGCTGAACTTCATCGGCTACCTTTGGGCGGACTCGAACGAGCGTCTCGCCGAGGCCGAGGACTTCGTGCGCCGCGCGCTCAAGCTGCGGCCGAACGACCCCTACATCCAGGACTCCCTCGGTTGGGTGCTCTACCGTCGCGGGCGCTACCTCGAGGCCGAGAAGGTCCTGCGCGGCGCCCTGCGCGAGGCCCCCGACGAAGCCGTTATCTCGGACCACTTGGGCGACGTGCTCGTCAAGCTCGGCCGTCCGGACGAAGCGAAGGCCTTCTACGAGAAAGCGCTCTCGATCGGCCTCGACCGCGAGCACGAACAGAAGCGTCTCGAGGCCA
>DDRA01000057.1:18798-21026 GCA_002343545.1 Bacteriovoracaceae bacterium UBA2428
GCCTCAAGGCCGGCCGCATCAATACGAGCTGCCTCGACCCGGGCCCGCTCAAGCCCGCGTGCGGCGAAGCCGCGTTCCACGCCAGCGAGCCCCGCAGTCCCGCCAGCAATTAGGCCGCGTTTAATACCCCATCTGCGGCGGACCTTGTCAGGCGGCCTTCGCGCTGAGAAGCTCGGGGGATGCGGACTTTGCGTTTCGTCGGCCTCGCGTTTCTCCTGACCGCCTGCGCCTCGAAGCCGAAACCCTCGCGTCCGCGGCCCGCGAAGCTCGACACCTGCGCGGAGCTCGCCGAGCGCATCCGGGCGCGTGATTCCTTCTATTCCAGCCTGCGGGGCGGGGCGACGCTGACGGCCCGCGGCCGCTCCGTCGACCTCGAGACGGCCCTCGTCTCGGGCGAAAAGCTGAAGGACTTGGCCGAGCTCCGCCAAAGCGGCTTGGCCCGCATCGAGCTCGTGGGGCCCCTCGGCATCCGTCTCGGGCTCGTCGTGCTGAACCCCCGCTGGCTCTACGTCTTTTCGATCTCCGAGCGGACGGTCTACCGCTTTCCGGCCGAGGAGCTGCGCAAGGACACGCTTCGGCGGGAGGCCCTCTTCGCCAAGCTGCCGGTGCGGATCAGCCCTGATCTCTTCTTCCTGACTTTCTTGGGGCGCGTCGGTCTACCCGATTCGGCCAAGGCGCCGGAGTGCGACTTCGATCCCGACGAGGTGGCTTACCGGGTCCGGCTGCCCGACGGCGAGCGGGGAGGGCGCATCGTCTGGGTCGAACCCTGGGCTTATTACCCGCTCAAGGCCCTTCGCTTCGAGGGCGAGCTCCCGGCCTTCGCCAAGATCGGCAGCGAAGCCGCCCGACCGGCCAGCACGGCGACCTACGACCGGGTTTTGGGCGAGGGCCCCGCGAGCCTGCCTTCCCGCATCCAGGTCCGCTTGGAGCCTTCGGGCGAGACCCTGGAGTTCCTTTGGCGTCGGGCCGAAGCTTGGCCCAACGTCGACGTAAGCGTCTTCGAATGGGAGCCCCCCGCCGCCCTCAAAATCATCGACCTCTAGAGGCCGTTGGGGGTGGGCGGAAAGCGCCTTTTCCGAGCGCCGCAAAGCCAATTTATGCGCTCCGTCGTGGACCCTCGGCGGACCCCGTGCTATCGATTTTCGCGATGTCGCAAGAAACGCTTCTAAGTGTTCAAGATCTTTGCGTTGATTTCGCTCTCAAGGATGGCGTCGTGCACGCCGTCGACCACGTTTCCTTCGATATCAAGAAGGGCCAAACCGTGGGCCTCGTCGGCGAATCCGGTTCGGGCAAATCCGTCACGAGCCTCGCGGCCATGCGCCTCATCCCGAACCCGCCCGGCCAAATCGTCGGCGGCAAGATGATCTTCGGCGGCAAGGACCTCGTGCAGATGTCCGAAGCCGAGATGCGCAAGATCCGCGGCAACCGGATCTCGATGATCTTCCAAGAGCCGATGACGTCGCTCAACCCCGTCTTCACGGTGGGTTACCAGATCTCCGAAGTCCTGCGCTTGCACCAAGGGCTTTCGCCGCGCGAAGCGCACCAACGCGCGATCGACCTCTTGAACCAGGTCGGCATTCCGAATCCTTCGCAAAAGATCAACGCGTACCCGCACGAGATGTCGGGCGGCCAAAAGCAACGGGTCATGATCGCCATGGCGATCGGTTGCCGCCCCGAGCTCCTCATCGCCGACGAGCCGACGACGGCCCTCGACGTGACCATTCAAAAGCAAGTCCTCGAGCTCCTCGCGAAGCTCCAGGAAGAGTACAAAATGGCGATGCTCTTCATCACGCACGATCTCGGCGTCATCGCCGACATCGCCGATGACGTCGTTGTCATGTACCGCGGCAAGATCGTCGAGAAGGGCGACACCCGCCAGATCTTCACGGCGCCGCAGCACCCCTACACGAAGGGTCTGCTCGCTTGCCGGCCTTCGCTCGACCGTCACCCCAAGCGTCTCGCCACGGTGAGCGACTTCATGACGGAAGACGGCAAGGAAAAACCCGACGCTCCCCGTTTGGAAGGTATCATCCAAGCCAAGGAAACGCGCTCGCTCGGCGACGCGAACAACCCCGTCATCCTGGAAGTGAAGGGCCTCAAGAAGCACTTCCCGATCCGCGGGGGCCTCTTTGGCGGCGTGAAGTCCTGGTTCCACGCCGTCGATGGCGTGGACTTCAAGGTCCGCAAGGGCCGTACCCTCGGTCTCGTGGGCGAGTCGGGCTGCGGCA
>DDRA01000057.1:21180-21326 GCA_002343545.1 Bacteriovoracaceae bacterium UBA2428
CGGGCTGCGGCAAGACGACGCTCGGCCGCACGATCCTGCGCCTCATCGAGCCGACCGAAGGCGAGATCCTGTACTACGGCAAAGACATCGCCAAGCTCGGTCGCGAAGAGATGCGGCAGATGCGTCGCAAGATGCAGATCGTCTTC
>DDRA01000082.1:0-7132 GCA_002343545.1 Bacteriovoracaceae bacterium UBA2428
TCCCGCAGGAGCTCACGACCGACACTTTCGAGACCGTTTGGGCGACCGTCTCGCTCAGCCGCGGACTCTTCGGCAAGGCGCCCCATCCGGCCCGCATCGAAGAGATCCTGAAGACCCTCTCCCTTTGGGACAAGAAAGATACGATGATCCGCCGGCTCTCCGGCGGCATGAAGCGCCGGGTGATGATCGCGAAGGCGCTTTCGCACGACCCGGAGGTGCTCTTCCTGGACGAACCCACCGCGGGCGTCGACGTCGCCCTTCGTCGCGACATGTGGAACATGGTGCGCGAGCTCCGGCGCGGCGGCGTGACGGTCATCCTGACGACCCACTACATCGAGGAGGCGCAGGAGATGGCCGACCGCATCGGGGTCATCAACAAGGGCGAGATCATCTTGGTCGAAGACAAGGCGACGCTCATGCGCAAGCTCGGCAAGAAGGAACTCACGCTCTCGCTCAGCGTGAAGCTCGACGCGATGCCGGCCTCGCTCGAGGATCCGCGCCTGAGCCTCGCGGCCGACGGGCTCAGCCTCGTCTACACCTTCGACACTCGCGCCGAGCACACCGGCATCGCCGAGATCATCCGCAAGATCGGCGACCTCGGCATCGATTTCAAGGACCTCCAAACCAAAGAGAGTTCGCTCGAAGATATCTTCGTGAACCTCGTGGGAGCCCACCAACGATGAACTACTACGGCGTCCTGGCCCTTTACCGTTTCGAGATGGCGCGCTTTTTCCGCAGTTTCTGGCAGAGCCTCGCGTCGCCCGTCGTTTCGACCTCGCTCTATTTCGTGGTCTTCGGATCGGCGATCGGATCGCAGATGCAGAGCATCGACGGCGTCTCCTACGGGGCCTTCATTGTGCCGGGCCTCACCATGCTCTCGGTGCTGAGCCAAAGCGTTTCGAACGCCTCGTTCGGCATCTACATGCCCAAGTTCTCCGGCACGATCTACGAGATCCTGTCGGCGCCCATCTCGGGCTTCGAAGCCGTGCTTGCTTACGTCGGCGCGGCCGCCTCGAAGTCTATCCTCATCGGGCTCACGATCCTGCTCACGGCCCGGCTCTTCGTGCCGTACACGATCGCCCACCCCGTTTGGATGCTGCTCTTCTTGATCCTGACTTCGGTGACCTTCAGCTTGTTCGGCTTCATCATCGGCATCTGGGCCGACGGCTTCGACAAGCTTCAGCTTATCCCGCTCATGGTCATCACGCCCCTCACCTTCCTGGGCGGAAGCTTTTACTCGATCCACATGCTGCCGCCCTTCTGGCAGAAGCTCACGCTCCTGAACCCCGTCGTGTATCTCGTGAACGGATTCCGTTGGAGCTTCTACGACACGGCCGACGTCTCGATCGGGCTGAGCCTGGGCATGACGCTCGCGTTCATGCTCGCGTGCCTGGCCGCGATCACCTACATCTTCCGGACGGGTTATAAGCTCAAGAACTAGGTAAACTCGCGATCAGATCGCGTACTTTTTTGAACTCGTGGTGCTTGCGGGACTTCTTCGCGAGCCGAGCCGCCGTAACAAGGTGCTTTTCCATCTCGTCCAGGCGGCCCAAGATTCCGTGGGCGAAAGCGAGATTCACGTAGGGATAGTAGTAGTTCGCCTCGAACTTGAGATGTCGGCCCCAAGCCAGCACCGAGACTTCCGCCCAACGGCGCCCGCGAGCAACCTGGCCCTTATGCATGAGCTCGAACGCGTACCAGGACGCACCCACGCCTTGCGAAAAATACGAAGACTTGTCGCCCTTACGCACGAGCTCGATTCCCAAACGGTATTGCTTCAAGTACTGACCGGTGTGGTAGTAGTACTCGTTACGGATGCTGCCGCGGACCCCGAACGGCACGCCTCGCAGAGATCGCAAGAGCTCGCGCAAGATGCGGATCGCTTTGGCCTTCATCCGTTCCCGTCCGGGGAGCTTCGTATAGAGAGCCGCGTCAGCCAACATCGTCGCGTAGCGTTCGCGCGCGGCGACGTGCCGGGGATTCTCGCGATAGAAAGCCTCGGCCTTTCGCAACGCCGAGACGTAGTCGGCCTTCTCGATGGATCGACCGATATCGTCGATGCGCTTGAGTTGTTCCGGCGTGAGTTTCATACCTTCCCTAATAAACCGGACACCACGATATCTTTCAACGCACGCAAAAACACGATGTTCGAAGGAAAGCGCGAGAACTAGCGTTCAACGCGCCAGCAGGCGCTTGGCGAGCTCGTCGTCGAACTTCGTGTCCTTCCGCGGGTTCCGCCCCAGGCGGTAGAAGAAGTCGTTGCTCAACAAAATCACCCGCCGGTTCTTTTCGAGGTAGCGGTAGTAGGATGGCGCGACCCCGAAGACCCTCTTTGCCTTGAGTCGATCCAGATTCTCGAGAAACGCGGCTTGACGGCCGCGCCAGTCGTCCGGATCGAAGGCACCGACGAGGCCATCGACGACGGCCCGCTTGGCCGGGAGAAGCTTGCGGTAAGCGGATTCGAGCTCGAAGCCCATGCAACCGACGAACTCGACGAAGTCGTAATGGGAGTGCCGACGGAAGAAAGCCCGTTCCGGCGCCGACAGATGAAACCTCCGATCAAGCGCGAGGCCGAAGTCCGAAAGCACGAAGCGGCGCCCGTCCGTCACGATGTTCTGCAGGTGCGCGTCGAAGTGCAGGATGCCCTGACTCCGCAGGAACTCAAGCGTTTCGCCGACTTCGTCGGAAATCGCCTGGGCGCGCTGCGTATGGGTCGGCAGCCAACGCGCCAGCGTTTCGGGAAAGTGCTCGAGGATCAGAACGATCTCGAACTCGGATTGCC
The DNA here is from genome assembly GCA_002343545.1 of Bacteriovoracaceae bacterium UBA2428. Taxonomy (GTDB): domain Bacteria; phylum Bdellovibrionota; class UBA2428; order UBA2428; family UBA2428; genus UBA2428. Next base: position 2,783 of record DDRA01000082.1, read on the forward strand.
TTCGCTCACGGATGTAGCGATCGATGGCCCGACTGTCGTTCCATCGCTTGACGTAGGCACGGTGTTTGGCGAGATCGAGCGCCCCGGGCTTCGCGGTCCGGGGTACGATCCGGTAATGGTATAGGAGCGGAAAGCTCGCGTGCTTGCCGTCGAGCACCCAGTTCGTCGTGTTGATATGCGTGACGAGCTCACGGTAGGCGCCGAAGCCCGCCGAGCCGACGCCGTAGTTATAGTAGAGCGGCAAGTCGAAGAGATTGCTCGTGTCGAAGGCCTTCGCTTGCTCAAGGCGAGTGAGGGGAATTTTCTTGGCGAAGACCCGCTCCCCGGCCAACGTGAACGCGTGGTTCGAACCCCACCCCGACCGGATTTCGTTCTTCTTGAGGAGGACGAGCAGATCGCGGTCCTTGATACGGGCGAACTCGGAACTCAGTTTGAGGTACTTCTTCAGCCGGAGGGAATCGGAGCGTCGCATCGAACAACCCTAGCACGTTGGCACGCCCAAAAACGCTCTTCGGTGAAAACCGATTGGACGGTCGAATGCGGCCAAGGTCTTGAACCTTAAGACCGTGTCTCGAGGCCAAGTTTTTGCAGAGCCCGAGACGACTCATTACCAAGGAAAGGCACTTATGAAGTATTTCTATTCGACCCTGATCGTGACCGCGATGTCTTTTTCCGCTTGGGCCGCTCCGGGTCCCGACACCGCCAAGATTCTCGAGGCCGGCCGCGAGGGCAACCTCGAGCAAGTCGCCCTGGCAAAGTTCAAGTCTTCGACCTCCAAAGAGAAGGCCGAAGCGGAGGGCTGCGGCGACCTGGGCCCGGCCGTCTTCGACTACCGCATCGCCAAGATCAGCGCCGAATCTTTCAGCCAAGACCGTGGTTCGGGCATTCTGCTCTACGCGGCCGACTACTTCGCGACCAAGGCCTGTTTCACCGGTTCCACCCAGAACGGAGCCTATCGGCACCAAGTCGAATCCGCGATCGTCAGCTGCGCTCACTCCATCACGTTCTCTTCGGACGGCAAGCTCGTCGTGAAGGGCCGACCCACCTGCAAGGTGAAGAAGATCGACCTGAGCAAGCTTTGATCTTGCGATCTTAACGCCTTCGAAGGGCGAGGAAGGGGCCGCGGCTCCTTCCTCGCCCTTCGACGTTATGCGAGAATCATGGGATGTCGCACCGGATCTACAAAATGAGCTTCGCGAGCGTTTACCTTCTCTACGTTCAGAAGGCCGAGCGTAAAAAGCGCACGAAGGCCGAGGTCGACGCGGTTATCCGCTGGCTGACGGGCTATACCGCCGCCGGGCTCGCCAAGCAGATCAAGGCGGAGGTCGACTTCGAGACCTTCTTCGCGAAGGCCCCCAAAATGAATCCCAAAGTCTCGCTCATCACGGGCGTCGTTTGCGGCGTACGCGTGGAAGAAGTCAAAGATCCCCTCATGCGGAAGATCCGCTACTTGGACAAGCTGATCGATGAGCTCGCGAGGGGCAAAGCGATGGAAAAGATCCTCCGCGAGACGGCCGCTTTGTGACTGTCTCCTCGCCCTTCGGCGCGCAGGCCTCCGTCAAAGTCCGCTAAGAATACTGCCCGCCGTCCTCTTGTTGGCCGGCCCGATGGGGGCTGGTTTAGACCTTGTCCGAGCCGAGCCTTCACGCAAAACAGCATCGGAAAAGCGGTCCTCGATCCCGAAGGACAAGAGTCGATGACTCCGGAGCCCACCTCGCCGGCCCCCTTGCATCCTTTTTGCTACGTTCGAAGCGAAACTTCGACCCCGACTTCCGGGGGCAAACATGTCGTCTTCAAAGGCACGATCGAGCTCAAAAGCTTCACCCCTCGCTTCAACTCGTCTTCGGCTTGGAGGAAGGAACTGAGGGAAGCGCGGACATACTGTAAGTCCGTTGCGCTCACCCAAAACTGCCGAGATTCCTGCGACCGTTAGGAAACAAGAAATTGCCCGAACATGACGGCCATCATCTTGCGGAACCCGCCCGAAGCCTACGATGGATCGGACGGAGGGTTTACCGTGTTAAGAAGAAGAATTCATCGTCTCGCTCCCTTTCTACTGGCGGCTTGTTCGAGTCGACCCCTACCGGAGACGCCGAAGGAGACTTCGATCGCCGAGGCGCCGCGCGAGCTCGGCCCCCTTCAGCAGGACATGTATCAGGTCGCGTCGCACGTCCTCGAGCTGCAGTCGCTGATGGTCCGCTCTGAGGCGGAACCGAAGTCTTCGGCCCTGCGCGCGGAGGTCGATTCCCAACTCGCCTCGATCGAAAGCGCGCTCTCGCACGCCAAGACCCTGAAGCACTTAGAAGGCGCCCCCTACCAAATTTCCGCCCGAAGCCTTATCGCCCACGTCAAGGAAGCGCGGCTCTCCAATCGGAACGGCGCCGAAGATTATGCCCGTTGGATGATCCAATCGATCCCGACCGCGTGTGCTTCCTGTCACGCCCAGCAACCTCATTCACCGCGACCGATCTGGGAAGTTCGCGGCGAACAACTCGAAGGGAACGCGCTTCAGAGAGCGGAAATTCTTTTCGCGACACGGAACTACGCGGAAGCGCTTGCCCTCTACGAAGCCGAGCTGCTTCGGGAAGCTCGCTCATCGAAACCGAACGAAATCGCCGTGCAAACCGCCCTTCGTCGCACCCTCATGATCGACCTTCGCGTTCGACGCGATCTCAACGCCGCCCGACGCCGTATCGAGGCTTACTTACGCGAAAGTCCACTTTCGATGCGGAATGCCGAGCTTTTCGATTGGCGGACGTCTCTCAAGCGACTCGCTCAGCGGTCGATTCCAACGGATGCTTCACGTCGAGTCGAATGGATCGGCTCCGAAAATCGAAAGCGGGGGGGCGGCCTCGATATCCCCCAGGCGCTCTACTACTCCGGACTTCTCCTGGAAGCCCTCCCACAGCTATCGAAGGATAATGATCGCGCACTCGCCCTTTACGAGATTGGATCGGCCGAGGAAGCCTTGAAACTCGATTACTTTTTCGGGTATTCGCGTGCTTACTGGCGCGCTTGCCTGGATCAGTATCCGAACGTGCCCGCCGCACGATCGTGCTACGAAGCACTCGAGGCCAGTCTTCGAGAGCTCTACTCCGGCAGTCGCGGGTACGAAGCGCCGGACGAAGTCACGCAGGAGCTTCGACGGTACCGCCGGCGTCTCAATCTCGATCGCTAGCCGTCTTCCGCGGCGGGATCCAACTTCACGGGCCCTAACGCGGAAAACCGCTCATAGCCGGCCAATGATTTCGTCGTAGAGGTGCACGCGCGACGAGCCGTCACCCGAATCTCCCTTTGAGGCCCGGACTGGGCTACCCCAGTCCGGGCCAAGGCCTAGAGATCCTTCTCGTACCGAAACTCGTCGCTCCACTCGCCTTTGAGCATCTGCACCTTCGGATTGAAGGCCCTAAGAACGGCGCCCAACTTCTCGGCCAGTCGGACCGAAGCCAGGTTCCGCACGTCCATCTCGACGATGAGCTTGCGGGCGCCGAAAGACTCGGTCATTTCCGCGACGACCGCGGCGCAGAGCTCGTACGCGTAGCCTCGCCGCTGAAACGGCCGAAAGACCGTGTAGGCAAGGTGAAACGCCGAGGTCGCGTGGATGAGCGAGACCTCGGCCGTGCCGATGATCTCGCCGCTCACGCGATCGAAGCCGACCCAATTCAGCCAAGCCTCGCTGCCGTCGGGGGACGCCCGTCCCTCGACGGCAGCGAGGCCCTCCCGGAACTTCGCGAGATCTTCGGGTGGCGTCCGCAAGATCCAGGTGTAGAGCGCCGGGTCGCGAAACTTCTCGTAGAGCTCCGGTGCGTGCTCGGCCTCCATGGGCTCGATCCGGAGGCGCGCGGTGCTCAAAGCGCGCATACCCACTCCTCAAGACGCCGGAACTCGGCGCAGCCGTGCGAAAGAAAGAGCGCCCGCATCCCCGCGTTCTGTTCGAGCGTCCCGCCGTGGTAGAGCTTGCCGCCCTGCCGGCGCATGAGCTCGAAGCCCCGGCGGTGAACCCATTTCCCCAGCCCGCGGCCACGCCACTCGGGGGCCAGCCCCATATAGGTGATGCGCGACCAACCCGACTTGGGCGCCACCTGAGCGAAAACGAAGGCGATTGACTTGCCTTCGAGACGCCCGACCTGGGCGTGGGCCGGATCGTTCGTGAGCTCGGGATCGTTGAAGTAACCGCGCAGCACTTCGAGAACGTCTTCGTTTTCGACGTCGAAGTCGGGATCACCGCGGCCGACTTTACGCAGAAGCTCGACGACGCGCGCTTCGTCCCAAGGCCCCGCCGGCGCCATCGACTCCCACGTGAACGGCGAGCCCTCGTCAGTGGGCAACTTCTCGAGCTCGGCGCGGTAC
>DDRA01000082.1:7230-9277 GCA_002343545.1 Bacteriovoracaceae bacterium UBA2428
ACTTCTCGAGCTCGGCGCGGTACTCGACGCGAACGTGGCGACGACGAAAACCCAGCTCGGGCAAGCGTTCGCGAAACGCCGCGAACTCGGGGATGTCGCTGACGCGGGTGCCGGCCTCCGCCATCCCGTCCGCCCGCAGGCGTTCGAGGGCTTGTCGGTAGAGAGCGACCCAATCCTCGGCGCTCGCGTCCTTGCGCGCGGGATCGGGCCAAATCGGTTGCAGGGCGTAGGACCGCCCATAATTTTGGAACACGAAAAGCCGAGCGCGGCCGCTGCCGTCGGCATTCAGAACTTCGAATTTCATTTGATAACCTTCTAAAACGAAAAACTCGTTGGCGAAGGCCCGCCGAAACTTCGGACTGGGGATCAGCGCGAAGCGGAGGCCCGATCGAAAGATTGTTTTGTCATACGGCACCTCCTCGTTCGCTTGGTTTATCGTAACCCTACGGGAACGGAAGACACGAATCAAGATCTTCCGGAGAGCTCCCCATCTCGACGACATCGCGCGAGGGCGGCTAGGATTCGAGCATGCTCCTCACGGATCCCGAAAGGATGCAGTTCGAGAAACTCGGCGTCGTCCGGCTCTCGAGCCGGCTCCCCCAAAATCGAACGGGCCCGATCCGGGAACGGATCTTCGCCGAGTTCGACCGCCTCGGGCTGCGCGCGGGCGGAAAACTTTCGAGCGCGAAGCTTCGCTCGCTGCCGATCTTCCGCCAAATCGGGCGTCTCGAGCAGATGGTGAAGATCGGCTCCGAGCTCGATCGCCTCTTCCCGGATGAGCTTCTCGCCGCCATGGGGTCCCTCATGACTTCCCCTTGGCTTCGACCTGCCCGGCCCCACCCCCAACTGCTGCTTTCTTTTCCGCACAAGGAAGCCTGGTCCCTCGACCGCCTCAACTGGCACGTCGACAAGACGCCCACCCCCGCGGACGAGATCGTGGCGGTCCAGGCCTTCGTGCTCATCGACGACGTCGCGTCGCGCGGAGGCGCGACGCTGGCGCTGGCGGGCACGCACAAACTTCCCTATTTGCCCGGCTCCCGGGGAAACTCCGCAAGGAATATTCTTGGCGAAGATCCCATTTTCGCGTCCCTCTTCGGAAGCGCCGGCGCGGACAAGGAATATCTCTGGCGCCCGCGCGAAATCAGGGGCGTGCCCATTTCGATCGTCGAGATGTGCGGCCGCGCGGGCGATGTTTACCTCATGGACATGCGCGTGCTGCATTCGCCATCGGTAAACGCGACGAAAGCGGCGCGCATGATGGCCTCGCTTCGGCTCGTCCGCCCCTGAGTCCGAACGGTGGACGGAGCCCCGCCCTTCACCCAAAAAGGAGAATCGTCGTCGCCTAGACGTAAAGAAGGGCTCGGCTCTATAGTGAGCGCGTGCCGGCTACCGATATCCCGAACGAGAAGATCCTTGTTTGCGACGACCATCCCATCTGCTGCTTCGGCATCCGGACGTCTTTGGACGCCATCCCGTCGTCGCGTAGACGAGAGTATCACTTCGCGCACAGCGGCGAGCAGGCGCTCACGCTGGCGAAACAGCACTCCTTCTCGATCGTCTTCATGGACATGAAGCTCCCCGGCCTTTCTGGGACGGAAGCCTTGGGACGGATGACGCGAAATCCCTCGGGCCCCAAAAATATTCTCGTCACGAGCCACACCGATCTCGCGACGGCCGAGGCCCTTAAGCGCGCCGTTCTGCGCGTCCCCGTCCACGCCATTCTGCAGAAGACTTTTTCCGTCGAGACCCTCGCAAAAGCGCTCGAGCATGTCTCGGCCGACCCCGCGGCCCCCTTCCTGGATCCCGCGATCGCGGGCCTCTTCGCGAAGCTGGACGAGTCCTCGCTGACGCAGCGGGAATTCGATATCGTTCATCTCATCACGACCGGGCTCACGACGAAAGAAATCGCGCTCCGACTGAACTGCTCCCACGAAACGATCAAGACCCATCGCGCGAACGTGCTGGAGAAGACCCGCTCCAAGAACGTCGCCGAGCTCAGCGCTTGGTATTCAGACCGGTACGGAAAATCCGACCCGAGTGCCTGAGC
>DDRA01000173.1:0-2258 GCA_002343545.1 Bacteriovoracaceae bacterium UBA2428
TCTTCGAGCGCGATGTCGACGAAGCGCCGCATGCGATCCAGGTAGACTTGCGAAGAGGCCTCGATGAGCACGTACAAGCCGATGGGCGCCTTCGTGAGCGAGCGGATGTGGCGAAGTCCCGCGCGGAACTCGTGGCCGTAGACGTAAGTGAGCGAAAGCGGCTGCACGATGCCCATGGCGCCCGCCTCGGAAGCGGCCGCGACGAGCTCGGGATTGCTGCACGGGTACATCGCCCCGCAAAAAACGGGATAGCGGATGCCGAGCGAACGACAGAGCTCGTTCATCGCGCACCCCCGCCCGAACGCGCGGGCCCCACGACCCAGGTCGCCTCCACGACGGAAACCATTTGCCCCGCTTCGTCGAAGATCTCGCCCCGCAGGATTTCCTCGCGGCGCGCCGCCAAGTCGACGCCGTCGGCCGCCGCGTAGCGCGCCTCCGCGTGCAGCCGGCCGCGCGCCTTCTTCAGGTATTCGACGCGGATCTGTTTGAGGATCCCGCGTTGGCCCGCGGGCAAGCCCGTGAGCAGCGCGAGGCCCGTCGAGAACTCGCCCACGTTCGCGAGCGCGATCGCGTGGACCGAATCGAGGTGGTTGCGCACGGCCCGCCGATCCTCGAGCCGCACGCGGGCGCGGCCGCGTTCGAGCTCGACGACGACGGGGTTGATCGATCCCGTGTAGGGAATCGCCGTGCCCAGGATGCGACTGAAGAGGCGACGTCCCGCCTCGTGGCCGCCCCAAAAACCCCACCCTTGAAGGAGGGTCGCGCCGACGTCGGCGGAGCGGGCCAGCGAGAGGACCGAGAAGGCGGCTTCGAGCTTCGACATCCCGAAGATTGTAGCAGCTCGGCGAAAAAGATCACCGTCATCTGAGTCGCGATGGACGAAAGGCGGGCGGGTTGTAGACTGACCCGATGAGATTCGCCGATCCCATCGGGCTCGCCGCGGGACTCGGCGCGGGGGCCTTCTGGGGTCTTTCTTTCGTCGTGCCGCGCTGGCTCCTCGACGTGCCGCCCGATCTGGTGGCGTGGGGCCGCTTCCTGGTCTTCGGGGCGATCTCGCTCTTGTTCACGCTGGTCTGGCCGAAAGCGCGGCTCGAAGCCGCGCTTTGGCGGCGCCACGGCGTCGCGATCTTCGCGCTCGCGACGCTCGGGTACAGCGCCTACTACCGCTTCTTCGTCGAAGCCGTACAGGTCTCGGGCGTCGAGGTTCCCACGCTCGTCGTCGGGCTCCTGCCGCTCACGACGCTTCTCGTGTCGCGGGCGCGAGCGCGCGAGACGCTCTTGCCCCCGAAGCTTCGCCGGCCGCTCGCCCTCACGCTCTTCGGACTCCTCGCCTTGCCCCTAAGCCGCTGGCAGGCCGGCGCCGACGCCCACGCGACGCTCTCGGGCTTCGGCCTCTCGACGCTTTGCCTGGCGAGCTGGACGGCCTACGCCGTGGGCAACGCCCAACGGACCCGGCTCCTTCCGCGCGCCTCGATGTTGGCCTGGACCTGCGCGACGGGGATCGCCGCGGCCCTCAGCTCGACCCTCCTGACGGCGGCCTTCCGACCGGCGCTTTTTTCGACCCCCTTCTGGAGCGACTTCGCCGGCGCGCCGACCTTCCCGCGTTGGGTGGCCGGCGTCGTCTTGCTGGGCGTCCTCGCGAGTTGGCTCGCGATCTACCTTTGGAACGAAGCGAGTCGACGCCTCCGCGCGGATCTGCTCGGCCAACTTATCGTTTCCGAAACGATTTTCGGTATTCTCTTCGCGATTCTCCTGGAGGGTCGGGCCCCCCGTCCCGTCGAGGCCCTCGCGCTCGCGAGCACGCTCACGGGCGTCGCGCTTTCGGTCCGGATCCTGGGTCGACGCCCCGTCGAGACTCCCTAGAACTACCCCCGGGGGGACTGGCCAGGATTCGGCTTCTTGCCTAGACTCGGACGCTATGAAGACACTGGTCGGACTCACCCTGACTTCGATCTTGGCGCTTCCCTCCGTTTCGGCCCTCGGCGCCGACGAAGGCCTTTGTCGCACGATCGACCGCAACGGGCTTTCCGAGGTCCAAGACTGCGGCGGCTGGAAGTTCGTTCGTCTCGAAGGCTCGCCGATGCGCCGGGCCCACGACACGGGCGTTTTCGTGAAGAACGGCAGCCTGCGCGCCGATATCTACCCCTTTTTCGGCAAGCAGTTCGAGATCAAGCTCGGCGACGAGCACCTGCAGACCTCGCTCCTGAAGCTCGTCGACATGACGATCGGCCGTCTCGCCAAAGCCTGGCCTTCGGACC
>DDRA01000173.1:2349-9072 GCA_002343545.1 Bacteriovoracaceae bacterium UBA2428
GCCAAAGCCTGGCCTTCGGACCTGCGCGACGAGCTCCACGCCTTCGCCGACGCCGCGGACCTGTCGCGCGGCCTCGTGGAACGCGTCATCTCGGCGCCGGACCTCGGCAACGCGATCGGCGCGACGGTCCGCGACATCGTCATGGACCGCCTCGGCTTCGGCTGCACCTCGGGTCTGCTCCACCGCTCCGACCTCGGGCGAACCTGGGTCGGGCGAAACCTCGATTTTCCGGCCGTCGGCGTCTGGGACAAGCATCCCGCCCTTCTTTTGATCAAGTCGCCACCCGGCAGCGGCGAGCTCGACATCGTGAGCTTTGCCACGGAAGGCCTCTACAACGCCGGGATCTCGGCCGTGAACTCGGCGGGCGTCGCCCTCTTCGTCCACCAGAACTTCCTTCCGGTGGGAGCCGAGCGCGGCGTGCCACTCTATTTCGTGAGTGAGCTCGTCCTGCGGAAAGCGCGCGGCCTTGAAGAAGCCATCGAGATCCTGAACCAACATCGCCCCGGCCCCGCTTGGACCTTCGTGCTCGCGGACTACAAGAACGGCCAGCTCGCGACGGTCGAAGCCTCGGCCAAAGGCTTTCACGTGCGCCGCAGCGGGCGTCGTCTCGCGCAGGCCAACCACCTGCTCGACCCCACCTTGGAGGGACGCGACGCCATGGACCGGGGCCGCCGGACGGACTCCTTGCGCCGGATGGCGACGATGGACGCGGGCCTCCGCCGCCTCGAATCTTCGGCCGACGCGGGCCAGGTTTCGGACGGCTTGGCCGGCCTCCTCGCGCAGCAGTACGCGGCGGGCGCCGGATCGATCTACCTCGATATTCTGAAGCCGAACACGATCCAATCCGTGGTCGTCGACGCGGGACTCGGCTTCCGCGAAGCGCGCGCCCTCTGGTCGGTCGACCGCGCGCCGACGGCGAGCGGCCGCTACGTCGCGCTCGATCTCGACCGTCTCTTCGCGCTTTCGCGGGGCGAAGCCTTCGCCTACGAGAAGCGTGATCCCACCGCGACCCCGAGTTCCGTGCGTCAACAACAGATGGCCTGGGGACGTTGCTACGAAGCCGTCTCGCAGGGCGGGCAAAAGTGGCAGGACGCCAAAGCGTGCCCCTACTCCGCCGGCGCGCTCGTCGGTTACTCGCTCCGCGCCCTGCGGGCCTTCGAAGGCCAAGATTGGTCGCGCGTGGAGTCCATCGCGGACGAAGCCGCGCGCACTTTCCGCGCGGCCGCGAGCGCCCACGTCGTCGAGAGCCTTTCGACGCTCGCCGACCTGGCGCGGGTCCGCGCCGCCGAAACCCAGCGGCTCTCGCTGCGCCCCCTCCAAGCGGCCCTGCGCCAACGTCTCGAGCAGCCGTTCCAGAACCCGCAGAACGCGAAGATCCTCAAAAACCTCGTGACGCCGCTCGCGCCTTTCTGGTCCAAGCACCTGCGCTTGCGGCTGGACTTCTTCTCGGGCGACCTCGTGATCGCGTTCTAAGACGCAAAGCTTCGGTCAGGGAAAGCTTTCCGCGCGGATCGAAAGCTCGCGGATGACGAAGCGGAGGTTCCCGCTCGAGTAGTTCGAACAAACGACGTTGATGTAGGGTTGGAAGAAACTCGCGCGAAAGCGCACGTCGGCCGAAGCCGCATAGTCTCCCGAGTTGTTGTCGTAGACCAGACTCGCGTAGGCGCCCAAATCGGTGCCGTACATCGCCGAGGGCGTGTCGACCGCCACGACTTTGCAGTTTGCCGAACTCGTCACGGGAGTCGTGATCGGCTCGAGACGGATGAGCCCCAACGCCGTGCCCGGCGTGGGCGCCCCGAGGTTCAGCGTCATCACGACGGTCCCGCCCGTCGTCGCGTTCGCACTCAGGCCGGGCGGGACGATGAGATTGGCGCCCGTGGCGAGATTGCGGTCCATGGCGAGGTTCCAGTCGCTGAGCACGGCACCCGCGCTGGCGAGGCTAGCGGGGATCGACGGCGTGATCGAAGCGATGCGCTCGGTGACGCGCGTGAAGGGCCACGCCGCGTTGGGATCGAGGGCCGCCGGCGTGAGACTGCCCGGCGCGACGACGAAGTTCACCGTCGTCGACACCGTCTGCCCGCGGGCATCTTCGATGACGAGGTTGTAGACGGCGCCCAAAGCGACGCTGATCGCCTCGCCCGCGGCGACGGTCAGCGCGTTCGCGCTCTTCGCGACGATCGACAGCGGCTTCGCGTCGCCGCCCGCCGAAACGAGGCGGGCCTTGACCGCGCCGAGCAGATTCGCGCCGTTCACGACGAGCGTCTTGCCGTCGCCCATCGACACGGAAGCGAGCGAGATCGACGCGCCCGTGCACGCGTAGTCGACGCCCACGACGCCGCCTTGCGACTGCGGATCGAGCTGCACCGTTTGCGTTCCGGCCTGCACGTTGGCGACTTGGGTCGCGATGAGCTTGGCCGGCACGGAGCCTTCGACGCCCTTGAGCGTGGCGACGAAGCGACCAGGCGCGAGCGCCCGCGCCGCGAAGGCTCCCGAACAATCTCCGTTACGCGGAAAGCCGATCAGGTCGAAGCGGGCGCGACCGACGGGGATCTCGAGCGCGACTTCGTCGCCGACCTTGTAGAGTCCCTTGACGAGGCCAAGGTCGGGCGAGCCGACCGCGCAGCTTTCGCCCGACGGGGCGACGGGCTTGAGCGCCCCCGCTTCTCCCGTCACGTTCAAGGCGTAGCAGTAATCGTCCGGCAGGCGCTGGGGCGACACGAGACCGGAACGGCTCTCCGGGGATTTCACCTTCACGACGACGCGAACGGGTTCGAGATTCCGCGGCGCCTCGCCACAAGCCCCCAAAGACGCGCTCGCCGCGAGCCAAGTGATTTTCGCTTTCATGGAATCCCTCCCCGCTCCCATCGTAGACGAAAAGGGCTACGAGACCCGTTCCAGGACCGTCAAAGTGCCGCCGCCGCGCGCTTCAGCCGGAGGGCACGCGCGCCGAAGAGAAGGCATGGACGAATTCGCCTTTTCGCTCGTGCTCGTCGGGGCCGGCACCCTGACCCTGATCCTGGACCGCGGCCTCGCGCGCCTCTCGAGCCCCGAATCGGAGGATTTCCGGGCCCGCTTCGGCCGCCACCGACCCGTGGCGTGGGCCATGATCGCCTTCGGCGCGATCAGCCTTCTGGTCTCGCCCTTCTAGGAATTCTCGGCTACTTTCCGCGGCCATGGGATCGAACGAGCTGCAGATCAACGGTTACTACCGCCATTACAAAGACAAACTTTACCGCGTGACCGGCGTGGCCCGTCACAGCGAAACGCTGGAAGAGCTCGTCGTCTACGAAGCGCTCTACCACAACGATCTCGGCCGCCTTTGGGTCCGCCCAAAGGCCATGTTCCTCGAGAACGTGACGATCGACGGCGTCGAACGCCCGCGCTTCGAATTCATCGGCTTCGATACCCCCTAAAGGCGCCCGCTCTGACCGATCCTCAAGGGGCTTGCGTTTCTTGAGGATTGCCGCGAGGCAACGGAGTTTGGCATCGATACGGTCTTGGAGATCGAAGGGGTTAAGATGCGACACGCTCTTTGGAAAGCAGTTTGGCCCGAGGGACGAAGAAGTTCATAAGTAGGCGTACTTCGTTGCGGTAGAGGTCGTTAACGAGCGAGAGGGCTTCGGGGGCGTCGATGCGTTCATAGCCGAGGAGTTTTCGGACGGGGGTGAAGTTTTTTTGCTCGATGTGGGCTTGATCGTTTTTCTTTGTAGGCACGTTCTTCCATCACCGCATCACCACCGGGATCTCAGAGGCCTTCAGTAACGTGATCAGAGCCCTTAAAAAAAACGAGCCTACGGCTACAGAAACATGGACTACTTCCGACTCAAAATCATGCAGGTCTGCGGACCCCTCAACTCCCGATTCATCCCTCTACAGGATTACAAACACATAATTCGTGATACCGACCCAAATCTGACGAAGCTTTGCGCAGAGTCGGACCAAAAACGGCATGTTCCCATTAGGGGGCGAGGCGATCGCTCGAAATCTTAGCCGCTTAGCTCTTTGGGAACGGGCAAAACCCTTGCAATGCAAAGAGTTGGATCTCGTTTGTGCCGACACTCCTCCGTGGGGTTTGACCGCGAACCCGCAGGCTTTCATGCAAACGAGCAGTTAGGAACTCCTACAAGGGAAGTGACTTATGGCGATAGCAAAGAAAACCTACACCCGGACGGTTAGAGTCTCCCGTCTCTCGCAGCAAGATCGCCAAGAGATGTTCGAGGTCTTCGCCAGCTACTACGACAACGCTTTTCTCGAGACCTTCGAGCGAGATTTGGCTGAGAAGGAAGTGGTCTTTCTGATTCGCTGCGCAGTTTCGCGTAAAGTCGTGGGCTTCAGCACCCTCAAACGTTACCAAGTCGAGCTTGAGGGCGAGAAAGCGCCCGTGTTCTTCAGCGGCGACACCATCGTGCACAAAGACTACTGGGGCAAAAACGGCCTAGGCCTTGCGTTCGGGCGCTACCTTTTGCGCGAGAAGTTGAAGCATCCCCTGCGTCCTGTTTACTGGAACCTCATTTCGAAGGGCTACAAAACTTACCTCCTGCTCACAAATAACTTTGGTACGTTCTACCCCCGTTACGACCAACCTACGCCTCCGCGCATGCAGGCGCTCATCGATGCCTGCGGGCGGACGCTCTATCCGGAGAACTACAATCCGGCCAGTGGAGTGATCGAGTTTGCCTCGAAGCCCGGATCGGTCAAGGATCGCCTCAAGGGTTCTGTTGCGTGCATCGAGGAAGAGCATCTGAAGAACCCGAAGATTGCCTTCTTCCAGCAACGCAATCCACGATGGGAAAGCGGCGACGAGCTCGTGTGTCTCGGTGAATTCACGTTGCGAATGTTCCTGAGCGTGCTGCTTAAGAAAGCCCGCAAAAACCTTAAAGGCAAGAAACTGCCGCACGCCGAGGGCGTCGTTCGCGATCTGCCTCGCTTGCAGTTCTTGAAGTAGGCGGCTCTCGATGGAATCGCTCACAGCTCATTCCAAGATCTGGTTTCTGGTCGCATCCGCCAAGGATCTTCCGGCGGGCGCTCGCCGGCCAGTTCGGGTTGCGGGAAAACGCTTGGTCGTTTTTCGTGCCGAGACGGGTGAAGTCTCGGCCCTCGATGACCGCTGCCCGCACCGCGGGGTTTCGCTCTCGGGTGGACAGGTAACGGGCAATACCTTGGTGTGTCCTTATCATGGCCTGCGCTTCGACGGGCAGGGCGAATGCAAGAAAATGCCTTGTTCGGTAACTCCGGGCGAAGAAAGCTCCTACAAAAAGATTCGCGCCTACGCCGCGATCGAGGCCGACGCCTCGATTTGGGTAAATCTCAGCGATTCGCCACAGCCATTTTGCTCGGCATGGCCCCAGCTCGACGCCTCTTATCGACATTTCGAGCAGGTGAACCTCGTGCGCGCTCGAGTTCCCGAAATTTTGGAGAACTTCGTTGATTGCGGACACACCGGCTTCGTGCACGCAGGACTCTTTCGCGGTGAACCGAATCGCGAAGTCGACGTGACCGTACGCAGACAGAACTGGGACGTTTGGATTGAGACGCTTGGCGAAAAAGACACGAGTGGCATCATGATGAAGATGCTGAATCCAGATAAAGAGCCGATGGTGCACGTCGACCGCTTCCTGCCCCCCTTTGCGATTCGTGTGGATTACCGCGCGGGCAACTATCATATGGTCTCGACTTCGATCTGCTTGCCGCACGAAGAATTTCTGACGACGATTTTTACGCGCATCTACTTGAATGCGGGTGTGGTCACGCTGCCGTACCTAAAAATCGTCGAACATATGACCCATAAAATTCTGCAGCAAGACAAGGTCATTCTTGAGGATCAAGCTAGCAACCTCAAAGAAGATCCCACGTTTAAGAGCCAGTTCCTGAAGACAGATCGTCCTGTCACCACGGTACTGAAGGCCTATAAGGATTTTCTTGAGAGCAAAGACGGGCCGAGCGACGTGCTCACGCATGCCTTTCGCATGAAAATATGAGCCCCCTGTCGAGCGCGCTTCACCACGTCATCTTCGCCTCGAGTGCTGCCGAGCACCTGCGCTTTCGTCTGCGCGGAGGCCGGCTCGAGGCCGAGCAAAAGCGCCGCCTGAGAGAGGTGCTCCAAAGCGCGGGCCAGGGTGCTTACCATCGCGGGCAAGGCTGGGATCGCATCACCTCTTATGAAGAATTTCGGCAGCGCGTTCCGCTCAGCCGCTATGCCGACTGGCAGCCGCTCATCACCGCCGATCGCGAGCGCAAGGCCGGCAACATGCCCCCCTGCGAGCGGTACCAACCCACGAGCGGGTCAACCTCGGCTCGAAAGTGGGTGCCCTACAGCCGCGCCTATCTAGCCGAGATCAATCGTGCGATCAGCGTTTGGATGCACGAGCTCTATCGCGCCTATCCCGGAATCCGCGGAGGCAAACACTATTGGTCGTTGTCGTGGTTCCCGACGGAGCTGCGCGCGCAACTCTCGGAGAACAGCGACCTCCAGCACCTGCCGTGGCTAAAGCGAGCGGTGCTCTCAAGAGTGCAGGCGGTGCCAGACGAGCTCGCGTTTCTCGCAAGTTCCGATGATTCCAAGGTTGCAACCCTCGCCTATCTCGCCGCCGCCGAGGACCTCTCGTTCATTTCGGTGTGGAGCCCGACTTTTTTGCTCGAGATGCTCAAGAGCCTCGCGCGCGAGCGAGTCCGCTTGGCCGAAGTGCTGGCGACGGGGCGCTGGGAGCTTGCGGTGAAAGCGCC
>DDRA01000173.1:9097-23769 GCA_002343545.1 Bacteriovoracaceae bacterium UBA2428
AGTGGGGGGTTGTGGGTGGGGGGGGGGGGGGGGGGGGGGTGGGGGGTTGGGGGAAAAGCCCCCCAGGAGCGCACGCCAGGCCGAGAAGCTGCGCCGCTGGAACGGCACGGTCTCGGCCGAATTTCTGAACGCCTTCTGGCCGAGGCTTGCGCTCGTGAGCGCCTGGAGCACCTCGACATCGAAAGATTTTTTTGAGCAGCTCCAGAAACTCTTCACGCGGGCGGCATTTCAAGGCAAGGGACTCTTCGCTACCGAGGGCGTGGTCACGCTGCCTTTCAGCGACACGTACCTTCTCTCTTATTCAAGCCATTTCTACGAGTTCCATAAATCCGATGGAAGCGTGATTCCCGCCTGGGAGCTAAAGAGGGGAGATGTGGTCAAGCCTATACTGTCTTCGGGGAATGGTTTGCTTCGCTACCAGATGGAGGATCTTATCGAAGTGCGGGGCTTCGTAAACGGCGTTCCCGATCTCTGCTTCTTGGGGCGCGAGGCCACCAGCGATCTTGTTGGGGAGAAGCTCTCGTACCAGAGTTTGGGAGAAATGGCCGGAGCCTGCGCGCGCGGCTCCTTTTTTCTGAGCATCGGCGATCGGCCTCGCTACGTGCTGGTTTGTGATGCAAGCCCCGCAGCCGGCACCTCGGAGCGTTTGGAGCGCATGCTGCTGGAGCATTTTCATTACCGATTGGCTCGCGAACTTGGTCAGCTCGGTGAGTCGGCCATCTTGGTGGCACCGGCGGGGGCGCTTCGCCTCTACCTCGATCTGTGTCAGAAACGCGGAATGCTCGAGGGCGACGTGAAAGTGCAACCCGTCTTGAGGATCAGCGAGGCCGAGCTGGCGGGCCTTGCCGGAGGGGGGCGCTGATGGATGCGATCGCGCATGCCCGGCTCCTGCAACAGACTCGCGCTTTGCGCGCGAGCGACCGGCGGGCCTGGACGGGGGTGCTGGTTGAGACGCTGCTTGTCGGCGCGGGCATTTTTTTGTCTCTGCACTCTTGGGGCACCTGGATTCTCGGCCAGCTTCTCTTGTTCGTTTGTGTCTGGCGGGCCTTCGCGATTCTGCATTCATGCGCTCACAATGCGTTTTTCCAAACGCGGAGCCTTAACCGAGTCTTCGGCTGGGTCTTTTCGCTGTGGGCCTTTGTGCCCTTCGACGGCTGGAAGAAAAGCCATCTTGAGCATCATAAATGGACGGGCACCCCCGAGCGCGATCCCTCACTTCAGCTACCGAAGGCCGAGGAGCTTTCTCCGGGGTTCCTACGCTTCTTGGATTGGGCCTGGCGCCTGCATATTCCGATCTTCAGCGTGCTCTTCACGCTCAGCAAGCTGAGCCAAAAAAAACGGACCCGGGGTTGCGCACGACCCGACTCGGCGGTACCCGCTGCGCCCCGCGATGGAAGCGCGATATTCTGGCTTCTCATGCACCTTGCGGCGTTGTTCCTGCTCGGTCTCGCTTACCTGAAGCTCTTGCTTGTGCCGTTCATGCTTTACCTCTTCACATCTGATTTTTTGGTGATCAGCCAGCACAACGGCGTGAGTGCCGAGCGCGGCTTGCCCGCCCCGGCGACCTTGGTGCCATCGAAGAGACCCGAGGCCTTCGCCTTACGCGAGCATGACCTCTTCACGCGCACGCTGCGTTTTCCACGTTGGGTGAGCGCGGGAGTATTTTTGTATTTTGACAAACACACGTTGCATCATTTTGCCCCCTTTATCCCTCATTACTGCATGCCGGAAGCCTGTTCCGCGCCGGACGCGGCTATGATCAATGAAGTTCCCTGGTATCATTGGGTGAAAGAAAACCACCGCCGACTTGGTCGTGAAGTGTACCTGGAGCTGTTGGTGGAGTTGCCCCCGATGAGACGGACACTTTAGCAGGCTGTCGAAAAAGTCGTCGGATGCAAGGCCGCAGGGAGCGAGGTAGCCGCCCGAAGGGCTCTGAGCGACCGAGAACGCCGCAGACGGCACTTTTTCAACAGCCTGTTAGTGCCTGAGGACGGTTGGTCTCGGTACTCTAAAGGGGACTTCATTTTCAAGGCCGAATGCGGGTGGCTGCGGTTGTAATCGTCGGGACGCGTAGCTTCTCAAATCCCGTGGCGCGTGGGCCGGGATCAAGTCGCAACTTTTACAGAGTAGCGATCCTTCATTGCATCGATTACGGCGCGGACAAGCGGTTGCTTCAGGCAACCGCCTCATTTTCCTTATCGCTCAGACCGCGCCAGGCTGCTTCACGGTATCTTAACAGGACCTCGAGGACCTTCCGGCTTAGGATGGGGTGGTGGTCCGTCGAATCGGCGTAGGGTTTCTCGTGGTCGTTTTGGGGCCTATCGCCAACGCCGCTTCCCCGACGGAGGGGATAGTACCGCAGGAGAGTGCGATGGGCCCACCCATTGCGCGGCCGGCCTTCGAAGCCCTCGACGAGGTTTCCGTTCGCCCTTGCACCGCCGGCCCCATCTTGAACTACCTCATGGGACCCGACGGATCTTTCGATCTCCGCATCGTGCTCGGTTACCTGGACGACGTCGGTGACAAGAAAGAAAAGCGGCGACCGCAAACCGAAGACGGACTCCAGGAAACCCGTCTCGCGCAGCATCTCACCCGAAAGCTGGGATTCAAGGAAACTCCGCTCGCCCAACTCCAACCGCACCAGTTACCCGTCCAACTCCACAATTTGCTCGTTTCCCAACCCGACGTCCAACCCTACCTTCGGATCCTCCGACGCGAGCTCTCGACCTCGACGATCGAGAACCCCAAGTACGCCTACGTGACTCTCATTCGCAGCTCCGAGAGCTCGGATCACTACGAAAACGTCTACGGCTCGGCGCGAGCCACCGGCACGAACGAGAGAGGACGCATGACGCCCGAACAAGCGGCGCGATCGCGAGCGGCTCGCAAGGTCCTACTCGCCCAGTCCCCGGAGTGAAAACCCGACGCGATCGTGTACCTCGGCCACGCCCGCAACGGCCGAGGTCTCACCAACGGCGTCGTCCCGATTCCGGAAAAGCCACCCGTCGGCTCGAACGAATACTTCAGTCACGACTACGCTCGTACGGTAAATCGCACGGACGAGTTCACCCGCGCCCTCGCCCGTAGCCCCGACAAACCCGCGCTCGTATTTTTGGGCGCGTGTTCAACCGAGAGTCACTACGGACCCCAGGTCCGTCGAGCCTGCACTCCGTTCGTCCAACCAGGCTCCCCGCCGCCGACGCAACCGCTCGTCGTCACGACGAGCCGTTCGACCTACCGAAGCGAGACCGACGGCGACGAGAGCCTCGACGCTTTCCTGTCCGTGTTCGACTCGATCATGGGGGGCGCCGACGATCTCAACCAACTCGAATCCGCGGCCCAAAGCTGCGAACACCGCGACGTTGACTACGCCGACGCCAAAGGAAGAAGAGGCGTCCCCGCGTTCTTGTTTCGCCACGTCGCTCCCCGCACCTTGACGCAGACCGAGTCCACCCTCGGCAATGTCTTTGGCGCCGCGCACTTTCGGAGAGCGCCGGAGTTCAGGCCGCCGTCCGAGCCGGAGCTCCCAGTCGACGAGCGAAGAGTCCCACGATAACGAGAATGAGCGCGCCCGTGAGGAAGGGCGCCGCGCGGGAATATTCGAAGAGCGCGCCCGCCACGAGGGGGCCGAGCACCCGCCCGAGCGAAGAAAGACTTTGGTTGAGGCCCAGCACGCCGCCTTGCTCGTCCTCGCCGATGGACTTCGAGATGAGACTGTTCGTCGAGGGCGTCAGCAAGCCCGACCCGATCGCGAGCAAAGCCCCGCTCAAAAGGAAAACGGGGAAACGCCCGGTCTCCGCGAAGAGCGGCACGGTCGCGAGCGCGATGACGAGCACCCACAGCGAAATCCGGATGAGCCGGCGTTCGCCGAGTCGCTTGACGAGTGGACCGATGAGCCCGCCCTGCACGACCGTCGCCGTCACGCCGACGACGATGAGGCAGTAGCCCGTGAGCTTGGCCGCGAGACGAGTCGAGGCGTCCAGGTCGAGCCCGAGAGGCGTGACCCAGATGGCCTGCACGAGCAGGCCGATCGTCTGTTCCATCATCGCGAAGGCGAGCGTCGCGACGAGCGTGATCGAGAAGAGCGAGCCGACGCCTTCGTGACGGATCGCGCGACGGAAAGCCGCGAGACTCAGCGGCGCGCGGCGCCCATGCACGGCGACCTCGCGCGAAGGGTCGCGCGTCTCGGGCAAGAGCCAGAAGGCGAGCAGCAAGTTGAGGCCCTGAAGGACGGCAGCCGCGATCGAGGGCGCCCGCACGCCGTAGGTCGATCCCAAGAAGCCGCCGAGAGCGGGCCCGAACACGAAGCCAAGGCCGAAGGCCATGCCGATGAGACCCATGCCCTTCGCCCGCGACGACGAATCCGTCGTGTCCGACACGATGGCCTGCGCCGTGCCCAGATTCGCGTTGCCGAAACCCGCGATCATGCGCGCCACGAAGAGCATGGCGAGGCTCGAGGTGACCGAGAAAAGCACGTGGCCGATCATCGCGACGAAGACGCTCATCAGGATGATGGGCCGGCGGCCGATGCGGTCCGAGAGCCGCCCCCAGAAGGGCGCGAAGAGAAACTGCATGAGCGAGTACGACCCGCCGAGCACCGTCACGAGGGTCGGCGAAGCGCCGAAGGACTCCGCAAAGAAAGGCTGAATCGGGATGATGATCCCGAAGCCGAGCAAATCCAGGAAGATCGTGAGGAACGCCAGAAAGAGCGCGCGCTTCTTGTCGGCTTCGGTATGCAGGGTCTTGGCCACGGACCCGGAGTTTTTCCGATTCCGGCCCCGAAGTCGAGCCGGCCGCGAGGATTTCCCGGCTTGCCAGCCCCGCCCGCGTGTCGTTAGCTCCGGCCATGGCCAAGCTCTATTTTCGACACGGTTCCATGGGCAGCGCGAAGACGATGAACTTGCTGGCGGCCGCCCACAGCTACCAGCAGCAAGGCAAGAAAGTCCTCATCCTCAAGCCGCGTCTCGACACGCGCTTCGGCGCGGAACAGGTGAAGTCGCGTAGCGGGCTCGAAAAAGCCGCCGACGTCCTCGTCGACGCCGACACGCGCCTCGACCCCGCCGCCCTCGAAGGGGTGAGCTGCCTGCTCGTGGACGAGGCGCAGTTCCTGCCGCCCGCCTTCGTGGAGCGCCTGCGCGACGTTTCGCGCGACCTCGACATCCCCGTGATCTGCTACGGACTCCGCACGGACTTCCGCTCCCTTCTCTTCGAGGGGTCCAAGCGCCTGCTCGAGCTCGCCGACAACATCGAAGAGGTCAAGAGCACCTGCCACTTCTGCAACCGCAAAGCGATCTTCAACCTGAAGTTCCTCGACGGCGTCCCCACCCTCCAAGGGCCCTCGATCCAGCTCGGCGCCGAAGAGACCTACTTGCCCGCCTGCCCGAAGTGCTACCGCGAGCGCCTGGACTCCGGCCAACGACTGACGCCCCGCCCCGGCGCCCCGACGACGTGAAGCCGGACTTCGACCCGCGCGATCCTTTTCCCCTCGTCGAACCGGGCACCTACACGCTCGAGGCGGCCAAGACGCACGCCCGTCTTTGCGACAAATGGCTGGGTTTGCGCGTCGCCGCCGCCGAGGCCTCGATCGACGCCGAACCGCGCGAAGCGGGGCGCGAGACCTGGATCGGGCTCGACGCCCAGGCCCTGCAAACGACCTACTTCGAGCTGCGCTACCTCGTGGAGCGACTCGCTCCCGGGGCCGGGCAAAGGATGGTCGACATCGGCTCGGGCTACGCGCGACTCGCGCACGTCTTGGCCCGGCACGCCCCCGGGTGCCGTTTCACGGGCTACGAGATCGTGGAGGCCCGCGCCCACGAATCGCAACGGGCGGCGCGGGAACGCGGACTCGAGGGAACGGAGATCTTCGCGAGCGACGTGGCGGCCCCCCAAGTCCCGCTCCGGGACGCGGAATTCTACTTTCTTTACGACTTCGGGAGCCGAAGCGATATCGACGCGACTTTAGACAAGGTCCGGGCGCACGCGCAAAGGCACCCCGTCGCGGTGGCCGCCCGCGGCCGCTCGAGCCGCGACGCCATCGAACGAAGGCACCCGTGGTTGAGCCAGATCGTCGCGCCCGAGCATTTTCCGAGCTTTTCGATTTACCGTTCGGCCGCGACGCCAGGCTGAATTCGCTCGATTTCGGGGGAAGGCTTCGGCTATGCCCTCCCCCATGACGGCTTCGATCCGCCTCGCCCTCCTCGCTTTCGTCGGCCTCGCGCTCTCGGCGACGGCCGAGGCACGCCCGATCCGCGTGACCCACGCGACCTGCGGGTCGGCTCAGATCGGCCATAAGACGGTCACGGGAAGCTACGTCTGCCGCTCGGCGCTCGAGTTCTGCCGCGCCTACGAAACGCTCGTCGGCGGCGTGTGGAAAGCTTGCACGAAAGTCGGCTCGGTCCAGAACATCTGCCGCGGCCGCAACGAGCTCGTCGTGCTCATGGAAGGCCCGAAGGGCGAAGACCTGCGCTACGATTGCGAAGGCCAACGCAGGCCCCTCTTGCTCGAGGCGGCGCCCGCGATCGTCTACGACCAGCCCAACTACAACGCCGGTTGCTGCGAACCTCTCTAAGGGGCGCGCGCCGAGCCGAGCCTAGTCCCGCCAGTAGTGGCAGGTGTAGCCGCCGGGATTCTTCTCGAGGTAATCCTGGTGGTAAGACTCGGCCGGATAGAAGGGCGCCATCGGCACGATTTGCGTGACCACGGGGCGCGGCCATTTGCCCGACGCCTGGACCCGCGCCTTCACGCGCTCGGCCGTTTCGCGCTGGGCTTCGTCGGCGTAGAAAATCGCCGAGCGGTACTGCGTACCGATGTCGTTGCCCTGCTGATTAAGGGTCGTCGGATCGTGCATGCGGAAGAACGCGTCGAGCAAGTCCTCGTAAGGGAGCACTTCGGGGTCGAAGTCGACGCGAATGGCTTCGGCGTGACCCGTGCGGCCCGTCTTCACGAACTCGTAGCGAGCGTGCTCGGCTTCGGCGCCGCCCGCGTAGCCGACTTCGGTATCGACGACGCCCGGCAGCTGACGCAGGAGATCCTCGACGCCCCAGAAACACCCTCCGGCCAGCACGGCCGTCTCTCGCTTTGCCATGCGCCCACCTTAGTGGGCCCGGCCCCCGCTGTCAGGCGGGATTTACGTCCGGGTCGCGGACGCGCGACTTAACGCCGGAGTTCTTCGTTCTCCTTGCGGAGCTGCTCGAGACGCTCGGCGTCCTTCTGACGACGGCGCAGCCAATCGTTCTGACGCTCGAGTCGCTCGATCTCGGTTTCGTAGCCCGGGGGGGGCGAAGCGTGCGAGCCGCCCCCGCGGTAGCTTTCTTCTTCCTCGGCCGCGAGACGCTTGGCGGCTTTCTTCTTTTGCCAATTCGCCCCGATCAACCCGCCGAGGAGGGCGAAGACGAGCGCCCCGCCGATCATCACGCCCATCCCGACGGCCCGCGCCTCGGGCACGAGCCAAGACCACGCGCCGACGGGCGGCGAAGCGAGAAGCGTCTCGATCCGCGCCACGTTCCGCTCCAGGCTCAGCTTGGGATCGTAGCGGAAGTCGCGGCCGTCGAGCCGGTAGAGGTAGGGCTCCGACTCGACGACGTCGAGCACGTGCCAACGCCCCTCGATCTCGAAGCGGAGCGAATCTTTGGCGAGGATCTTAAGCTCCGGCAGGGCCCCGCCCTGAAGCCGTTCCAAGAGATACTTTTGGTCGACCTTAGAAACGTAACCGAGCCCCTCGACGATCGATTGCGGCCCCCGCGAAACGCCCTCGTTACGGGCCTTCTCGTAGCGAGCCACGCCTCGGCTCAGCGCGGATTCGAGCTGTTCGGCACGCACCCTTTCGGGGATGAGCGCCGTGACCGAGAACGCCACCCCGCAAAGCGAGAGAAGCGCGGTCCGTCCGAACGAAAGCCATGACGAGAGGTTCCTTTTCATCGCGCCTTCATCTTAACCGATCGCGAAGCGTCGCGAGGGCGCGCCGCGCGCGCGCCCCACGGGATGCCCATTGATTTACGACGCTTTCGCCGCTTTTATAATTTTCGTGTTAAGGCGATTTCCCCGGAGTCTTCCCCTTCTTTGTCTCGGCCTCGCGGTCGCGTCTCCCGCCCACGCGAGCTACATCCAGAACCGCGCGCTCCAGCCCCTCGGTGAGCAAGAGGCCTTTCTCGCGAACACGGGCGTCGCCGCGCTCGGCAGCTCGGGCGCGCCCTTCTACAATCCGGCCGCCCTCATGACCCTCGAGAGCCACCGGCTATCGGCGGAGGGCAGCGTCTTCCAAAGTTCCGCGGCGGAGTCCGGCGCCTTTCTCGTCGTCGACAAGCGCGACCTCGACCTCAAACTCTCGGGCCTCTCGCCCATTCCCGCGGCCGTCATGGGATCCCAACACCTCTGGGGACGCCCCGTCGGATTTTTCGTGCTCGTGCCCGACCTCCAGGAGCTTCGCGCGCGCCGCCATTGGGAAACCGAGAACACCCGGACCTCGCTCATCACGAACCTCGTTACGAAGGATCTTTGGTTCGGGGGATCGACGGCCTTCCGTCTGAGCGATTCGCTTTCGCTCGGCGTCTCGGTCGCGGGACTCCAACACTCCGAGGTGTCGAGCCTCGTCGTCGACATCGCGTACCCGAACGCGAGCGAAACGCCCAAGCAGGATTCCATCGCCGCCGACTTCGACGCGAACGTGCGCGGCCTCGTTTTGGGCCTGGGTCTGCTTTATTCGCCGTCGCGGTGGTGGAGCGCGGGCCTTCGCGTGCAGTCCCCGCTGCTGCGCCTTTCCGGACAAGGCGGCGGGCAGGTCCTTTCGAACAAACTCTCGACGAGCGGGGGCACCAGCCGCCTTGACCACCAACTCCAGAATCACGAGACGATCCGCGCCAACTGGGGCCTGCCGACGGACCTGCTCGCGGGGGTCTCGGCCCGTCTCGACGAGAACCTCCTTTGGCTCGCCGACGTGGGCGTGCAGCTGCCGGCCGAGTACGACCCCTACCCCGACTCGGCCTTCTCGCTTTCCGTCCGGACGAAGGCGGCTTGGCGCGTCTCGACCGGAGTCGCGTGGCAGTGGACGCCTCGCTTCCGTTGGATGGGCGGGCTCAGCTACAACGGATCGTCGACGGAACTCGTCGAAGGCCAGAGCTCCGTCGGATCGACCGACACGCCCTTTTGGGGAATCACCGGGGGAATTCAGAGTCGGCTCGGCCCCGTCGTTTCGGGTTTCGGACTCTTCTACCAAAGGTCCAACGGACGGACGGCTTCGATCGGCGACAACGAGATCGCCGACTACCGCGAGAGCCGCCTGGGCGCGCTCCTGACCTTCTCCTACGAGTTCGACCGCTTCCTGCCTCGTATCGAGAACACGACCCAACCCGTATCGACGCCCCCGAAGTCGGGGGCTCCCTCAACTCGCGACGCTTTGGATGAGAATGTAGGGGTAAACGACGAGGCAGCGAAAGGGACGTGAAGGCGTCTCTTCCCACTTCCGGAGCTGAAGCGAGTTCGGTTTCGTAACGAGGCTGTCCTCGACCCACGAGGCCACGAACTCCTTGTCATCGCGGACGACTCGCTCGGCCACGTCCAAAAGGTCGAGTTCCTCCGAGATGAGAATGATCGCATCGCGGTTCGCGAAGTCGTGAAGGCGGCCCCAGGCCGAGACCCGCACCCCTTCTTCGAGCTTGTTTCGCAGTGCCGTTCTCATGTTTTCAGCTTAGCAGGCGCCGAGGCGGGGCGACCCCAAATATTGCGTGAATTTGGGGTCAAAGCACCCCAGCAAACCGACCAAATCCAAGCACTTATGCTTGGCACTTAAACTGAAATACAGAGGCTCAGAGGAGGCCGCAAAATGAGAAAACTCCGATCCGTACTCTTCCTGGGACTCTTGGTCGGACCGACGAGCGTGGGCACCGCGATGATCTACGAAGTTCCCTTGCCCGAAACGATGGCCGGATCGGGCCGCATGCTCCCGTCCGGCACGCACGTGGAGGCCACGGAGGAACGAGAACGCCCCCACGATCGACTCCGCGAAGGCGAACTCGAGTTCGTCCGCGCGACGAACTCGCGTCGCTAAGCTTGGGGCGCCGGCGGATCTCGGCGCGTCTTCAGGAAGAGGACGACGGCCGCCAAGACGAAGCCCGCGATCATTCCCCACATCTGGGCCTTCATGAGGCCGGCCATGGCCCACTCGGTCGCGGGGCGGCAGTTCACGCCGATCTCGACGGGAGGCTCGAAGTACCAGGCGATCGTGCGGGGGGCGACCCAGGTCGCCACGGCACCGCCGGCGAAAGCGGACAAAAGGAGCCATAGAAGAATCAAGGAGTTCCGGTTTTTCACGCCCATTGTTCCGTCTATACCTCCAAAAATCGGTGGAAATCGACGAATTCCGTGGGTTTTTTTCTTGTCAGGGACTTGCTCCACCCGGCATCTTCGCTCAGCGTAGGTGCGTTGTCTCGGTCCCTATTCCCGACGTCCGGGGGGATGGAACCGAGCAGGGAGGATCCGGAATGACGCTACAACAATTGGTTGGCAAGACCCTTCGAATCCAAGGCTTTGGCCTTCTCGCAATCCTCGGCGTGAGCGCCCAAGCCGGACTTCCCGTGGAAGTCTCGCGGCAGGCCGACCAAGCTCGGCGCCACCTTTACTCGAACCTTCAGCATCCCAAAGCCAAGCCGGGTGCCGTCATCGCTTCGCCCTCGGGCACCCGCGAAGGCGAAGCGAACTATCTGTTTCACTGGGTCCGCGACGCGGCCCTCGTCATGCAGGCCACCCTTTCCGACAAGGAAGGCGAGCGCCTTTTCCTTCGTCCCTGGATCTCCTTCGAGCGGCTTCTCCAAAGCCTGAACCCGCCGAGCGGCGATCTTGGCGAGCCCAAGTACATGATCGACGGCACGGCCTTCACGGGTCCTTGGGGTCGTCCGCAGAACGACGGCCCGGCTTTGCGCGCCGTCACGGGCGCCCGCCTGGCCAAGCGCCTCTTGCGCGAAACGAACTCGAACCGCTCCTTCGTGCAACGCGACCTCTACGACTCGCGTCTGCCCACGAACTCGATGGTCAAAAAGGACCTCGAGTACGTGGCGCGCACCTGGCGTGACCCGTCCTACGACCTCTGGGAAGAAGTCAAAGGCGACCACTTCTACACGCGCATCACGCAGCAGGCCGCCCTCCTCGAAGGCGCCGAACTCGCCGAAATGATGAACGACGGCGGTGCGGCCGCCCACTATCGCCGCGAAGCCAAGCTCATCGGCGACGACCTGAATCGTTTCTGGGACGCGCCGAAGGGCTACTTTCAGATCACGCGTAACCGCGTCTCCGGCTGGGACCATAAGAAGTCGGGCCTCGACGTGGCCGTGATCTTGGGGCTCCTGCACGCCTACGGCGACGCTTCGCCGTGGAAGGCGACCGACGGACGCATGCTCTCGACGGCGCTCAAGCTCGAAGAGACCTTCCGCGCGCTTTACCCCATCAACCGCGACCGCAGCGTCGGCGTCGGTATCGGGCGCTACCCCGAAGACGTCTACGACGGCGTCGGCTTTGACGGCGGCAACCCCTGGTTCCTCGCGACGCAAGGCTTCGCGGAGTACCACTGCCGCGCGGCCCAAGAAATCGCTTCGCAAGAAGGCAAGGTCAAGCTCGATACGGTCGCGGCTCACCCCCACCCCCGCCTCTTTTCGAGCGTGGGCAAGCGTCCGAGCCTCTCGCTCATGGGCGCCACGCTCGAGCGCAGTTCCGCGCTCAGCCAAGAGCTGATCAACCTGCACCTCGAGAAGGCGCAAGGTTACTTTGCCCGCGTGCTTCGCCACCGGGGCGCGCAAGACCGCATGTCCGAGCAGTTCCGCCGCGACAACGGCTTCATGCAAGGCGCTTTCGACCTGACGTGGAGCTACGCGAGCTTCATGACGGCCGCGAAGGTTTGCGACGCGATCATGCCGGAAGGCGTTACGCTGCGTCCGGCTTCGCTTCACCGCTAACGAAGGCGACGACGCGGGCGATGACCGCGTCGTTTCGGAGGACGCGGTTATGCCCGAGCCCCTCCGTCGCGTGGAGAATCGATCCGTTCGTCCTCCACGCGAGCTCCTGGGCCTGTTCGAAGCTCACGATGCGATCGTCCCGATCGTGAACGATCAAGATGTCGGCGCGGTTTTCCCGGCGGCGGCGCTCCAAACAAAAATCTTCCCAACTCGCGACGGATGACTCCGAGGCGGCGAACCACGTCGCGAAGCGCCCGAGCGCGAGACGCGCCCAACGCCGCGAGGCCGTTTCGGGCTTGGCGACTTGGCGAAGACTGAACTTCTCGACCTCGACGGGCGCACCAAGGGTCACGACCCGCGCGACCTGGAGTCGACCCGTGAGGTGGGCCTGCAACGCGGCCGCGCCCCCGAGCGAATGTCCGACGATCGCTTCGAAGTTTCCGTAGACGGCTTCGATCGCCTGGATTGCGCCCAAAAAATCTTCCGCCACGTCGAGACGACCGCCCGATTCCCCGTGCCCGGGCGCGTCGAGCGCGATCACGACGTAGCCGCGCGCCAAGAGCGGTTCGACGAAGTGCTCCATCTGGAAAGCCTGGCCGTCCCAACCGTGCAGGAGCAGGACGCGGGGACCGGCGTCGCCCCAACGGAAGACCTTGAGCGCGCCGGCCGGGCTTGGGACGACCCGGGCTTCGGCGCTTTGGAGCAAGTGCGGCCGGCGCGAAGCACGGGGAGACGCGGGGGACTCGGGGACTTTTACGAGGTTAGTCATACGGAGCTCCTCTGGGTTTTGCGGGGCCGGGAACGCGACGACGCTGGGCGCGAGCTCGGGGACGACGGAACGCGGGAGCGCGCGAGCAACGCCGAGAAGTTCGCGCGCGCCCGCTCGACCGCGGCTTCGTCGCCGAGCAGACGCACGAAGTAATGGAGCGAGAGCATGATCCCGTAAAGCTCCTGGGCGAAGGCGCGCGGGTCGAGATCGGGACGAAACGCCTTGGCCTCGACGCCGTGCCCGGCGATCGTGGCGAGGATCTCGATCCAGTTTCGCTGGAGCTCGACGAGGCGATCGCGGGCCGGCCCCGGGCGATCGTCCAACTCCGCGGCGGCCTGCACGAAGACGCAGCCTCCCTCGTCTCCGGGGGCCAGGCCCCACGCGAGCCAACGATCGAAGAGCGCGCGGACCCGCTTCTCGCCGCGGGGCTCGACGAGGGCCGGACGAACGACGCGCTCGGTGAAGCGCGCGGCCGAAGCCTCGAGCACCTGGACCTGCAACGCTTCCTTCGACTTGAAGTGCGCGAAGAGGCCGCTCTTCGAAAGTTTGAGGTCGGAAGCCAGGCTCCCGATGCTGAGCCCTTCCAGCCCGATGGCCGAAGCCAAACGGACGGCATGGTCGAGAATGGCCTGCTTGGTCGAATCACCTTTGCGAAACTTCACCCCCTAAGAATAGCACGATCGTTCGTTTTATTAAGGAATTTTTTTGGGTGTGCTCCCGCGCCCCCTTTGCGCTTCTCCGGCCGGCCGGCCCCAAGAACGCCGTTCTAGCTCCCGAGATTTATTCTTAATTTGTTCGCAACGCAGCGCACCCAAAAAAGGCCTCCAAAATTTCATAATTCCAATACTTATCCTCTCCCCGCGAAGCTCCGATAAGAGCCGTGATGGATTTCGAACAAGAGCTCAAAGCCAGTTTTCTGGAAGAGGTCACCGGCCTTCTCGAAGAAGCGGAACGCTACTTCCTGCGGCTCGAGGAGAATCCCGAGGACAAGTCGATCCTCGACCAGATCTTCCGCGTGGCCCACAACGTGAAGGGAAGTTCGCGGGCCGTCGGCTTCGAGGAGCTGGGTACCTTCACGCACAAGTTCGAAACCCTCCTGCTCCGATGCAAGACGGGCGAATTCGCCGTCACGCCGACGACGATCTCGCTGCTGCTCGCGTGCAACGATCATCTCGGGCGCTTCATCGAAGCGCTGCGCGGGGACTTCAACGCCTCGGTGCCGAGCGACGAGATCATCCAGCGCATCGAGAGCTTCACGCCCGCGGACGCGCTCGTCGAAGCTTCCCCGAATGAGGCGTCGGTTCCCGACGCGAGCGCCTTCGAAGAGCCCGCCGAAATCCACGCGGCCGACCTGCCGCCGCCCGCCGCCTTCGAATCCGAGGCTGATATTCTGGCCCGGCTCGACCAACCCTTCGTCGTCGCGGCGGACCCCGTCGTGAGCGAAGTCGCGACGCCGGTGCCGACGCCTTCCGTCGCCCCGACCCCGCCGCCGCTCGCGAGCGTGGCCGCTCCCACGCCCGCGGCGACCCCGTCGCCGAAGGCCGAGGGCGCGAAAGCCGCCGGCGGCAACACGCCCGCGCCGGAAGAAAGCATTCGCGTCAGCTTGAGCCGACTCGAGCGGCTCGTGAACTTCGTCGGCGAGCTCGTCATCTTCCAGACCGTGCTCCAGGAGCAGGCCTACGGGTCGAACCCGACGCTTCTACGCCGCACCGTGCACCAGATGGGCAAGGTCACCAAGGAGATCCAGGATCTCTCGATGAGCCTGCGCATGGTGCCGCTCAAGCAGACCTTTCAGAAGATGCAGCGGATCGTCCGCGACACGTCTTCGGTCCTCAATAAGAAAGTCAAACTCCAGATCGAGGGCGAGGAAACCGAGGTCGACAAGACGATCGTCGAGTCGCTCGGCGATCCGCTCGTCCACCTTATCCGGAACGCCTGCGACCACGGCATCGAGACGCCCGAGG
>DDRA01000173.1:23871-24157 GCA_002343545.1 Bacteriovoracaceae bacterium UBA2428
ACCACGGCATCGAGACGCCCGAGGAACGCGTCGCACGCGGCAAGCCCGACACGGGCACCGTGCGTCTCGCCGCCTTCCACCGCGGCGGCCGACTCGTCATCGAAATCAAGGACGACGGCAACGGGATCGACGCCAATCGCCTGCGCCAGAAGGCGCTCGAGAAGGGCATCCTGCGTCCCGGCCAGAACATCTCGGACCGCGAGGCGGTGAACCTCATCTTCCACGCGGGCTTCTCCACCAAGGCCCAGGTCACCGAAGTGAGCGGCCGCGGCGTCGGCATGGACGT
>DDRA01000173.1:24276-24602 GCA_002343545.1 Bacteriovoracaceae bacterium UBA2428
CGCGGCGTCGGCATGGACGTCGTCAAGACGAACATCGAAGCCATCCAGGGCGAGATCGAGGTCGAGACGGCCGTCGGCCAGGGCTCCACCTTCCGCGTGCTCCTGCCGTTGACGCTGGCGATCATCGAAGGGCTCGTCGTGAAGTCCGACCAGGATCGCTTCATCATCCCGCTCGCGCACGTGCACGAGTCCGTGAAGATCGAAGCCGGCGACCTGCACCCCGTCGCGAACATGGGCGAGATCTTCAAGCTCCGCGACGAGCCGCTGCCGCTCCTGCGCCTCTCCAAGCTGCTCAACCAGAAGCGGGCGGCGGGCGCCGCGGGCGC
>DDRA01000173.1:24749-25657 GCA_002343545.1 Bacteriovoracaceae bacterium UBA2428
GCGGCGGGCGCCGCGGGCGCGCGCAAGCCCAACGAAGACGGCGGCGGCATCGCCATCGTCGTCCGCACCCAGGCCCAGCCTTACGCCGTCCACGTGGACGACATCGTGGGCCAGCACCAAGTCGTCATCAAAAAACTCGGCACCGAGATGCAGCGCACGCACGGTTTCGGCGGCAGCGCGATTCTCGGCGACGGACGTCCCGCCCTCATCCTGGAGCTCCAGGAACTCGTGGGCTTTTCTAAGGAGGCAGCGTGAGCGACAACGACCAAAACCGGTATCTCTGCTTTATGCTCGGCAAGGAGGAATACGCCATTCCCCTGCTGACCGTGCGCGAGGTCATCGCGGTTCCCGAGATCACGCCCGTGCCGCAGACGCCGTCGCACTTCGTCGGCATCATGAACCTGCGCGGCCAGGTCATCTCGGTGCTCGACCTTCGCTCGAAGCTCGGCATCAAGCCGAACGCGAGCGCCGACACGGCGGTCATCATCTGCGACCTGCACCCGAACAGCCTCGGCGTCATCGTCGACAAGGTCGAGTCGGTCCTGAACCCCGACCCCACCCACCTCTCGCCGCGCCCGCAGATGGAAAACTCCAAGGCGAACGACTACGTGACGGGCATCTACCGCAAGGAAGAGCGCCTCATCCTCCTGATTGACATCGCCAAGGCCCTCGGAGCCACTGACCTCGGACTCGCCGCGCGCACCTCCGGCGAACAGAAGAAAGCCGCCTAAGAAAAACATGAAAAGCTTCAGCTCACGATTCAAGACCCTTCGCTTCAAACTCATGGGACTCTCCATGAGCATCGTCGCCATCATGGGGGCCGCCGCCTTCTTCAACCTGCAGAACCTGCGGCGCGAGATGGAAGATTCGAGCACTGAGAAGGTCAGCACGACCGCGCGCAACCTGAG
>DDRA01000069.1:0-15811 GCA_002343545.1 Bacteriovoracaceae bacterium UBA2428
TCGCGACCCGCACGCCCCGTCGAGACGTTCATGACGGGCAACACGCGATCCGCCGTCGCGATGAGGGCGAACTGACGCGGAACACCGAAACCTTGGGGTTGTTTGTAGACGTCGATCGTAACGGCCGTACCGGGAGCGGGGTACGTATCGTCGAGCCGGTTCATCTTGATCACTTCGGCCGCCGGGGCCGAAGCGCCGGCCGCAATCGCGGACTGCGAAACCAAGACGAAGGAAACGGTGAGAAGGGTGGCGAATCCGTTAAAATTCATGACGCCATGCATTAGCTGCGGATGCCAAAAATCTCAACGGAAATTCGAGGCAAGACGAGAACGTCATTGCCGCAAAGAATCAGGAGCTTAGCTGGTTTTAAGCGCCGATCGCGATCCCAGCGCCGACGTAAAAGCGAAGCCGAGTCGTGGAGTCGGCCGTCGTACCGGTGCCCGTGTAAGTCCGATAGGGAACCCAGTCCATTCCCGCTTCGATCACGCCGCCCACGTTGAAACGGGAGTCCCAAAGGAAGCGCACGAAGGGATGGATGACGATATCCGTAAAGCCGCGCATTCCCGTCAGCACCGTGCCCGTGCCCGAGTGCATGGCGCCCGCGCCGAGCCCCAAGCTGATGCCCGTCGCCGACGTCGTCGGGTCTTGGAAGTTGAAATGCCAGAAACCCTTGAGCGTGCCGCCGTAGTCTTTGTAATTCAGGCCCGTGCCGAAGCGCAGCTCGGCCGAGATGTTCTTCACGACGCGCGCGAACTCGAGTTTGTAGTTGAGGCGCGAGCCCGATTCGCTGGCCTGCGTATGCATGACGAAGGCGCCGCCGCCGGCGACGTAGCCCGTCATGGCTTCTTGGGCCATAGCCCCGCCGCTTCCGAAGGAAGCGAGGATGAGCATCGAATGGAGAGCGCGCAGATTGGCCATAGGCTCCCAGGGTCTCACGAAGTGCGCCGAACGGGGAGACCCCCGCCGCCAAGGGGCTGACGAAGCTCCATTCAAGGACCCCAAATACAAAGCCCCGCCTCCCGGTCGGAAGGCGGGGCCTCGTCCGGAGTTTGGCTCCGGTAGTTTGGGGGGACTTCCGCGTTAGCGGATAAAGAGCATTTCGCGGTAACGGGGCAGGGGCCAGAGCTCGTCGGGGACGACGGTCTCGAGCGCGTCCGAAGCCTTACGGATCGTACCCATGAGCGGAGCGACTTCCTCGGCGAAGACGCCGGCAACCTTCATCGGATCGCCCGCCTCGTGCGCGCGATCGAGGACCGACGTCAGCTTGTCGCAACCCGTTTGGAGTTGCGTCAGCAGGCCCGCGACCTTCTCGATCTTAGCCGTCGCGTAGGAACTCGAAGCCGTCTTCGTGGCGCCGAGCGTACCGAGATACTGCTCGCCGGCCGGGATGACGGCTTGCTCGATCATGCGTTGAAGCGTCTTCGCCTCGATGTCGAGGTGCTTGGCGTACTGCTCGAGGCGGATATGCACGACCGCTTCGAGTTCGGCTTCCGTGTAGACGCCCGACTTCACGAGGAACGCATGGTGTTCCTTCTTGAGGAAAGTGGAGAGCGACTCGGGGGTCTTGAGGAGCTCATGCAGGCCGCGCTTGCGGGCTTCGGCCTTCCACTCTTCCGAGTAACCGTTGCCTTCGAAACGGATCGTCTTCGAACGCGTGAGGAACTCTTTGGCCGTGGCGAGAACCGCGGAGTCCGTCGAAACGGCGCCCTGCTTGTTCTTCTTCAGGAGCTCGGTGAACTCCTTCATGCTTTCGGCGACGGCGGCGTTAAGCACCGAGACCGGGAAGCTGATCTGCTGGCTCGAACCGACGGCGCGGAACTCGAACTTGTTGCCCGTGAAGGCGAAGGGCGAGGTGCGGTTGCGGTCCGTCGTGTCCTTCGGCAGCGCCGGGAGGCGATTGATACCGAACTGGATGAGGGACTTCTCCGCGGATTGCTTGCTGAGATCGGCGCCCGACTCGATCGCCTCGAGGACCTGCGTCAGCGTGGAACCCATGAAAGCCGAGATGATCGCCGGCGGAGCTTCGTTCGCGCCGAGGCGGTGGTCGTTGCCGTGCGAGGCGATCGCCGCGCGGAGCGCGACCTGGTTCTTGTGGACGGCGGCCAAGACGGCCGAGAGGACCGCGATGAAGCGGAAGTTCGAGTGGGGCGTCTTGCCGGGCTCGAGAAGGTTCTCGCCCTTGTCGGTCGCCATGGACCAGTTGTTGTGTTTGCCCGACCCGTTGACGCCGGCGAAAGGCTTCTCGTGCAAGAGGCAGACGAAGCCGTGGCGAAGCGCGACCTTACGGAGCACTTCCATCGTGAGCATGTTGTGGTCGGCGGCGACGTTCGCATCTTCGAAGATCGGTGCCGTCTCGTACTGGCCCGGGGCGACTTCGTTGTGACGGGTCTTCACCGGGACGCCGAGCTTGTAGAGTTCGGTTTCGGCCTCGGCCATGCAGGCCTGCACGCGCGGCGGGATCGACCCGAAGTACTGATCTTCGAGTTGTTGGCCCTTCGGCGATTCGGCGCCGAGGAGCGTGCGACCCGTCAGGAGAAGGTCCGGGCGCAGATCGACGAAGTGACGATCGACGAGAAAGTACTCTTGCTCGCAACCGATCGTGGCCGAGACGTAAGAAACTTTCTCGCCCATCTCACCGAGCATCTCGACGGCGGCGGTGCTCAGCGACTCGACCGAGTGGAGAAGCGCCGTCTTCGTATCGAGCGACTCGCCCGTGTACGAGACGAAAACGCTCGGGATGCAAAGGGTCTTGGATCCGCCGTTCTCCACGACAAAGATCGGGCTCGAGGCGTCCCACGCCGTGTAGCCGCGCGCTTCGAAGGTCGAGCGCATGCCGCCCGAGGGGAAGCTCGAGGCGTCGGGCTCGGACTGGATGAGCTGGCCGGCCGAGAATTTTTCGATGACCGTTCCCGAATCGGGATCGTGCGAAATGAAGGAATCGTGTTTTTCGGCGGTGAGGCCCGTCATCGGCTGGAACCAGTGCGTGAAGTGCGTCACGCCCAAGCTGATGGCCCACTTGCGGATGCCTTCGACGACGACGCCCGCGAGATCGGCTTCGAGCTTGCCCGAACCGTTCGCGATTTTCTTGAGCTTGTCGACGACGTCCGCCGAGAGGTACTGCTTCTGCGCTTTCTCGTTGAAGGTTTGGACTCCGAAAATATCGGAAACCTTCGTGACGGGATTCAAGGGCGTAACCGGCGCTTTGCCTTGGATGGCGGTAACCGCTTCGCGACGAGACTTATGCATGAAGTTTCCTTCTCCTAGATAGGGACGGTTGACGGACCATCGGTAGGGGAAGGTCCCGTGACGGGCCTTGCCCTACGGGAAGATCAAAGTAGCGTTTCGCGGGGTAGCTCTCAAGGGACACGAAGGCCGAAACGACAAAGAGCCGTGGGACACCGAAGGGGTCCCACGGCTCTCGAATAGACTGAGAACGTTTCTCAATGAACGAGGGTATTCGTGGACTTCAGGAAGTCCTTCCACTCGTCCTGTACCCGGTTGAAGATCGTGAGCGAAGCAATCCGGCGCATTTCGTTTGCGCCGATCTCTTCGTCGTCGCTCTTGAGGGCCTTCTCGACCATCTCCTCGAGCATCAGCGTGTCGATCAAGCCGCGATCGTGCAGCCGCTGGAGCACCCCTTGGGCCTCGGGCGTCACGCGCGTGCGCTCGACGACACTCAAAATCCGCATCGAAGGCCGCGTCGCCTCCGGCAAAAGCACGGCGACTTCGTCCGCCCCGAGCGTATTCCGCTCAATCCAGCGAAAAGCATCCGAAATTTCCCGCGTGGAAAATCCCTGAGCTTCCAGCTCGTCCAGCATGACGGATGGATCGACGACATGCTCCCAGCTGTCGGCGACGTACCTCCCGATGAGTCCAACGGCATCCATAACCTTAGGATTCATAGGCTCCCCCTCCTCTCGAGTCTTCGACCCGCGATCTGAACTTTCCCCGCCGCCTGCAAAACCTCGAGGGCCTCGAGCAGCGAAGAACTGGAAAAACCTCGGCTCTGTCCTTGCGCCAGAAGTTTCCAGATATCGATCCCAATGGAGTCTTGGGTTTGTTCACCCAAAAATTCCAATATGTTAGTTTCGACTTCAGGGTATCGGCTGAGACGCTGTACTTGGGCGTTTGGAACACCTCCTGGAGGCCGAAAAGGCCCCGTACCTTTATTATAGGAATCCGAACCGAAGCGGACAATAAGGGTTTGCACCAAGTCTTCGACACTTAGGATTATTTTAGCCAAGTCCCCGGAAATCATGAGATTTGTAGCTTCACTCTGAGGTGAGAAGACGGGGCCCGGCAGCGCAAGTACCGGAATTTTATACTCTCGGGCGAACTCCGCGCTCGACCAAGTTCCCGACGGTCGCAGCCCTTCGACCACGATCAGCACGTCGCAGAGGCCGACCATCCACGCGTTCCGACGAATCCAATCGAACTTCTGGTGCGTGACTTGCGACAAAGTCGACGAGGTCAAGAGCGCCGACCCCCGTCGATCCCGGATCGCGCGAAAGAGAGCGCGGTTGGCAACGGGGCCGGGATCCTTCGGCGAGCCGACGACGAAGCTCCAGGTCGGAAGCCCGAACTCAAGCGCGCTGCGATGGACTTCGGCATCGATCCCCAAGGCGCCGCCGGAAACGAGGGTCCACCCGAAACTCGCGAAGGCCTCGATCGACTCCCTCACGAAGCGCAGCCCGTAACTCGTCGGACGGCGGGTACCGATCATCCCGATCCGCGGGCGACGGTGCTCGAGGAACGAAGCATCCACGGATTCGGCGAGCAAGCGGCCCTCGTCGATCTTCAGATGCGGATCAAACTCCGCGAGCGCGGAAAGCCGCGGAGCCAGGAGGGGATCATCTTCCAATGGAATTTCAAATCTCATCGGCCCGCCGTCGCAAAAAGCGGGCCCACCCTCAAAGGGCCTGGCACCTTCGGCGGTGCGAAGCTTTGCTCAGTGGAATCGATCTTCGACGCCGAGTTCGCGTTGGCTCCGGATGACCCACACCGTGCCGGCCCGCCCGTCGCGATCCACGAGCAGCGCGGTCGCGATGTTGTCCCCGCCGCGCGTGACCCGAAGCACCGCGCCCACCCGGGGACCGGACTCGGCGCTGCTGAACTTGACGCCCATGAGCATGTGTTCGCCGCCGATCTGCTCGTGACCTTCCTCGAGCGGAACGAGGTGGGTGGAACGTCGTTCCTTCTCGCCGACGCTCTCCTCGTGCAAGGCGAGCGGAGACATCGAGAAGTTTCGGTCGAGGATGACGTCCCCGGGACCGATCTCCGAAAAAAGTTTTTCGACGACGGTGCCGCCCACGCCCGCGCGCAGGGTCCCGATCCACCGCACGCGGTAGGCCGTGAAGCCCGGACTACGGGTCGGCTGGATCCGCGCCAGCGTGTACTGACCCGGCTTCAGCTTGAGCGGCATCGTGGAACCTTCGTCGTAGAAGAGGCGCTCGCGGTTGGCGGGCCGCGGAACCTCGGCCAGGACTTTCGGGCGATTCTCGAGGAGAAAGTACTGGAAGGGCGGGTGCGGGGAACGAATCTGGTTACGCAAGGTTTCGTCGAGCATCTCGAAGAAGTCGAGCTTGCGGGTCATCATCATCATCGGCAGTTCCGATTGCCCTTCGAAACCCTCTTCCGTCGAACGGATCGCGAGTTCCGGCGCGGAGTTGGGATTTCCCGATTGGAACTGGAGCTGCAGACCCGGATCGATCACGTTCGGGTTGCCGATGTGCGCGTTGAGGTGCCAAACCTTGGGCCAAAGGTAGGGGTTGCCGAAGAGCCGCTCCGAAACTCCCCACAGCGTGTCGCCCCTTCGGATTCGGTAGTTTTTCTGGAGCATGGGGCCCGCCCATTTGCGCCAGTTCAGGTCGCTCATCGGAGGACGCAAAGGAACGCGGGCCAGTTTTTCGGCCGGGGGGAGATCCCCGCCGGGTTCGTCCGGATCGACCAACGCGGCCGGCAGTCCGGGCACCCCGCGGAGCTTGTCTTCGAGATCCTTCACATCCGGTGGGACGTCCGTCTCATCGGGAGTGAGGCCGCCTTCGGCGACCTGGGCCTTGTCTTGGAAGGGTTCGGCGGCGCTCTTCTCGGCGACTTGGCCCGCGCCCTCCTCCGAATCGTCCACGGGCAAATCGTCAAGCGCGTCGCCGCCTTCCTTCGCGTCGCCGGAAGCGACCGAAGAGGACGGGGGCGCTTCGGGATCCTCGTCGGGCAACGCCTCGAGTCCATCGTCGGCGGGCGTCGAGCGAGGCGCCGACGCGGCCGTGCTCGGCGGCGGAGCCGACGGGGCCGCCGGAGCGGCCGGCTTCGAAGCCGGGCTTCCCGCGTCGTCCGCCATATTGGGCAGCTCCTCGAAAGCCGGCTCGTCTTCCTTCTCCTGCGCGGAGACGAAACCCGCCGCGAGAAGCCCACAACTCAAGAAGCCGCGAAGAAAACGTCCACGAAAACTCACGGTATTTCTCCTAGTAGGATTTCGGCGCGACGCGCCCATTCCGTTCCTCGGTAACGACGGCGAATGCCTTCGAGTTGGATGCGAGCTTCCTCGTTTCGGCCGCGACGAAGCTCGGACTCTCCGAGCCCCAGGGCGGCTTCGACCTTACGATCCGCGCCGGAACCCGAGTACGAAAGGGTCGTCGCGTACTCACGGGCGGCCGCGGCGAAATCCCGGCCACGGAAATAGAGCTCCGCGATCCCTAGGCGAACATCGTCGGCCAGGGAATCCGTCGGCCAGCGACGCAGGAAATCCTGGTACGACGAAAGCGCGAGCGCTTCCAAACCCTGATCGGCCAAGGAACGGGCGCGCTCGAAATCACGGCGCGCATCGGGCTTCGAGTCCGCCGACAAAATTCCGACGCCCGACGCTTTGGCCGCGGGAGCGGTCGGAGTCGAGGTCGGAGAAGGAATCGGCGAAGCGGCGCTCAAGGGTCGGAGCGCCGGAGTCGGAGCTACGACGGGCGCCGGAGTCGCGACCTCGCCGCGGTACGAAGCGCAAGACGCCGTACCTAGCAGGCCACCAAGCAAAAACGCTCTCCCCAACATGACCTTCCATTGTCGGGGAGGTCGAACGACACGCCAACGCTCAAAGAATGACGGCGGGATCGGTCAAGCGCACGGTCGATCCGACCGCGATGCGACCGGGCGCGAGTCCCAAGTCCAGCCTTGAGGCCGTCGTGTAGCGCCAGATGGCCTCGTAGAAAGAAACCCTCTCGCGGGGGTTTTCGTGCGAACAAGCCGAACGCAGGAGATACTCCGGATCCGGCGAGTCCACGGGCGCATCGGAACTCATGGCGACGCTCAATCCCGCGTCGAGCAAAGTTCCCATCCGGTACGCCTCGTCGCGCAAGCGGGTCGGACCCAAGCGACTCCGCGAGAAGCCTTCGTCGGCCACTCGGTGATTGGGCTGCACGCAGAGGGTCCAGTGCCCCTGCTCGACGAGGCGCGCGATCTGGTCGTCGCGGATGAGCTGAGCGTGTTCGATGCGGTGCCGAGTCGCCGTCGAAGCCGCATCGGGAATGCGCGAGCGTTCGCGCATCAAGTCCGACAAACGCTCGCCCACTTCGAGGACCTGATCCAAGGCCGCGTCGCCGATGGCGTGGAAACTCAGATGGAAACCGGAGCGAAGCGCCTCGCGCGCGGCACCGAGCAGAGGGAGCGTTTCGACGAGAGAGTGTCCTCGCTCGGGACGATCGGAGTAGTCCCGGCTCAGCCAAGCCGTCCGGGAGCCGAAGGATCCGTCGAGATACCGCTTCCAATGCCGAACGGAGAAAATCGCGGCGCGGTCGAGGGGACCGATCGGCATCGAGTTCGCCACGTTCACCGGACCGGACTTCATCGTCGCCAAAGCTTGGGCTCCGTCGAAAACACCGACGACGTCGATCTTCAGTTCGCCCGACGACGCCACGTCACGGATGGCCGAAACCGCATCGTCGTCGAGACTCATGTCGCCGACCGCGCTCACGCCGACATCGAGGAGCTTCCGTTGACCGATCAGGAAAGCCTCCCGAAGTTCCGCGGACGTCGGCGGCGGGATGTGATCGGCCAAGCGTCGGAAGTCCCGATCCGAAACGAAGGGCTTCGCGGGCTCGAGACCCGCCGAAGCCAAAAGCGGCGGGCTCGCCAGGGCGGCGTGCCCGCAGACGCGGTAGAGGATCGCCGGGATCGAAGCCGGCAGAAACTTCTTCGCGGCGTCCGTGACCTGTTCCAAGGACAGACCCAATTTCGTTTCGTCCCAGCCGTAGGCACGGATGAATGTCGCGCCCGACTCGACCCGCGACGTGAGGGCCGATTGAATCTCTTCCGGGCGCGTGAAAGCCCGAAGATCGACGTCGAGTTCCATGAGTCCCATCCAACCGACGTGGAGGTGGGCGTCGAAATATCCTTTGTGGAGAACAGGAAAGGGTTTTTCGTCCGTGAGCGGACCGAGGGGTTCCAAAGACTCGAGGACATGCCACCCGCGTCCCAGCGGCCGTAGCTCGGCATCGAAAAGGAAATCGACGTGCTCGCGCCAGACGCCGTGCTTCGGCGAGCTCGGGCGCTGGACGACAACTTTCATCCCGTGCGGTTCTGTTCTATGGTACCCGCGATGTCAAAAACCATTGGAGTCTTGACCGGCGGCGGCGATTGTCCGGGACTGAACGCGGTCATCCGCGCCATCGTGAAGCGCAGCCTCCCGCGGGGCAATCGTATCGTCGGCATGCTCGACGGTTGGGCCGGACTCCTTGAAAACCGTACGCGCGAACTCGACCCCGAGTCGGTGAGCGGCATCATCCACGTCGGCGGCACGATCATCGGAACCTCGCGCACGAACGTGCTCAAGGACCAAGCCACGATCGACCTCGCCTTCCAACGCGTTCGTGAACTCAAGCTCGATGGCCTCATCGCCATCGGCGGCGAGGGAACGCTCACGGTCTCGGCAAAGCTCGCGAGCCTCGGCATGCCCGTGGTCGGTGTTCCGAAGACGATCGACAACGACATCAACGAAACCGACTATACTTTCGGATTCAACACGGCCGTCGAGATCGCCACGGAAGCCATCGACCGGCTGCACACGACGGCGGAGAGCCACCGCCGCGTCATGGTCGTCGAGGTCATGGGGCGTCACGCCGGTTGGATCGCGACCTACGCGGGCATCGCGGGCGGCGCGGACGTCATTCTCGTGCCCGAGTATTCGATGAGCGTCGAAGAAATCGTCGGGATCATCGAAGACCGCAAGGCGCGCGGCCGGCGTTTCTCGATCGTCGTCGTCGCCGAAGGCGCGAAGATCAAGAGAAACGGCGCCGAGCAAGGCGTCGCGCGCGATCGCAAGGATCCCTTCGGGCGTCCGCTCTTGGGCGGGATCGGCCAGGTGCTCGCCGACGAGATCGAAGCCTCCACCGGTATGGAAACCCGAGTTACCGTGCTGGGCCACGTTCAACGCGGCGGCTCCCCGACGGCGCTCGATCGCGTGCTCGCGACGAGGCTCGGCGCCTTCGCGGCGGACCTGGCCCACGAAGGTCGCTGGGGCATGATGCCTTCGCTCAAGGGAACCCGCATCGAAGCGGCTCCGCTCTCCAACGCGACGTCCAGCCTCAAGCTGGTCGATCCGGAGCTCTGGGGACTC
The DNA here is from genome assembly GCA_002343545.1 of Bacteriovoracaceae bacterium UBA2428. GTDB lineage: Bacteria > Bdellovibrionota > UBA2428 > UBA2428 > UBA2428 > UBA2428. Next base: position 9,599 of record DDRA01000069.1, read on the forward strand.
GCCCGCAGTTTCTTCGGGCTCTAGGTCGTCGCGCCGCTAGGGCGTGATGTCGCGATAGATCCGCGCGAGAAAGTCGATCGTCCGCCACGCGTTCGGATGTCGCGAAAGCATTTCGCCGAGTCCTCGCAAGGGGATGAGCTCTCCGTCGTTCAAGGAGCGCGACATCTGGGCAAAGAGCAGCAGCTCGGGAAAACGATCGCCGCAGACCGGAAACGCCACCGAAGCTCGCTCCGAAAGGTTCCAGTGCGAAGGCCGCGCAAAACGCCCTCCGGACTCGACGGCCTCGAAGGCCCGATCGAAGTAGAGCGCCTTACGCTCGAGACAGCTCATGTGAATCTGCGGGAAGGACTCCCGCTCCAGCACCTCATTGAACGGAATGTTCGAATCGCCCGACGCAATCGAGACGAACTTCGTCGTTTCCGTCGCGTCGACCTCGTAGCGGAAACGAGTGGAAACGATCGAAAGCCGAAGCGCCGAGACCCGCGAACTTTCTTCCTTGAGAAAGCCGCGGAGACGCTTGAGCGCCAAATCAAAGCGGCCGAGTTCTCCGGGAACCGGGAAAGGAAACGAGGCTCCCGTCCCCGCCAGCTCGAGCGCCGCGCGATCCGCGGCATTCAGCGCCGGCAGCGGCCGGCCGGCGACCCGCACATCGTCGTAGAGCATCTGGTAGGGCGCGCGCGCGCGCGGCGGGCTCGTGGGCCTGAACTCGGCCTTAGCCTCGCTTGCCTCGGCGTCCAGCATACGGAAGGCCCGTTCGACGTCCGCTCCGGTCGTCTTCGAAGAGAAGGGGACCGGCTTCGCCGCCGCGCCAGCTCCCTTCACGAAAGTCACGGCCGCTTCGGACGCGGGGCCGCCTTTCACGAAGGTCACGTCGGGTCCGGAAGCTTCCGCGGCGATAGATTTTTTCTCCTGAGTCGTGGGCGCCGTCGGAGCCGCGAGCGTCGGGGCCGTGGAATCGGCCACGCCCGACCACGAGTACCCCGTCGGAAGCTCGATCGTGTCGGCGTAGTTGTGCTTCTGCGCCCATTTTCCGAGGAAAACGCGGACGCGAAGAAGGATCTGTACCGGATTCGTCGGCAGCTGAAGGAGATCGGCCGCGCCGTAAGAAAAAGCCGTCGAGCGGATCTGCGTCGAGACGTTTCCGCAGAGCAGAACCCAATGCGCGTGGCTTCCCGCGGCCATCCGCTTCAACGTCGCGAGACCGTTCCCACCGAATTCGAAACTGAGCAGCACGCAGAAGACCTCGGGACGCGAAACCTCGTTGATGAGCTGCTCCGGGGTTTCGATGAAGAGGACATCGAGGCCTTCGTCGCCGAGGCGTTTTTGGATCTGCGACTTCTGGCGATTTTGGACGTCGGCGATCGCGACGACCGGGCGGATTTTCGCGGGAGTCTCAGCGGAACCTTCCGTGCCTTGCTTCGGTGTCGCCATAAACGCAAGATTAGATCTGGGTAGGTGGCCCCACAAGCCGCGTCGGGACGAAAGAAAGGCAATTTGCCCTTAGGGAGAGTCGCTCCTTTGACGCCGGCCGAGGATGATGACCTCGCGTTCCAGCTCGACGCCTTTCTGTTCTTTGACCGCGGCCGCGACTTTCTCGATGAGCGTTTCGAGATCCGTCGCGGTCGCATGGCGCGCGTTCAATATGAAATTCGCGTGTTTGAGCGAGACCTGCGCGCCGCCGACGCAAAGTCCCTTCAGTCCACAAGCTTCCACGAGGCGACCGGCGCCGGGACCCGAGGGAGGATTCTTGAAAACGCTTCCGCAATTCGGCAACTCGAGCGGCTGCTTGGATCCTCGGTACGTCAGAATCTCGTCGGCGAGGGCCGCAATCTGTGTCGTGAGTCGCTTAGGCAATTTGAAATCGGCCGATACCACGACCGTCCACGGACGCAAAACGCTTTCCCCGTGACCGCGGTAGCGGAAGCCCATCTCCGCGTTGGATTTCTCGTAGAATCCTAGATCGGAAGAAAAGAGCCTCACCGACTCGATGACTTCTCCGTAGGAGCCCCACTTCGTACCGGCGTTCATGTACACCGCGCCCCCCACGGTTCCGGGAATACCGGCCGAGAACTCGAGGCCACCCCAACCGCGACGCAGGGATTCGTCGAGCAAGCGCGACTTCGCCCAATGCGAGGGCACCCGCACGCGGACGAAGTCGTCATTCTCCTGGAGGATCTCGATTTCGCCACGAAGCCCCGCGCCCAGGTAAAGACAAAGTCCCTCGAGGCCGCCGTCGCGCACGAGCAGGTTGGTGCCGGCGCCGATGACGGTCAGCGGCAGTCCCTCGGCGCGCGCGAACTCGATCGCGATCCGAATATCTTCTTCGTTCGACGGCTCGACGAAAAGATCGGCCGGTCCCCCGACGCGGTAGTAGACGTGCGAAGCGAGCAGCTCGTTCTCTTTGACCCTTCCATCGATCCGGGCGGCCAAGCGGCGACCGAGGTCCGTGGAAAGCGACGACATCAAGTCTCTCCCGACGCCAGACGGGGCGCGAGCTTGGAAACGTCGCCGGCTCCCATGACGAAGATCGGCGCGCCCTTCGCCAGACGGCCTTCGGACTCGAGGCGCTTGAGCGCGCTCACGACCTCGTCTTGGGTCGCGCAGGGGTGAGCCACGACCCCGGTCAGATGCGCGGCGAAGCTGGAGCCGTCGAAGTTCGCGACCCACGGCTCCCGGATTTCCGAAGCCGCGTAGATCGGCAAAGTCAGCACGTGCTCCGCGGGCTCGAAGCAGGCTTGGAATTCCTGCCACATGTCCCGCGTGCGGGAAAACCGGTGGGGCTGAAACACGACGACGGGGCGCAGCCCAGGAAACGCGCGGCCCGAAGCCGCGAGCGTGGCGCGGATCTCCGTGGGGTGATGCGCGTAGTCCTCGATGATGGCGTGCCCGCGCCACTCGCCCTTGCGCTCAAAACGTCGGGCCACGCCGCGAAAATCCGCGAGCGCCGACGCGATCGTCGCGGGCTCGAGCCCGAGCTCCCGACCGACGAGCGCCGCGGCCGTCGCATTGGAAACGTTGTGGAGCCCGGGAACCGAGAGTCGCGCCTCGAGCCAAGTCGACCCGCTCGCGCTCTCGATGACCCGGAAGAGCGGAGTCGCCGTGTCTTCCACGACCTCGATGCGAAAATCTGGTTGACCGACCGGATCCGTACCGTACCAAAGAGCCGGCTTGCCGAGACGGCCGCGCATCTTGCGCAAGTTCGGGCAATCCGAATTCAAGAAAGCGCGACCGTAGAAGGGCAGGCGATCGAGGAACTCCTCGAAACCCTGCACGACCCGATCGAAGCTGCCCCAATGATCCAGGTGCTCCGGATCAATGTTCGTGACGACCGAGAGTTCCGGCGAGAGCTTCAGGAACGATCCGTCGCTTTCGTCGGCTTCGGCCACCATCCACGCGCCAAGCCCGAGCGCGGCGTTCGATCCGATGGCATCGAAGCGGCCTCCGATGACGACCGTCGGATTGAGCCCCGCCTTCTTCAGCACGAGCGAAGTGAGGCCCGTCGTCGTCGTCTTGCCGTGGCTGCCCGCGATGGCGATGCCGCGCTTGAGGCGCATGATCTCGGAAAGCATCTCCGCGCGACGGATCACGGGCACGCCCAAGCGCCGCGCCGCCGCGAGTTCGGCGTTTTCCTTAGAAACGGCGGTCGAGAATACGACAACGTCGGGGCGTTGCGATTCGACGATCGCGCCGTCGTGACCCTTTTGGATCCGCGCGCCCTTGGACTTCAGACGCTCGACGATGTCCGATCCCGCAAGATCCGACCCGGAAACCTCGTTGCCGAGTTCGAGTAGGATCTCGGCGAGCCCCGACATCCCGATTCCGCCGATCCCGACAAAGTGAATTTTACGACGACGTTCCGCGATCGACATGGGCGGAGCCTAGGTCGCCCGGGCCGGGCTATCAACGGAACGTTTCGCAAGAAAGTCGGGCATGCGCTTAGCTCCTTTCGAGGGCTTCGAGGCGAGCTTCGAGCTGCTGCAACCGGGCCTGGACGGGGTCGGGAAGACGGCCGTGCTCGAGCTCTTGGCCTTGCACGACGCCCGCCTGGGAAACGATACGGCCGGGAACGCCGACGACGGTCGACCCCGGAGGGGCGTCCTTGACCACGACGCTATTCGAGCCGACGCGACAGCCTTCGCCGATGATGATGTTGCCGAGGACCTTGGCCCCCGACCCAAGCACGCACTTCCGCTTGATCGTCGGGTGGCGCTTGGTCCGTTCGAGCGAAGTGCCCCCCAAAGTCACGCCTTGGTAGATCAAGACGTCTTCTTCGACGATGGCCGTCTCGCCGATCACGATGCCCATGCCGTGGTCCATGATGACCCGGCGACCCAGCGTCGCCCCCGGATGGATGTCGATCCCCGTGAGAAAACGGTTCAGCTCCGACACGAGGCGAGGAAGAAAGGGCAGCTTGGCGCGGTGGAAGCGATGCGCGACCTGATGCAGGACCCAGGCCTTAAAGCCGGGATAGAGAAGGTAGATCTCGACGAGACTGTTCGTCGCGGGGTCGTACTTGCGGTAGGCGCAGGCCAGCTCGGCGATCTGCGCGAAAAATCCAAGTTCCCTATCTTCGTTCATGATGCGCTCGCTTATCGCCCCGGAGTGCCCGTCTTGGAAAGAAGAAGTTCCGTGATGGTCTCGACCGCCTTGGGACGCCCGATCCGCCGGAAGGCTTCGGAGAGCCGACGGCGACGCTCGAAGTGGCCTTCGTCCAAGCAGAGCTCCTTCACGGCCGACTCCAGCTTGGCCGAAAAGCCGTCGTCCCTTTCATCGCAGAGCTTGGCCGCGCCGGCCGACTCCAGGATACGGGAGTTATAGCGTTGGTGATCGTCGGCGGCGTGCGGGAAGGGCACGAAGATAGTGGGCAATCCCGCCACGGCAAGCTCGGCCACCGTCATGGCGCCCGCCCGAGCGATGACGACGTCCGTCGCCGCGAGCGTCGCGTTCACGTCGTCGATGAACGGCTTGAGCTCGACCTCGGTGCCCAACCCCGCCTCGCGCTTAAGGCGTTCGGCCGTCTCAAGGTTTTTCTCGCCGGTCTGTAAGCAGAGAACAAGCCCCCGCTCGGCGAAGCGCAAGCGCTTGGCGATCGAGATCGATTCGCGCACCAAGGCGGCCGCGCCTTGCGAACCTCCGAAGACCAGCACGCGTTTGGCTTCGGCGCGAATCTCGGTCGGCCGCAGACCTTCGCGGACGGGATTTCCGGCGTCGAGCACGGGACAAGCGAAGAGCTCCATCGCGTCGCCGCCCGGTACGGTGAAAGCCTGACGAGCGAAGCGCGAGAGCAAACGATTCGCGAGGCCCGCCCGGATATTCGGCTCGACGAGATAAAGCGGGATCCCCCGAACCACGCAAGCCAAAGCCGTGGGCGCCGAGACGTATCCACCCACACTTACCAGGCAAAGCGGCTTGGCCCCGAAGGTCAGCCGGAGGGCCTGAAAGAATCCGATCGCGAGTCGAGCCATTCCGACGACGCGACCGATCAAGCCCCGTCCTTTCCAGGCGCCGGCCGAAAGGTAGCGAATCGGGAAGCCGGCCTGCGGAACGAGCTTCGCTTCCAAACGATCCTTCGTTCCGAAGAAAAGGAACTCCGCCGAGGGATCGCGTCGCGCGATCTCGCGGGCCAAAGCGATTCCGGGAAAGATATGCCCGCCGGTGCCGGCCGCGACGAACCAGTACAGGCGGCTCATCGCGCCCATCGGCGAAGCCACGGACGCTCTTCGTCGCCGTCTTTCAGGTAAAGGGATTCGCGGCTCACGCTCAGCAGAAAGCCGCAGGCCATGAAGACGACGAGCAAAGCTGAACCGCCGTGCGAGATGAAGGGCAGCGGCAATCCCTTCGTGGGGACGAGTCCCGTCACGACGCAAAGATTGATGAGGGCCTGCAAGCCGATGAGCGTCGTACACCCGATCGCCAGGAAGAAGCCCGTCGGGTCGACCGCCCGCTGCGCGATACGGTAACCGCGCGAAACGAAAAAAACGAAGGCCGCGACGACGACCGTCACGCCCAGGAAGCCCAGTTCCTCGCCAACGACCGAGGCGATGAAGTCCGTGTGGACTTCGGGCAAGTAGTGCAGCTTCTCTTGGCTATTCGCGAGACCACGGCCCCACATGCCCCCCGAAAAGAATGCCGTGAAGCTTTGGATGATCTGGTAACTCGTGTTTTGCGGATCGTCCCAAGGGTTCAAGAACGCCATGAGTCGCCGCATGCGAT
>DDRA01000069.1:15888-28805 GCA_002343545.1 Bacteriovoracaceae bacterium UBA2428
CCATGCGATATTCTTCGCCCACGATGCCGACGTAGACGGCCGGGATGAGCAAGCCGATCGCGCCGACGAGGTAACTGATCGGAGCCCCCGCGATGAAGATCAGGATACCGGCCAGGAGCATCAGCAGGACCGCGTTCCCCAAATCCTTTTGAACGAAGATGAGTCCCGAAAGCGCACCCGCCACGAGGCCGAGGGGCAAGAGGCCGTAAGTGAAAGATCGCACCTGCGGTCCTTTTCTCACGAGCGCCCACGTCAGATAAAGAATGCAGGCGAGCTTGGCGAACTCGGCGGGCTGAAAACGGAATCCGCCGATCGACAGCCAACGTAGCGCGCCGTTCACGCGTACCCCGAAACCCGGAACTTGCAGCAACACGAGTGAAACGACGCTGCCCAAGAGGATCCAGCCCCCCGCTTTGACCCAGCGCCGGTAGTCCGAGGCCATGATGAGAAGCATCAAGACGAGCCCCCCGCCCACGAAGGCGGCTTGCCGCTTGAGGTAGAACCAGGCGTCCGCGTGTCGATCCAGCGAGGTCACGCTCGAGGCCGAGAAAACCATCACGAGACCAAGACCGCTCAAGAAGAGGATGAGCATAAAGAGGAAGAGGTCGGGAACATGGAAACGTCGCAGCGCTTCTTTCATTCCCTAATGATTTTAGCAGCTTCGCCGTCAGAGCCTTGGCGCTGCGCTCGGCTTTTTTGGATCGCCGCCCGCGGGGCGTAGCCACGCCGTGCCACAGATCCTTTCTCGAGCGCGCTCCGGGGCGTTAATTTTTTGACGCCGCTACCGATAAAGCTCCTATGTCGAAGAAAAACTCCAAGCTTAACCGCTTCGCTACGCGCGCCCTCGGCTTCATGGCCTTGATGGGCGTCGGGGCGTGTAATTTGGGCGGATCGCTCAACGAAGTGATCAGCGGCGGCGCCGGCGGCACGAACGCGGGCGGAACCCAAGGGGATTCGGACGCGAGCTCGGACGGCGGAGGTTGGGACGGCGGCGTTGAGTTCACGAGCGCCACGGGCATCGACAAACCCACGAAGAGTAAAATGCACTACTTCATGCCGCCGACGTCGGGATTCATGTCGTCGATGATCACGGACATCTCCGCGGGCGTCTCTTTGGACGACTACAAAGCCGGAAAAACTTGCGACGCCACCGGCGACGGCGGATCGACGACCTGCAAAGAAGGCACCTATTCGCTTAGCGTGGGCTTCTGCTCGGCGGCGACGCCGAACATGTGCGTCGCGCCCCAAAGCGGCGACGAGTTCGATCTGTCGGCCGAGGTCGCTCCCTTCCTGAGCTTCATGTACACGGTCTGCAAGAGCGGCAGCTACGTCTCCTACTCGGTTCCCACGGTGACGCCCTCCTTCAACAACGACACGATGCAGATGGAGTACGACTACAGCGTTCGCTCAGGCGGCATCACGGTCACCGACTTCGGATCGAGCGAAGGCGACAAGATTTCCTTCGACTTCGACGGCGTCGTCCTCAAGGACAACAACGGGTCGGGCTCGAACTCCATCACGCTCAGCGGCACCGCCACCGACATCCAGGTCATGGCGAACCCCTGCCAATAACGACTCATCGAAGCGAACGATTGTAGACAGAGAAGGCTACAGAAAGTCATGGCGCAAACGAAGTCCTCTCGCCGTCCCAAAGTGTCTCAGGCGAGACTTTCGTCCATGCCGGAAAAACTGCGCCTTACCGAAGAATCGTTGTTCCGTATTCTCTTGAACTGGGAGCTCGAACGGCGTCGGGCCGCGAATCCGCGCTACAGCCTTCGGGCCTTCGCCCGGCTCCTCAAAATCGATCCTACCCAACTTTCCCGCATCCTCACGGGCAGCCGGCGGCCGGGGACCCAGCTGCTGCCGCGCGCCCAGAAGATCCTCGGATTCCCGATGGAAGTCTTCACCTCCTTCGAGAACCGCACCAAACGCGAGATCGATTCCGGATCCGAGATGGTCACCGCGCGGGACCTGGGCGTCGTCTTCGGCTGGGAGCACTTCGCGATCTACTCGCTGCTCGATATCCCGAACGCGCCGACCGATGCGCGCGGTATCTCGAAAACCTTGGGATTCGAAGCGGAACGAGGACAGAAGGTACTCGACGAACTCGTGGCCGAAGGCCTGCTTTCGTTCGAGAACGGAGCTTACCGGGAGATCTCGAACGCGGATTGGCTCGTCGTGACGCCGCGGCCCTCGCCCAACAACGACGAAGCCTATCGCACGCTCCATCGCACGCTCGCGCTTCGCAGCCTGGAATCGCTCGACTCCGATCCGCGCGAATCGCGCTCGCAGTCTTCGTCGCTCGCGGCCCTTTCTCCGGAGCTCTTGCCGCTCGCACGGCTCTACATCGGCCACTTCCGCCGCACGCTCATGGACCTTCTTTCGGATTACCGAAAGGACAACTCGGAGGTTTACGCCCTCCAGATTTCTCTCTTTCCGCTGACGAACATGCGGGAAAGGAAAACATCTTAGTGAAAGCATCCATCGTATCCTTCACCCTCGTGCTCTCGGCGCTCTGTTCGGGCTTCGCGCATGCCGCCGAGAAGGGCGTTCTCCTCAAAGCAGAGACTCTCTTCCTGAAGAAGGACGGCAAGCTCGTCAAAGTCGCGCAGCTCGCGAAAGATTCCGAAGTCGAGATCCTCCGCCGATCGCCAGGAGGGCGTTGGCTCGGCGTCCGAACGGCCAAAGCGAAAGGATGGATCAAAGCCGAATCCGTCCAGGAAGCCGGCGTGCCCCAGAGCGACGACGGCGGCCAAGATCCCGTCGTGGTGGACGCAGAAACGGGCGAGGCCGCGAGCAGCGATCGCGACAAGAACGAGCTCCAGATCTGGGGCAACTGGTCGGGCTATACGGGCCTCGGACTCGGCGTCGGGATGAACTTTCCCTTCGCGCGCTGGGATACCCTGCGGCTCGACGGCGCGGTCGAGGCCCTCGTCTACGCCTTCAACTCGGCCTTTCCGGTCGCCGCTTCCGGGCACTTGCGCCTGATGAAGGAGTTCAGCTCTTTCGAAGTCGGCGGCGGCGCGAACTTCGGCTGGACCCAGTTCTTCAAGCACACCGACATCGTCACGAGCACCTACGGCTACGGACTCGACTTCACGGGGGCTTTCCGCGGCAAAACCGGATGGAAAGTCCTCCTCGAAGCCCGCATGGGCCTCCGCGGCGGCATCGGCTTCACCTATCTCGGCGGGATCTCCTTCCCGCTCTAAGGGCTATTCTCCGCGGCCTCCGAAAAGGGGACGGCGCTTGAACACGGAGCCGCCCGCGCCGCTTCCGGACGGCGACGGCGCGGTCGTCTTCGCTTCGCGCGGCGAGGAACTCGGCGACGCCGCGTGGGCGCCGGAACCCGTCGATCGCGCGGGAGCGGCTTCGGCCACCGATTCTTCCGATTGGACCGCGACCGACTGGGCGTACTTTCGACCGTAGATGGAGCGAACCTCGCCCCAGAACTCGCCGGATTGGTTGGCCAGCGAGTCGTAACGCTTCGTGAACTCCGCGTACATGCGGTCGATCGTTCGCGCGTCGTCTTCTTTATGGGCGAGGATGCACTCGGCCGACTTCGTGTTCAAACGTGTGCGACTCAAGGCTTTCGCGCGCGCGGCATCGATCCCGTACTTCAACGCCGCGATCCCGTCCGCGCATTTTTTCGTCGCGCGCTCGTTCGCCCAGTTGATCGTCTTACGTTCGGAGGCCATCGATTTTTCGAGTTGCGCGCGGGAAGGGAGATTGGGATCCGGCTTCAAACCGTACTTCTCGCGTTCCTGAACGCTCGCGAGCTGCTTGGCCAAAGCTTCGTAGTTTTTGAGTTCAGGCTGGTTGCCCTTGTCGGACTCCATGAAGCTGTAGGCCCCGCCATGGAACTTGCCGTAGAGATCGTAGGTCAGTTCGAGCGAACCCAGAAAGTCCGCCAGTCGAAGGCCTCCGCCACGAGGATTGTAGAGAATGGGGTTCGGGTTCGCTCCCGTAGCTTCGTTCTGAAGCTCTTCCGGACTCATCGCGCAGCGAGGCAGAAGGGCCGCGCCCTGCTGAACGGCGACGGCAAAAACACCGCAGGCGTTGCCGTAGCACCCACTGGAGGAAGGCTTGCACTGGTCCGTTTCGATGTTCCTAAAAACGCCCGAGTCTCGTTTGGCCCGGAAAGTCACGTTCTCCCCCATCGAGAAGCTGACTTCGTTCTCGGACTCCCAACTCTCGTCGGCGTCTTGCTGCGGCGATTTGCTCCCGCCGGCCCAAGCCGATCCGGCCACTAAGACAAGCGGAAGCCAAAACGAGGGAATGATTCGCATAGAACCATCATAGGCTCCTACGGGCCTTCGCCCGGATGTCAAAAAAACCTCGGCCACGCCAAAGCGTAGCCAAGGTTTTCCTCGGGGACAGCGAATCTATACGGTCTAAATGTAGTTGAGCTTGCGCGGCTGCGCGAGCTGCAGCACGAGCTTACGGAAGTAATCCGCGCGCTCCGCGTGGTGCGCGAATTGATCCGTGCCCTCGCACATCGGCGAGAAGAGGACGACATCGCCGCCGCGGGACTTCTGGTAAGCGATCAAGATGGCTTCCTCGACCGTACCGACCAAGAAGGTCTCGGTGAAGTCGCCCAGAGCCCGGTTGATCTTCTCTTTGGCTTCGCCGACGAGGATCAAGTTCTTGACGCGCTGACGGACATGCGGCGCGAGCGCGCTGTAGTCCGCGTTCTTGTCGCGACCGCCCGAGATCAGGATCAGCGGTTCTTGGAAGGCTTGCAAAGTGCGCAGCGAAGCGGCCGGGTTCGCGCCGTGCGAGTCGCCGTAGAAAGCGACGGAGTTGATACGCTTCACGAACTCGATGCGGCCGGGCAGGGCCGAGAACGAGTCGATCACGCCCTGAACCACGACGGGCTTGACGCCCATCTGCAACGCCAAGAGCGACGCCGCCATGAGGTTCTCACGGTTACCGGGACCGCGCAGACGCAGATTCTTGAGTTCGAACGAATGCTCGGTCGCCTGACCGACTTCGGTGCCCACGCGCACTTTCATCTCGTTCTTGTTCGCCCAAGCGCCGTCGAAATTCTGCGGCAGCTCGGAGCCGCCGAAGAAGGCGAGCTTGCCCGAGATTTGTTGCGCGAAAGCCAACGTATTCGCGTCGCCCGCGTTCAAGAGCACGCGGGTTTCCAAACCCACGTTGCGGAAGACTTCGCGGTTCGCCGCGAAGTAGGTCTCGAGATTGGGGTAACGGTGCAAATGATCTTCGGCGAGGTTCGTGAAGATCACCGTCTCGGGCTTGAAGTTACGAATGCCTTCGAGCTGGAACGAGTTCGCCACGGCCACGACGTAATCGGCCGGCTTCGACTTGTTGAGGTAATCGGCCAGGGGCTGGTCGACGTTCGCGTAGACCGTCTTGCCGGCGCCTTCGAGCATGCGCGTGAGGAGCGCCGCCGTCGTCGATTTGCCGTTCGTGCCGGCGACCGCGATGAAGGGCTCGTCGGCCTGGGTCGAAACGAATTCGAGCTCGGAAACGACCTCGATGCCGCTCGTGCGGGCGAACTCGAGAACCTTCAGATCCATCGGCACGCCCGGGGTCACGACGACGAGCTGCGCGCCTTCGAAAGTCTTCTGCTGGTATTCGCCGCATTCGAGGCGGAACTTGCTCAGATCGAGGGCTTCTTCGAGAAGCGGGCGAACTTTCTCTTCGGGTCGGTTATCGACCAGGGTGACGTTCGCACCACGGCGAACGAGGAACTTGGTAAGGGCGACACCACTCGGGCCCGCGCCGACAACGACGGCAAGGCGACCTTTGAGAACAGCTCCCGACATTTCGCTTCCAACCTCCTGAAAACAGACTCCCAGAACCTGGGGCCCGCTTTATTGAAAAGCGAGCAATGGAGTCAACACAATTACCGCAGTTTCAGGGTACTTAAGGCGAGGATCGCGAAGAGAATCGCGAGGATCCAGAATCTCACGATGACCTTGGGCTCGGGCCAACCGATGAGTTCGAAGTGGTGATGGATCGGCGCCATCTTGAAGAGGCGCTTGCCGGTAAGTTTGAACGACGCGACTTGCAGGATGACGGAGACCGTCTCGAGGACGAAAACGCCTCCTAAAATAATCAATAAAATCTCGTTCTTAGTCGCAACCGCAAGGGCGCCCAGCGCCCCCCCGAGCGAAAGGGCGCCGACGTCGCCCATGAAGATCTGCGCGGGATAGGTGTTGAACCAAAGGAAAGCGACTCCGGCCGCCATTGTCGCAGCGCAGAAAACCGTCAGCTCACCGACTTCGGGAACGTACGGAATCTGAAGATAACGAGCGAACACGAAGTTTCCGCCCAAATAGCAGAGGAAGAAAAAAGCCGCGAAGTTGATGATCGAAGGCCCGATCGCGAGGCCATCCAGACCGTCCGTCAGATTCACCGCGTTCGAAGCCGCCACGATCGTGAGCACGGTCAGCGGGATGTACCAAGGTCCCAGATCCAAGAAGAAGGTCTTGAAGAAGGGAAAGAAGAGATGACCTTGGCCGCCCCAGCCGTCCTGCGCGTGGTAGAGGCCGATGGCGACAAAGAGGGCCGAGATAACCTGGAGGCGGAACTTCCAACGGCTCGCGAGCCCTTTGGGGTCCTTACGGATGACCTTGAAGTAGTCGTCCAAGAAGCCGATCCCGGCGTAGGCCCACGTGATCGCGAGCATGAGCCAAACGTAGACGTTGCGCAGGTCGGCCCAGAGCAAAGTGCCCACGCTGAGACCGCCGACGATCAGCACGCCGCCCATCGTGGGGGTGCCCTTTTTCTTGAGGTGCGACTGCGGACCGTCGTCGCGCACGGCCTGGCCGTACTGCTTGCGCTGAATAAGGCGGATGAACGGCTTCCCGAGGAAGAGCACGAAGAGGAGCGCCGTCAGCGCGGCGAGCCCCGATCGGAAGGTCAGGTAGCGGAAGACGTTGAACGAGGTGAACTGCGATTCGAATTGGGCAAGGTACCAATAAAGCATTTGGCCGCCAGTCTAACAGCCCGGCGGCCGAATGCGAGGGGAGAGCTCTCTCGTGTCCCTAAGGGGTCGGCGCGGGAGTCGAAGTCGGACCAGGACTTGGGGCGAGAGTAACGGTGGGGCTCGGATCGGGTGCCTTCCAAGGCAAAGCCTCGACAAGAACGTTGTCGATGCCCCGTTGCGGTACGAGCAGCGCCCGGTCCGAACACTGGTGGGTCGTGACGTCCCGGTAGATTTTCGTGAGGGTATTGCCGAGCACTCGGTAACTGACCTTGGCCTCGTAGAGAGAGAACTCGTCTTCAAGATCGGCGTAGGAACGATCATAAGCCGAGGCGGAACAACGGAAACGCAGGGGGGTCTGCTCCGTGCAAAAGAGGTTCAGAGTTTTCTGATCGACCTTCAGCCGGTACTCGTTGGCGGCCTCGCCTTCATACCCGTAAGGGTTCCTCTCGACCGAGAGGACACGAAAGCTCCGAACCGAAACGTCGATCGAGAAAGGGCGCAGGACCGTCCCGTCTACGTTGCTGTCTCGGAGTTCGAACTCGTAGGTCCAGTCATCCACCCGCGAAACGCCAACGACCGGTTGAAGCTGGGGCGGCGTCACGGGCAAGGAACTGATCGTGCCCTCGATCGAAGGCTCGAGGTGAATGCGTCGACAAGCTTGAAGCGTGTACTGGGAAGCGGGAAGCCAAAGGTCGCCGTCGGAGCTCATCGATTCCCCCGACCGGTAGTCGCCGTAATCCGATCGTTTGCCGAGTAGCTCGCAGGCCGAGACCGCGAGAAGCGCCAAGAGGAATACCAAGCCGAATCCCATCGGCCGAATGTATCGTTGCATAGAAGCGTCTCCTTGAAATCTCGGAAGCCTAGAAACGCCAACCGGCGCCGAGGTCCGCGAGGAAATATCCGTAGTTTCCGCGTCCGCCCGCGGTCAGGAAAAAATCATCCGCGCCAAAGTTGAAGTTCGTGCGCACGCCAAGGTGGATCGTGCCGATATTGCTTGTCGCCGCCGAGATCGTCGAGGCGCCGCTCGTCACGCCTAGCTCCAAGAAGTCTTCGATGCCGAAGAGGCTCAGACGGAAAGGCAGAAGCTCGAGTTCGGCACCTCCGTAGAAACTGCCCCCGTAGGCTTGGCTGGAACGATTGGCCATACCGCCGAAGAAGGTGAGCCCGAAGTGCCGGCTCGGCAAAAAACTCAGACTGACTCCCCCACCAAAACCTTGCGCCCAATGGGTTCCGCTTCCGCCCCAATCCAAATTTTCGGAACTTTCTCCCGTCCCGACAAGCGCCATTCGAAAACGCTTCTTTCGATTCTTCGCCTCGCTCGAAAGCGGGAGCGGAGCGACCGAGGTGGACGGCGAAGCCGCTCGTGACGAACTCTCGACGACTTGAGCAACCGGCGCTTCCGAAGGCAGTCCTTCCGGAATCGTTTCATCGATTTCACTCTCGACCAGGTTGGGACCGGATTTTTTTACGTCGACCGACGGAGTTTCTTTCGAAAGCCCCGTCTCGGGCTTGGCCGCCACCTCTTTTGGGGTCGGCTCCGGATTGAAATAGAAATTGTAAACCGCCGCCGAAGCCGTTCCGCTCGCAAGCAGGCAGCTTCCGAGCCATCGGCCGAGCTTTGCCGAGCTTCGACGAGAAAGACTCTTACTTGATCTCATTTCGTTCTCCTTTCGGAAGGATGAAATGCTCGAAGCGTGCCGAATCGGACGCCTCCTAAGTGAGCGAAGCCACGGACCGATGACCCCATGCGCCTGACGACCTTGTCAGGTCGCACTGTCATCGTCGTCTCCCTCGGTGCCGGCGATCATGCGGTAAAGCGTCCGCTCCGAGATTCCCAACGTAGCGGCCGTATCCGCCCGATTGCCGCCGCTCGACTCGAGGGCCTTGCGAACGTAGGTATCCGTGAATCGTTTCTGTGCCTCGCGAAGCTTGAGATCCGTCGGCCCGACGTCGGGCTCGAGGCGGCCCCCTTCGATCGAAAGGCCCAAGTCTTTGGCCCCGATCGCATCGGTTTCACCCAGCCAAACGGCCCGCTGCAGGACTTGATTGAGCTCTCGCACGTTCCCTGGCCAGGGATACTGCTTGAGCGCGACGACCGCGTCACCGTTCAGTTTCGTCTCGAACCCATTCGCACGCAGAAGATGGCGCGAGAGGCCCTCGATGTCGTCGCGGCGCTCGCGCAACGACGGCACCGGAATCTCGGCCCCCCGCAAACGGAAGTAAAGGTCCTGACGGAAGCTTCCCTTCGCCACGGCGTCGCCCAAATCTCGATGCGTCGCCGCGAGGACGCGGACATCGATCTTGACGGGAGCCCGGGCACCGACGGGCTCGACTTCCCCTTCCTGCAGGACCCGCAAGAGCTTGGCTTGCAACTCGAGCGGAAGCTCCCCGATTTCGTCCAGAAAGAGCGTGCCGCCACTCGCCATACGAAAACGGCCCGGTTCCGAACGGAGCGCACCCGTGAACGCGCCCTTTTCGTGACCGAACAGCATGGACTCGATGAGGCTTTCGGGAATGGCCGCGCAATTGAGCGCCACGAAAGGCCCCTTGGCCCGCGAGCTGCGGGCGTGGATTTCGCGCGCGACGACTTCCTTTCCCGTACCGGTTTCGCCGGTGACGAGAAGGGGAAGGGGCGAAGGCGCGAGTTTTTCGACGAGACGTAGAAGCCGGCGAACGGGCTCCGACTCACCCCAGTAAGGCCCTTTTTCGACGACCTCGTTCGAGCGAAGTCGACGGGCCTCTTGTCGCGCCCGCACGAGTTCGGCCTGCGTCGCAACGAGAAGTGCGGCCTGGCCGGTGACAAGCGCCAAGTCCTCGAGCGAGGTGGCCTCGATCTCGCGACCGGGGGAATGCGTAAAAAGAAAGAGCGCACCGAAAGGACGTCCGTCCACGACCAAGGGAAGACACGCGAGCGAGTAGATCCTCGACCCCATGAGTGAAGGCAATCGAGACCACGGATGATCGATAAGGTTCGATACGACGACCGGACGACGCGTACGGAGCGCTTCCCGAAGCGCCGTATGGCTGATGAGATCCGCGGAGCGCACCCGTGGCGCGGCGTTCTCATCGTGAGCCTCGCTCAAAGTCCGCCAGGCGCCTTCGGAGTCTTCCGCCACGAGCGTCGACCGCTCGGCTTTGGTGATGGACAACGAAGCCCTCAGCAAAATCGCGAGCCCATGATCGACGGCCCCGCGCTCATGGGCGACGGCCGAGAAGCGAGCCAAAGCCTCGAGGGCGGGGTTACGGGCCGTGGGTTCGACGCGTTGACTCCCCAAGAAGACCGCGTGTCCATCTTTCCACTCGATCAGATCACCGGGTACGAGCGAGGCCTCGCCCGAAAGCCCGCGCTTGTTCAAAGTCAGCTTCGCCTCGCCCTCCAGAACACGCCAGGACTCCCCTTGCCGAAGGAGCGTGAAGAGGAGAGCTTTCTGCCGAGTCACGACCGCATGGTCGAAACTCGTGTCCGCGCCGAAGCTTTCGATGGCCTTGGAGAGGCTAAGGAACTTGGCTCCTTCGAGATCACGAATCAAAAGCGAATCGACCACCGCGGCGGCCGTGTCCCGGCGCTCGTGCTTAGCGGGCTCGAATGACGACAGGTTCATTCAGGGTTACCTCAACGTGGGATTCGATGGGACTCGAGCCGGGCCGATCGAGCCGCATGGGATAGCGCCCCGGACGCGCGCGAATCAAGCGCTGGCCGGCCGGAAGCGGCACGCGATTCCACGTGATCTTGACGTCGTCGGAGACTTCGAAGCGAACCGTTCCCATGGGGACGGCTCGCCGAGGCGCGGGAGACGGCGAGACTTCGGGACGAGGCACGACCGCCGCGAGCGAGGGGCGTGGATCCGCTGGGCGAGAAATCTCCGACGAGGGCGCCACCGCCAGGGGCTCGTCGGGCCTCTCCGCGATGAAGCCGAAGTAGCTCGCTCCCACGATCAACAAGAGTAATCCCACCGTCGCGCCGACGACCTTCCCTCGCCAACCCAAGATCCGACGACGACGCTGACGGTGGACTTCGGCGAGCAAACGTGGAAGCTCGGGATGGGAAGAAGCTACCGTCGATAAATGCGAAAGCGAACCCATCGCGCCTTCGAGGTCACGGCGCGCGAGCTGCTCGCGAGCTTTCGAGACGAGCGATTCCGAGAGACGATTCAGGGTCGCGTAAACGAAATCCACGGGAGCGCGGAACCAATCCGCTAGCGAGAAGACCTCGGCGGAGAGCCCCACGGAAAAAAGGTAGTCCTCGAAGACTCGCCGCATCTCGGCCGCGGACGCAAATCGCCGGGTCGGGTCGACCGCGAGACCCCGACCCAGCAGCTTGGCGAGCGCTTTGGAAATCTTGGGATTCCGCGACTCGGGCGCTTCGAACTCGCCTTTCGCCACGGCGGCCAATGTCGCGAGCGGCATGGAGCGCGCAAACGGACGCGTGCCCGTCACGAGGAAATAGAGAATCGCGGCGACCGAAAAAAGGTCCGAACGCGCATCAGCCTCGCTCCCCTGCGCCTGCTCGGGCGCCATGTAATCCGGCGAACCGACGAGAGTACCCGTGAGCGTGAGACTCGAAGCGTCCTGCATCCGCGCGAGACCGAAATCGCTCACGACGACGCGACCGCCCCGTTCGTCGATGAGCACGTTCGAGGGCTTGAGATCCCGATGGACCACCCCACGGAAATGGGAGAACTCCAGGGCCTCGAGAATCTCCAACACGAAGAGCACCGCCAGTTCCGGAAGAACGTAAGGCAAGCGCGCTTGAAAGGCCTCGAGGTCACGGCCTTCGACGAGCTCCAAAACGACCGAAGGACGCTCATCCGACAGCCTCGCCTCGCGAAGCTTCAGGATCTTCGGATGGTCGAGGTGCCGAATGGCCTCGACTTCGGCCAGGGCCCGTCGACGGACGTCTTCGCGGTTCCAGAGGCCCGCATGAAAGACTTTCAACGCGACCGTCTCGGAGCTAGGCACGTGGATCGCGCGGTAAACCGACGCCGTGGCCCCCGCCCCGATGAGCGAGAGAAGTCGGTAGTGGCCGATGCGCTCCTCACCCATGCATTCAAGTTACGGGGGGCTTCCCGAAGCGTCAACTTCGGGGGGCGCGAGTGCGTAGCCAGAAAGGTCGACCTCGGTACACAACCCAAACGAGACCCAAGAACGAGAACCAGGCGCCGAGCGCGAGCTGGGTCGCGACGAGCAGCAACAAGACTTCTTCCAGGGAGCACTGGGCCGGACGAAGGCGACGCGACGCGACGCCCACGACGCCAAGGAGGAGCGCGGGGGCGAGGCGCCATTCGGGACCCTGAAGGTCGAGGCCCGCGCGAAGCAGGCCTTCCCAGAGCGCGAAGAACCACGTCACCGCGACGGCGAAGGCAAAAGCCGTCGCCCGCGGATCGGGCGACGTCTTCTTGGAAAGCAATTTCAGGAAAGACCGCCATCCTTTGGGCTCGACGCCCAGACGGGCTCGGCCGAGCCACTCGACTTGGAGGGTGACGATCGCGAAGAGCACGACCGTGGGAATCGTCCAAACTCCCACGGCGCTCTTGAACCCCTACTTCGTACCGAAGGCGGATTTCAGGTCGGCGACCTTGTCGAGCTTCTCCCAGGGGAAGCCTTGGTCTTCGCGACCGAAGTGGCCGTAAGCGGTGGTCGCCGCGTAGATCGGGCGGCGCAGATCGAGGTGACGGATGATGCCGGCCGGGGTGAGCGGGAAGATCTCGCGCACGGCTTTCTCGAGCTTCTCCGGATCGACCTTGTTCGTGCCGAAGCTCTCGCAGTAGACGCTCACGGGTTCGGCCACGCCGATGGCGTAGGCGACCTGCAACTGGAAGCGATCGGCGAGACCGGCCGCGACGACGTTCTTGGCCACGTAGCGCGCCATGTAGGCCGCCGAACGGTCGACCTTCGTGGGGTCCTTGCCGCTGAAGGCGCCGCCGCCGTGGGGAGCCAGACCGCCGTAGGTGTCGACGATGAT
>DDRA01000069.1:28972-29325 GCA_002343545.1 Bacteriovoracaceae bacterium UBA2428
CCGCCGATGACGAAGCGGCCCGTCGGATTGACGTGCAGCTTGTACCCGCTCGCGAGCCACTCGGAAGGGAAGACCTTCGGAAGGATCTTCTTCTCGACGAGCTCGCGGATCTGCGGCTGGTCGATGCGTTCTTCGTGCTGGGTCGAGACGACGATCGTCTTGACGGCCTTCGCGCGACCGTTTTCGTACTCCATGGAAACTTGGGCCTTACCGTCCGGACGGAGCCAATCGGCTTCGCCCGACTTGCGCAGGCGCGCAAGCTCGCGCGTGAGTCCGTGCGCCATCGCGATCGGAGCCGGCATGTAGTTCGCCGTCTCATTCGTCGCGTAGCCGAACATCATGCCTTGGTCGCC
>DDRA01000069.1:29462-31885 GCA_002343545.1 Bacteriovoracaceae bacterium UBA2428
ATCATGCCTTGGTCGCCCGCGCCGATCTCGCTTTCGCGCGCGACGCCCTGGCGGATGTCGCGGCTTTGCTCGTGGAGGGCGTTCAGGACCGCGCAGGAATCGGCGTCGAAGCCTTCGCCTGCACGCGTGTAGCCGATCTTGCGAATGGCGCCGCGCACGATCTCTTGCAGGTCGAGCGCTTCGCGCGACTTCGTGGAGATCTCGCCGGCGACCACGACGAGGCCCGTCGTGACGAGCGTTTCGCAGGCGACGAGCGCTTCGGCGTCCCGGCCGATGTACGCGTCGAGCACGGAATCGCTGACGGCGTCCGCGACCTTATCGGGATGGCCTTCCGTGACGGATTCCGAAGAAACGATGTAGCGAAGCGGTTGGGACGCCATAGAGAGTCGCTCTTTCCTTAGGGGCCCGGGAGGGCCCCTCCGACCAAGACTATTCTTGGTTGTGGTGAGGACGACCCGAGTGGTCCTTGTTCTTTTCTTTGTACTTGAGACTTTGGTGCGCGATCTTGTCAGTGACGACGTCGATCGCCGCGTACACAGTCTCCTCGGAAGCCTCGGCGCGAGCCTCGAAATCTCCCGAATTCACATGAAGTTGAGCGATGTGCCGGGTTTTTTCAACCGCAAAGGTGAAATGGCACGTCGTCAGATGCTCGAGATGCTTCATGACTTTGAGGGCGCGCTTCTCGGCGTACTCGCGAAGCGCGTCGCTCGAATCCATGCCTTTGAAGACGACGGTCACGTTGAGTTTCGAGGTCTGGATCATGTGAACTCCCCTAGAAATACTGCTTCCGCTTGTTGGAGGGCAGGATACCGAGGCCTTCGCGGTACTTGGCCACGGTGCGTCGAGCGATCTTGATATTCGTTTCGCTCAGCATGTCGGCAAGCTGCTGGTCGCTCAAAGGCGACTTGGCGTCTTCCTTCGAAACGAGCTCTTTGATCTTCTGCTTTACGGACTCGCTCGCCATGTCCTCGCCGTCGGTACGGCTGATGGCCGAGTTGAAGAAGTACTTGAGCTCGAAGATGCCGTGCGGGGTGTGCACGAACTTGTTCGTGGTGACCCGGGAAATCGTGGATTCGTGCAGGGTCAGCTCTTCGGCGATGTCCTTCAGGATCATCGGGCGCAGGAACTGCGGACCCCGTTCGAAGAAGTCGCGTTGGCGACGGACGATCGCCTCGGTGACCCGGTAGATCGTCTTCTGGCGTTGGTAGATGCTCTTCATGAGCCAGAGCGCGCCTTTGAGCTTGTCCTTCACGTAGGTCTTCGTCTCGCCCTGCAGCGCGCCCGAAGCGAGCTGCATCTGGTACTGGCGCGAAATGCGAAGACGCGGGATCTCGTCCTCGTTCAGCACGACCTTGAAGTCCTGAGCAACCTTGATGACGTAGATATCGGGGACGATGTATTGGGGTTCGCTCGAGCTGAAGGCACGGCCCGGGCGGGGCTCCATGCTGTGGATCACCTTGCAAAGCTCGATGACGTGCTCGAGCGAGAGATCGAGCGCCTTGGCGATGGCCGGGTAGTTCTTGTTCTCGAGCTCGGCCATGTGCTTCTCGATGATGATCTCGAGCTCGTCGTCTTCCTGCAGGATCTCGGCCTGGATGAGCAGGCACTCCTGTAGGTTACGGGCGGCGACCCCCGGGGGATCGAAGCGCTGGATCTTGAAGAGCACGGCCTCGACGTCGGCCACGTCGCCGCCGACCTTCGCCGCGATCTCTTCGACGAGGGCGACGAGGTAACCGTCCTCGTTCAGGTTACCGGCGATCTCCTCGCCGATGTCGAGTTCTTTGTCGTCTTCGGTGACCATGCGCAGCTGCCACATGACGTGGTCGGCGAGGGTCTGCGAACGGGTCAGGATCTGCTCGAAACTCGGCAGATCGTCGGAGTTCATGTTGCGCGTCGAAGGCAGCGGGCCGCTCGAGGTCGACTGCTCGATGTAGTTCTGCCAATCGAAGTCGTCTTTGCCCTCGGTCAGCTGGTCGGGCGGGTTCTCGGGCGCCGTGGTCTCGGCGCCGGAATCGGCCATGCTCGCTTCGATGTTCGCGAGGTCTTCCCCGCCTTCGCTTTGCGTTTCCTCGAGCACGGGGTTCTCGGTGAGCGCGTTGTTGATCTCGGTCTGGAGTTCCATGACCGACATCTGCAGGATCTTGATGGCCTGCTGGAGCTGGGGGGTCATTGCCATCCCCAGCGACTGCTTCATGACCTGCTTAAGACCCATGGTTCTATTCTTCGTTTCTTCGATGCTTCCGGCAACTCCAAAAGGCGCCAGAAATTCAATCGAGTTTGAATTGTTCCCCGAGGTAAAACTTACGTGCCTCGGAATTATTGGAGATTTCCTCGGGAGTGCCGTGGAAGAAAATTTTGCCATCACGCATGAGGTAGCCGTGATCGCAGCTTCCCAGCGTCTCGCGGACGTTGTGGTCGGTGAT
>DDRA01000069.1:32021-43525 GCA_002343545.1 Bacteriovoracaceae bacterium UBA2428
CGCGCACGTTGTGGTCGGTGATCAAAACGCCGAGGCCGCGATCCTTCAAAAACAGGATCAGCTTTCGGATATCGTCGATGGCGAGCGGGTCGATGCCGGCGAAAGGCTCGTCGAGCAGCACGAAGTCCGGATCGATAGCGAGGCAACGCGCGATCTCGCAACGACGACGCTCACCGCCCGAAAGCGCGGTGACCGGGCTTTGCGCGACCTTCTCGAGCCCGAAGCGACGGATGAGCTCCCACGTCTTCTCGTTCACGTCCGCGTCGGGGAGATCCTTGACCTCGAAGGCCATGGCGATGTTGTCGAAGACGCTCAGACGACGGAAGAGGCTCGTTTCCTGCGGCAGATAGCCGACGCCCTTCCGGGCCCGGTCGTGGAGGGGGAGCCGCCCGACTTCCTCTTCGTCCAGTTGGACCTTGCCGCCTTCGTCCGAGAAAACGAGCCCGACCATCATGTAGAAAACCGTCGTCTTGCCGGCGCCGTTCGGGCCCAGAAGCCCGACCACGCGGCCGCGACGCAACTCGATCGACACGCCGTCGACGACTCGACGCTTGCCGTAAACCTTCACCAAATTCTCGGCCTTGAAGATATCCGCCACCGAGACGCAGTCTAGCGCTCCTGGGCCTCGGGAGAAAGCGGCGCGCCTCGGACGCGCCACGGCCCGTCAATGGATGGGTTCGTCTTCGGCGGGTTCCCGGAGGAGCGAAGCGCCAGCCGCCGGTTTCACGCCGGCCGCGTTCGGGTTCTCCAGGTACACGATGCATTCGACGTGGTCGGTCTGCGGGAACATGTCGACCGGCTCGATCGCCCGAAGTTTCAGGTGCGGCGCGCCCTTCAGCAAGATCCGGATGTCCCGCGCCTGCGTGTTGGGGTTGCACGAGATGTAGACGAGCTTCTTGGGGAAGCGCTCGAGCAAGGCGCGTAGAACGGGCTCCTCGCAGCCCTTGCGGGGCGGGTTCAACACGACCCAGTCGGGCGTGCCGAACTCGGAGCAGAAGGTCTGGATCCCCTCGAGGGAGTCCGCGCAAAGGTGAAGCACGTTCGAGATCTTGTTACGGCGGGCGGCCGTGATCCCCTCGAGCGCCGCGGCGCCGACTTCCTCCACGGCCAGGACGCTTTCCGTCCGGTCGGCCATGTGGAAAGCGAAGAGTCCCGCGCCGCTGTAGAGATCGAGGCCCGCCTTGAAGGGACCGGGTCCCAGCAGCTCGCTCGTTCGACGGTACAGATAGGAAGCTTGGCCGCTGTTGACCTGCAAGAAGGACAAGGGCCCCACCGGAACGCGGAAGCCTCCGAAGGTTTCGGAAAGCTCGCCACGCTTGGCTTGGTAACGGTTCGCTTCGCCCAAGAGCACGTTGCCCGTGTCGTCGTTGATGTTCTGCACGACGGCCACGACCCGGTCCGCCCATTCACGGTCGATCGCCGCGAAGACCTTCTCCAGGCTGGCGATCTTGTGGGCGCTCGTCACGAAGACGGCCACGAGTTTTTTCTCGCGGAAGGAATAGCGCACGATAAGATAACGCACCGTCGGCGTGCGGGCGTTCAGGGGACCGCAAGGAACCTTGAAGGCTTCGAGCTTGGCCTTCACGAAGGCCGAGAATTCGTTGATGAGCGGAGCGTGGACCGCGCATTTCGGGATATCGACGACGTCGTGCGTCCCCGGGGCATATATCCCCATCTTCAGTCCGCTGGCATCGCGATCCAGCACCCACTTCGCCTTGTTACGGTAGCCCAAAGTCAAGGGCGAGGCCTTCGTCGACTTGATCGCTTGCTTCACGATCGGCTCCGAGAAGCCCGCTTTCAGGTAAGCATCGAAAACACGTTGGCGTTTGCGCTCGAGCTGCTCGCCGTAGGGCAGCCGAATGATCGGGCAACCGCCGCACTCGTTCTGGTGGATGCAAGGCTTCGGGAGCTTGTCTTTGTCCAGGAAGAAGGGCTTCGGGGCGCGGCCGCGCGGCGACGCGCTTTTGCTCGCGGGACGAGGACGTCCCTTAAAACGGGATTTCGATGTCGGACGACTCACTTGGATCCTCCTGCGGGAACGGCCGCCGGGGCCGTCGGCGTCGCGTTCGCCTTCTGCGGGTCCGCCTTGTCGTCGGAATCCGAGTCGGGACGCGTGCAGTAGTTCCCGCGTATGTAGACGGGGGGCAGGTAACGGCCGCCTTCGGGGGGCGGCGCGTGTTGGATCGTCACCTGCGAGCTGCCGGCGGAACCGGGCTCGAAAGTGACCATGGCGCCCGCCTTCGTCGTGAAGGTCAGGACGGGCCGATTGATGTGGGGCCTCAGGTCCACGGCCTCCACCACTTTGGGTTTGCGCTTGGGAAGCTCGAGGATGCGATTGTAAACGGCGTCCTTCGTGACGATGGACTCGGTGCCTCCGTCCTTGAGTTGACGGCGAAAGATGAAGGCCACGTAGCCCTTGGCGTCCATGACCTGGTGGATTTCCCACAGGCTCATCGACGTCTCGGAGTTCAAGCTCATTTCGTCCTTCATCAGCAGGCGAACGCTGCGGCGGTCCGGGCGGAACTTCCACGGGATCATGAACACGGGCCCGCACGAGGTGACCTCGTTCACGCGGTACCCCACCAAGTGCCGGGGTAACACGCTCTCGGGACGAGCGGGGGTCTTGGCCTGGACGCTTCCCGCCAAAACGGCGAGCGCGAGGAAAACGGCGCGAAGGCCCTGCGTCTTGGCGTCGAAGAGGCGGCGGCGCGCCAGGTAAAAGCGCCAGATCGCGAGCAGGATCGCGGGGCGCCACGACGAGAAGGCGACGAGCGCGCCCGCGAAGGCCATCACGAAAGTCGCCAGCCACACGAGGTCCAGGAGATCGCGCCGGAACCACGCGCACCAGGCGAGCGCGGCGATCCCCACCCAAAGCGCCAAAACGATGACGTTCCAAGCCGCGGCCTCGCGCGGCGTCGGGATCGGCAGCGACGCGAGAACGCCGAGCGCAAGCGCCACGGTGTAGACTCGCGTCCGATTCTCGGGAGCCCCGAGCGATCCGAATTCCATCGATTTATCTTAACATGGGGGAGGCGCCAAAAAGCCGCTTCCGAGTCGAGGGGGGGCGCGCCGCCGCCCGCTAAACCAAGTCCCGCAAAACCCGGTTCCGCGCGAGCAACCTTTGCTTGGCCTTGTACTCACGGTGACGGCTCCGACCGCCGATCGATTCGACGTAGGATTCCTTGTCCAAGATCTGGATCTCGAAGGGGTAGTAGAAGGAACGATTCTCCCGAATCATGATGGGGACCTTCTTGAGCATGGCCGCGCCGGCTTTCGTCTTGTCGAACTCGGCCTTCATCTCTTGGTAAAGACGGAAGGCCGGCGTCGGCGCCGTGATGAGCTGGCGGCAGGTGAACTGGATCGCGCGGTACCAGCTCGAAGAGAAAGGGTTGCGCGTGAGCGCGGTGGGCGCGACGAGACCCTCTTCCTCGATCTTGCGCAGGCGCAGTTCGGCGGCCTGGGGGCTCAGCTCGCCGCGCGCGATCTCGGAACGCATCTGCTCGATGCTTTGCTCGAGGACCTCGAGCGGCAACAAGGAGTTCACGGAACGGCCGGGCTGGATATTCGCCACGCTGATCGCGCCCACCTCGAAGAGGATCTGCACGAGGTGGTAGGCGTCGAAACGCGTTTCGGTGACGAAGCGAATCCCGATCCGGTCGTAGATCTCCTCGGCGATGGCCGTCGGCTTGGAGAGCAGCTTGGTGAGCGTGGAGTCACGGTCTTTGCGGTACTTGCGGAGGTAACGGATGATCGTGACCTTGCGGTTGCCGAGCGTGATCTCCCAACGGCGCGGCCCGGCGGGAACGACGAGCTTATTGAAGCGTTCGAAGATCTGGTCGCGCGCGTATTGGAAGAATTCGCTCCGCAGATCGTTATCGAGGTGCGAGATGATGTGCATGACCCGCAAGATCGAACAGCTCCAACGACCGAGCGTCGATCCGCGCGTCGAAGCCTCGAGGAGCAGCTTGACGATCTCGGATTGGGAACCGCGGCTCATGAGCTCGACCGGCATCTCCTCGCCCGGATCGAGCAAGTGCGTTCGGATGAAGGCGAGGCTCTGGAAGTAGATGCGCCAAACCTCCTCGCGAACGAGGGGGTCTTCGATGTCGTAGCCGTAGGAGAGCAGGAAAAGTTTGGCTTCGGCCTTGGACTTCAGGTGCAGGCGGGGAAAATCGATCGACGAACGCCCTTCAAGCGCCACGCGCAGTTGGGGCCACTCGAAATGGAGAGCGTCCGTCATGATCGACGCTGATTACCAGCGATCTTCCTCGTCGTCGTCGCCGCCTTCGAATTCTTCGAAGGATTGACGCTTCGAGGGAGCCCAGTCTTCTTCTTCGTCTTCGTCGGTCCACTCGTCCGAGTCGTCGAAGTTGGCGCGGGCGCCACCTTCGTCGCCGCGACCTTCGATGCCGGTCGGGTCGTCCTTCCACCAGGGGGGCGGGCCTTCGTCGCCTTCTTCCTCGTCGATTTCGGCGCCTTCGAGCTCGGCCTCTTCCGACTCTTCTTCGTAGCGAGGCTCTTCGTCCATGCTACGCGGATAGATCGTTTCGTCTTTCTTCTTGGCGGCCTTCGCGGGAGCCGCTTTAGCCTTCACGGCCACTTCGGGTTCCGGCGCGGCCGCTTTCTTGGCGACGGGCTTCTCGGCAACGGCCTTGGCGACGACCTTCTCGGCCGCCTTCTTCGCCGGTGCCGCCGGCTTCTTAGGCGCACCCTTGTCCTTCACGGCCGGCTTCTTGGCCGGGGCCGCGGGCTTCGCTTTCTTCACGGGTGCCGCAGGTTTCTTCGCAGTCTTCTTTTTGGCCGCCATACTTAGTTTGCGATAAAGACAGTTTATGGGGGTGTCAAGCCGCTTGGAATCCGTCGAAGTTCTATTGGAAACTCCGGACTATCTCGTCCTGAATAAACCCTGTCGGAAGCACTTTGACGAAGTTTTAACTCAGAGCGTCAACAAGGGAGTCTGGGTGCCCGCCCACCGCCTCGACTTCGAAACGAGCGGCTGCCTTCTGTTTTGCCGCCCCGAAAAGCTGGCCTCCTTTCGCGCTTACTTCCAAAGCCGCCCGCCCGAGCTCGAAAAGCTCTACCTTGCGGGCGCTTCGCGACGGGTGGATGAGCTCGAAAACCGGGAAAGCCTCGAAGCCACCGGCTTCATCGGCGGCCGCTACCGTTCCTCGAAGAAAGTACGCTTCGCGACCGAAGCGACGGAATTGAAGGGATACCACGGAGTCCAGGCGGTCTCGCACCGGGTTAGCCGCGCGCAAGCCGCGCGTCCGGACGCTTGGGAGGGCGAAGTTTATCGCGTGCGCCTCTTCAGCGGCGCCCGCCATCAGATCCGAGCGTGGTTCGCGGCGCAAGGAGCTCCGCTCGTGGGCGACCCCGTCTACGGCGACGCCGGGGAAAGGCTCGAACTCCACGCGGAGCGACTCGCCTGGATCGATCCGGAGAGCCGCCGCCCTTACGAAGCGACGGCTCCCGTTCGTTGAAGACTTAGGCGCGCGCACCGGCGGAGAAG
The DNA here is from genome assembly GCA_002343545.1 of Bacteriovoracaceae bacterium UBA2428. Taxonomy (GTDB): domain Bacteria; phylum Bdellovibrionota; class UBA2428; order UBA2428; family UBA2428; genus UBA2428. The sequence goes on from DDRA01000069.1 coordinate 37,531, forward strand.
CTGAGCTCCTTGCGGCCGCCGCCGCCCACGCTGAGATCGGCGCGGATCGCGTCGCCGTCGCGGAAATCACCGGCCAAGAGCCGCTTCGAGAGCGGAACCTGGACTTCCTTGTAGACGACCCGCTTGAGCGGCCGCGCCCCGAAGAGCGGATCGTAACCGACGTCGGCGAGCCAATCCTTGGCGGCGTCGGTGAGCTCGATCGAGAGCTTGCGGTCGGCGAGCACCTTCGAGAGGTTGCGCACTTGGATGTCCACGATCTCGCGGATGAGCTTGCGATCGAGGCTCTTGAACACGACGATCTCGTCGATGCGGTTCAGGAACTCCGGACGCATCTGCTGCTTGAGGATCTCCAGGACGCCCGCCTGGATCTGCTCGCGGCTCCGGTCCACGTTCTCCAGGATGAAGTGCGAACCGAGGTTAGACGTCATGATGAGAACCGTGTTGCGGAAGTCCACCACCTGCCCCTGACCGTCGGTCAAACGACCGTCGTCCAGGACCTGCAGCAGGACGTTCAGCACGTCCGGGTGCGCCTTCTCGATCTCGTCCATGAGGATCACGCTGTAGGGCCGGCGACGAACGGCTTCGGTCAATTGACCGCCTTCGTCGTAGCCCACGTATCCCGGCGGCGCCCCGATGAGACGCGAAACGGAGTGCTTCTCCATGTACTCGCTCATGTCGATGCGAACCATGGCCTGTTCGTCGTCGAAGAGGAACTCGGCCAGGGCCTTGCTCGTCTCCGTCTTCCCGACGCCCGTGGGGCCGAGGAAGAGGAAGGATCCGATTGGCTTGGACGGGTCCTTGAGTCCGCTGCGCGCGAGCCGAACGGCGTCGGCCACGGCACGCAAGGCGTCGTCTTGACCGCGCACGCGCTTGCCGAGCGAGCCTTCGAGCTGCAAGAGCTTCTCGTTCTCGCCTTTAAGCAAGCGGTCGAGCGGGATGCCCGTCCAGCGCGCGATGATGCCGGCGATGTCTTCGGCTTCGACCTCTTCCTTGAGCATGCGGGGCTCGGTGCCGTTCGCCTTGAGCGCCTTCTGCGCTTGCTCAATATCCTTTTTGAGTTGCGGGATGCGTCCGTAACGAAGCTCGGCCGCCTTGGCGAGGTCACCCACGCGTTCGGCCCTTTCGAGCTCCTGGCCGAGGCCCTCGGACTCCGCCTTCAGCTTGCGGATGGCCACGATCTGGTCTTTCTCGCGGCTCCACTGGGCCTTGAGCTTGTCGACGACGGACTTTTGCTCCGCGACGGATTTCTCGATGTCGGCCAAGCGCGCCCGACTCGCGGGATCGCTCTCCTTCTTAAGCGCCTCGCGCTCGATTTCCATCTGCGTGACGGCGCGGACCTTCTCGTCGATCTCGGCCGGCATCGAATCGATCTCGATGCGCAGCTTGGCCGCGGCTTCGTCCATCAAGTCGATGGCCTTGTCGGGCAAGAATCGGTTCGAGATGTAGCGGTGCGAGAGCGTCGCGGCCGCGATGATGGCCTGGTCCTGGATCCGCACGCCGTGGTGGACTTCGTACTTTTCCTTGAGGCCGCGCAGGATCGAGATCGTCTCCTCGACGCTCGGTTCGCCCACGAAGACCTGCTGGAAACGACGCTCGAGCGCCGAGTCCTTCTCGATGTACTTGCGGAACTCGTCGAGGGTCGTCGCGCCGACGCAGCGAAGCTCACCGCGCGCGAGCGCGGGCTTCAGCAGGTTCGAAGCGTCCATCGCGCCGTCGGATTTGCCCGCTCCCACGAGCGTGTGAAGCTCGTCGATGAAGAGGATGATTTCGCCCGCGGTGTCTTGGACTTCCTTGAGGAAAGCCTTCAGCCGCTCTTCGAACTCGCCGCGAAACTTCGCGCCGGCGACCATCGCGCCCAGGTCGAGCGAGCGGATCGTCTTGTCCTTAAGGCCTTCGGGAACGTCGCCCTTCACGATGCGCTGGGCGAGGCCTTCGGCCACGGCCGTCTTACCGACGCCGGGCTCACCGATGAGCACGGGATTGTTCTTGGTTCGGCGCGAAAGCACTTGGATCACGCGACGGATTTCCTCGTCCCGTCCGATGACGGGATCGAGCTTGCCGGCGCGCGCGAGCGCCGTGAGATCCTTCGAGTACTTTTCGAGGGCTTGGTAGTTGGATTCCGCGCCGGGGTCGTTTGCCTTCTTGTTGCCGCGAGCCTTGCGGAACTCGGGCGCGAGCTGCTCCGGGCGCAATCCGGCTTCGCGAAGCTGCGTGGCCAGACTGCCGCCGGCTTCGAGAATCGCGAGGAAAAGATGCTCGACGGTCACGACTGTATCGCCGAAGGAACGGGATTGGCTTTCGGCGGCATCGAGGACCCGCTGCAGCTCGCCCGAAACGCCGCGGCCCCCGGGCTGGCCTTGAACGGCGGGCAACGCCTTGAGCACCCTTTCGGCGGCCGATTCGGCGGAGTTCTTGAGTTTGAGTTTTTCGAGGACGCTCCGGACGGTCCCCGACTCTTCCTGCAACAAAGCCCGGAACAAGTGCACTGGCTCGATAACCGGGTTCGAGCGAGCTTCGGCTTCTTTTTGCGCCGCCGCCAAGGCTTGTTGGGAGAGGTGAGTGAAACGATCAATGTTCATGAATCCAATTTGGATTCGCAATTTTCGAAGGCAAGCGCCCAGCTTGGGGTAAAACCCTAACCCGTCGAAATCAATGAACTAATTTTAAGCTATTTTTCGTCGACCGGGACGTCGGCAGCCTCGAGCAACGCGTCATTCTCGTTCTCGGGAATGAAGACTTTGGCGGCTTCCGCTTCGGCGATGATGTCCCCGTCCTGAGCGACCTGTTCACGCAAAGCCTTGGCCTTCTCGACGTTGCCCAGCTGGTCGTAGGCACGGATGGCGTAGCGGACCTTGCCGAGCGACTCCGCACGAAGCGCGCAACGCTCGAGCGCCGCCGTGATGGAATCCGCATCGCCCAGCAAACGCGCGGTCTTCAACAGCAGGAAGGTGTCGCCGTCCTCGAGGGCCTTCTCGCGAAGCTTCGCGATCGAGTCCCGATCTCCGGCCTGACCGAAGAAATCCGCGGCGTCCGAGTACCATCCGGCCTTGAGGAAATCATTCCCCATGGCTTTCAGTTTATCCGTCGAAACTTTGACGGCGCCGTACAAGATGTCTCGTTTTTCGATCGCGGTCGGAAGGCTCAAGTTCGTTTCCTCCACGACCGAGAAGAACATACACGGTCCAAGATCTCAAGGAGGAGAGACTTAAGATGACTTCGAAGAAGCCCAAACTCAAAGTGCTTTACCAACGTCTCGGCGACACCTGGTACGCCTTCGCCGACATCGGTGGCGAGATGTTCATCGGCAAAGTTCCCCTTCGCGCGACGGCTTCCGAAGCCCAAGCCAAAGCGGAAGCCCTCAAGCAAGCCGAAGCGGACGCCAGCCGGCGTTCGAAAAACCTCAGCTCAACGGTCTGATCAGGAGAACTTACGGCGCTTTTGGCCGCTAGCGGCGCGACGGCGGCGGACTTGCTTGGCTTTGTGCTTGGCGCGGAGGCGAGCGGTTTTCTTGCGGTTACGGGCAACGGCTTTTTTCGGCATAGGCGGGGGAGCTTCACCGATTTTGGGGCGTCTCGTCAAGTTTCCGTCGCAGGGCTTGGCGGATAGGCCCCTACCCACGGTTCCAAGGAGGACAGACAATGGAACGAGACATGAACGACAACAGAGAATCCACGACCCGTTGGGAACGTCGTAAACCCCGTTACTCGGCCCACGTGCAAGTCCTGGTCTTTACGAGGGGTCTCGAGCATTTCCTCTCCGAACGCACCGCGAACATCTCGGAAGGCGGCCTCTTTATTTGCACCGAACAGAACCTCGAGATCGGCGAACGGGTCCATATCCGGGTCATCCTGTCGGACAAGGACTCCTACTTTGACGTGAAAACGCGAGTCGCCTGGGCCTGCGACGGTTCCGGAAGCCACCCCAAGGGGCTCGGCCTCGAATTCATCGACCTGAACGCTCCCCAACGCTCGGTCATCGAGAAAGTCCTTCGGCACTACGTGAATGTCCAGGATAAGGGATAACGTCCGCTTCCATGCCGGCCGCTTCGTCCGGCTCGAGTTGCCGGTGCGGTCGGCCGCGCTCGCCTACCACTCGATCCTCTCGATCATCCCCACCTTTGGGCTTGCGGTCTGGTACCTAAACCGGCTCGGAGTGACCCGCGAATGGCGGCGGCACATCGAGAACTTCATCCTCTCCCATCTCAACATCGCCGACAGCGACGCCTTCGTCGCCACCTTCCGCCGCCTCACGAACTCGGTGGGCGCGAAGACGTGGGGCTGGCTTCCGTTTTTGTTGCTCCTCTACACGACCTTCAACCTCGTCCGCCGCAGCGGCGACAGTCTCGACCTCGTCATCGATTCGAGCGTCGAAGAACCGCGCTTTCGACCGCGCTACCTCGGCCTCTTCGCGCGACGCCTGCTCGTGATGACGCTCCTCCCGCTCGTCCTCTCCTTTTCGCTCTTCGTCTCGATCTGGTTGCACCGGGAATCGTGGTTCCGCGAGCTCTTCGCGATCGAAGGTTCGACGACTTTCCTTTCGACGCCGGCGGCCTGGGTCGTGACGATCGTGGGCGTGTACGTCTTCTACCAATTCATGCCGGCGCGGCCGGTGCCCATGCACGTCGCCATGCGGGCCGCGTTCTTGACCGGCCCCGCGCTCGAGATCGCGAAGGGCATCATGACGGACTTCTCGCGCAAAGCGCTCGCGGTGCAGAAACTCTACGGCGCGCTCGCCTCGATCCCGCTGCTCATCCTCTGGGCCCAAGTCGCGTGGATGATCCTGCTGGGCGGAGCCTTCCTGCTGCGCCCCAAGACGCCCAATCTCGAAACGAAAAGCTACCTTTAGAGGTTCAGACGGAGGCCGGTGCGCCAGTAGTAGCCCGAGGTCTCGGCCCCGAGTAGGTACGCACCCGAAGAGAACGAGAGCGGATAGACGAAGCGGTACCCGCCCTCGACGACGAAGTCGATCGGCAAGGACTTGCTCGCGAAGCGGGCCCGAAGCCGCAGGCCGCCGAGCGCGGTGAGGCCGGAATTCGAGTAGGTACCGTCGGCCGTGGTGCCCGATAGAGTCATGCGGCTGCTCACGAGGGAGCCACCGCCCGCGAAGGGCTCCACCGCGACGTCGCCGCCGAAGGCGAGCGCGCCCATCAGGTAGAGCGCGTCCTGGAAATACGTGTTGGCCATGTCGGACTTCGTGATGGTCTTCGAATTCGACCAGTAACGAACGCCGACGAGCCAAGGACCTCCGTTCACGCCGACTTCGACGGCGTAACCGAAGACCATGCCCAGATCGAGCGCACCGAAATCCGTCGTGCCGTTGGAGAGACGGTAGTTCTGTTGGCCGACGCCGCCTTCAACGTAGAGACGCGCGTGCGCCGGGGCGTTCCACCCCAACACGAAGAGCGTCCACACGAAGGCGAGTCGGGCTAAGCACATCCGTCCTTAGTATCGAAGCAGTCGCCGCTCCGGGCTAGCCCTTTAAGGGGGAGACCGTGTGGCGAAGTGCCGACAAATTTGACGGCCCCGGAGCGCAAAGCGGCCCGTGAATTCACGGACCCTTAACAATTCAAATGAATTCAGCCACTTAAAACAAAATTCCCCCGGTCTGCCGCTCGCAGGACCCTCCTTGGGGGAAGTTTCGAATGGGGTTCACTCACAACGCACGCGCGGCGTTCGCCGCGGCCGTCCTGAGCCTTTTTGCCGGATGCGGCATGACGGCCGCCGACATTTCCTCGGAAGGCGAAAGCGGCTTCTACACGATGGCCGGCCAAGTCCAGTCGTGGCCGCAAAACTCGCGCATCCAAGCCTCCTTCGGTCGGAACTTCCCGTACCGCCTTCGTCACGCCGTCGCGTTGGGCGCCTCGACGTACAACGACTTGCTCGAGTCCGTGCGGATCGAAATCAACGCCGACTCCGAAGTCGACGGATCCGACGACATGGACCCGCAGAGCGTCGCGGGCGACGGCGTCAACGGCGTGTATTGGCTCGAGGAAACC
>DDRA01000069.1:43629-50415 GCA_002343545.1 Bacteriovoracaceae bacterium UBA2428
GGCTCGAGGAAACCTGGCCGTGGGCCGAGAGCCACCCCGACTCCGACGCGATGACCGTGGTGCGTTTTAACCAAGGCTCGATCGTCGAAGCCGACGTCTACTTTCGCGCCCGCAGCTACGCTTCGCGCGCCGAGATCTGGGCCACGACCAGCGAGAACCGCGCTTCGCGACTGCCGGAATCCCACCGCGAAACGAAGCTCGAGGACATGAGCGCGCAGGATCGCTGGCTTTACCTCATCGCGGTCCACGAGTTCGGCCACGCGTTGGGCCGCGCCCACGTTCACGACCACGACTCGATCATGGCTCCCGCGGTTTCGATGAAACGGTTGCTCGAGCCCTTCACGAACTTCGACCTCGAGGTGCTCTCGTCGGTCTACCCGCTCAAATCGAAGTAGCTTAGAAGCCGAACTTCTTCTTGAGGTTGTTCGCCGCCTTCTTGGCTTCTTCCTCGATCTTGGCTTTGGCGGCGGCTTCGGCCTTCCGTTTTTCTTCTTCGATGCGGGCCTGGGCCTTACGCTTTTCTTCCTCGATCAAAGCCTCGGCCTTCCGCTTTTCTTCTTCGAGCTTGGCGCGGAGCGCGGCTTCTTGGCCCTTGAGCAGGCCGCGGGCGAGACGTTCGGCGAGCAGCTTGGTCGTGTAGCCGATGTCGGCCTTGGGGTTCGCGAGATCGCCGCTCATTTTGAGCGGAACCTCGATTTGCCCGCTCGGGCCCTTGAGCTCGGGAACGCGGATAAGCTCGGGCGACAAGAAGGCATCGCCGAGCATCTCGAGCTGACGATCGAAGGTGACCGTGCCCTTGGCGACGAACTTCACTTCGCCCGCCTTCGTGTCGAGCGTATCGTAAGTCACGTTCAGGTCTTCGAGTAGGACCCGGCGACCTTCGATGCGGCTCACGATGCGGGCCGTCTTGAAGTCCCCGCGCACGGCCTTGTCCGTCTTGGGCGTTTCGAGTTTCTTGCCGCCGACCGCCGGAACGGCGTCCATGACCATGCCCAGCACCTTCATGACGGGCAGGCTCAAACGGCCGTTCACGACGTCCCCGCGCAAGGAACCGCGCAGGTCTTTCTCGACCTGCGCACGACGCAGGCCTTTGAGCGAAACCCCCATCTGACCGGTCAAGGCGCCCGTGAGCTCCTTGCTCCAATCCGGAACGTGAACGCGGGTCATCTCTTCGATACGCACGCCGCTCAGATCCGAGTTGAAATTCACGCCCAGGGCTTCGGGCACGAGGTCCATCTGCGCCGACATCGCGAGGCGGCCGCCGTAGCCGCCGATGCCGGTCTTGTCGACGATGAGCTTGCGCTTGGCGAGGCTCATCTGGAAAGTTCCCTGGGTGAAGTCGGCGCCGAGCGCGCGAACCTTGCCGAGCTTGACGCTCATCTTGGCCGTGACCTTATCGAGGAGAGGGTTCTGGAGCGCGGCCTCGACCGTCGGCGCGAGCTTCTCGAGCGACTCGTCGAGGGGCGCGGTGTTCGGCGAAGGGGCCGCCGCCGGAGCTCCGCTCGTTCCCGTCGTCGTGGCCGCGCCCTCTCCCTTGGCGCCCACGATGACGGGCTTCAAACCGAGAAGCTCGTCGAGATCGAGTTGCGTGGACTCCATGCCGAAGTCCACCTGGTGTTGCTCAAGGCCGCGGGCCGCCAGACGAAACGACAGGTCCGACCGGCCGATTTTCATGGAGAGCGGTTCGATCTTGATCTGCGGATCCTTGGCCGTTCCGAAGATCCGGATCGTGCCGTTCATGTCCGAGACGGGCTGCTTGAGCTCCGGCGTCGCGCCGGCCGCTTCCTTGACCTTCAGGACGATATCGAGGCGCGGATCCTTCAGCGATCCCTCGACATTGCCGTTCAGGGCGACGCTACCGTCGAGACCGTAAGAGCGCACCATCGGCACGAAGGCCCCAAAGCCGTTCAACTTGACGTCGGGCATATTGAGCTCGGCCTTGACCGTCGCCGCGTCGGTGCCCACGTCGCGCAGCGCCGCGTTCGTCGCGAAGCTGAGGTCGGCGAAACGGAACTCGAGCGGCGCGAGGTCCACCGAGAGACGCTCCTTCTGTTCGATCTTCGCGTTGACCTTGAGCCCGAGCGTGACGCCCGCCGGCTTATGGAAAAGCCCCGCGTAACGGATATCGAGACCCGAGAAATCGGGTTCGAGCCCGAGCTGCGCCATCATTCCCGCGTCGGTCGGATCGACGAGCAAGGATCCGCTCGCCTTCACGAGACCCTGGACGAGGGCGCCGGCCGCCGCGACGTCCGGACGAGCGTCGAAACTCATCCGGATGGGCGCGCGAAGGCCGATGTCCTCGAGGCGAAGATTCAGTTCGCGCAACTCGACGCGGTCACCTTCGGGCGCGCCGGCCTTCTTCACGCTCACGTCGGCCGATTCGACCGAGGCGAAGAAGCGGGCCGCGAGGATCCGCGACGAAAGCCAGGTCGGCAGGCCGGAAAGCGTTTGGCCAACGACGGCCGCGGGAGCCCCTTCGGTGGAAGGCGGGGCCGCTTCCGTCGGAGCGACGGGAGCCTTCGGGGCCGGCAGGAAGGCGGCGATGTTCCCGCCGGCTTCGTCCTGCCGAACGACGACCTTGGCCTTGACGAGCCGGAAGGTCGCGCGCGGGCCCACGATCAAAGACCAGAGAGGCATGTCGAGCCCCGCGCTTTCCACCTGAGCGAGCGGTGCGTCCGCGTAGGGCGCGGGCGCCGTCGCCTTGATCCCGTCGACGCGGATGCGCACGCTCGGGATCAACGAGAAGGAAAGCTTGCCGAGCTCGACCTTGCCGCGGAGTTCGCGGTTCACGGCGTCCTGGATCTGGGGCCGGAACTGATCGATGTCGTAGAAAAACGGAATCGCGGCGAGCAGACCCGTCCCCAGGGCCACGACGACGCCGGCACCGATGAGGGTCTTCTTGAGCGCGCTCGATTTACGGACCGGAGTTGCTTGGTTCATCGTTATCCTCGCTCTCGCTCAACCGGGCGGCCACGAAAGGGCGCGGCCCCCGAGCAAATGGAAGTGAAGGTGAAAAACGGTCTGGCCGCCGTCGTCGCCGATGTTCGTGACGACGCGGTAGCCGCTCCGCTCGAGCCCCTGGGCTTTCGCGATCTCGGCGATCTTGGCCAGGATGTGCCCGACCGCGAGCGCGTCCTCCGAGCCGACTTCCGCCAGCGAACGGATCTCTTTCTTGGGGATCACGAGGATGTGGACCGGCGCCTGCGGTTTCACGTCGTGGAAGGCCAGGCAGATGTCGTCCTCGTAGACGATCTTCGCCGGGATCTCGCGTCGAATGATCTTTCCGAAAATGGTCCCGGAACTCATTTCAAGGCTCCAGATGCAAGGCTCGAAGGAGCGAAATGTATTCTCATACATGAGTCGACTGAGAACGAAGCAGATGGGGGATTGAAATGAGTTCCGCTCATATGACCACGCTCACGATCTTACCTTTGACGTAGATGAACTTCTTCACGGGCTTGCCCTCCAACCAGCGCGTCACGGCTTCGCGCCCCAAGACGAGCGTCCGAAGCGACGCTTCGTCGATATCCTTGGCGACCTTCACCGTGTCGCGGAGCTTTCCGTTGATCTGGACGCCGAGCTCGATCTCGTCGGAAACCGTCCAGGCCGCTTCGAACGAGGGCCACGGCGTGCCGACGAGGCTCTTCGGATGACCCAGCATCGAGGCGATCTCGTCCGAGATGTGCGGCGCGAGCGGCGCGAGGATGCGCACGAAGCCGTCGAGCCAAGCGCGGGGGATCGCTCCCTTCGCGTTGAAGAATTCGTAGGCGTCGTTCAAGCCGATCATGAGGGCCGATACGGCCGTGTTGAAGCGCAGCCCTTCGATATCCTCGCCGACTTGCCGGACCGTACGGTGGTAGGAGCGCCGCAGCTCGGGCGTCCATTCCGACTCGGGCAGGTCGACGACCTTGGACGAGAGCTTGACCGCATCTCCTTCCCCTTCGGTCGCGAGGCGCCACAGACGCGAGACGAAACGGAAAACCCCTTCGATGCTCGAGGTGTTCCAGGGCTTGGCCTTCTCGAGGGGACCGAGGAACATTTCGAAAAGACGGAAGGTATCGGCGCCGTACTCGTCCACGACCTTGTCGGGGTTGACGACGTTGCCGCGCGACTTCGACATCTTCTCGCCGTCCTCGGCGAGGATCATGCCTTGGTGCACGAGACGCTTGAAGGGCTCGGGCTCGCTCACGAGGCCCAAATCAAAGAGAACCTTCTGCCAAAAACGCGAATAGAGCAGATGACCCACGGCGTGCTCCGACCCGCCCAGGTAGAAGTCGACTTGTTTCCAGTACGACTGGGCTTCCTTCGAGAAGGGAGCGTCGGCGTTCTTCGGGTCCATGTAACGCAGGAAGTACCAGGAAGAACCCGCCGATCCGGGCATCGTATTGGATTCGCGCAGGGCGGCCGCACCCGTGACGGGATCCTTCGTCTGGATCCAATCCTTCACGGTGACGAGCGGCGACTCGCCCGTGCCCGAGGGCTCGTAGCGTTCGACCGTCGGCAACGTCAAGGGCAGGTCTTTGTCGTCGAGGGCGCGCATCCGACCGCGGTCCGCCCCTTCGGTCACGTGCAGGACGGGAATAGGCTCGCCCCAGTAGCGTTGACGCGAGAAGGTCCAGTCGCGCAAGCGGTAGGTGACTTTGCTTTCGCCGACGCCCTTGGCCGCGAGCCAGGCCGTGATCTTGCGACCGCCTTCGGCGTAGGGCAGGCCCGTGAACTCGCCCGAATTCACGAGATTGCCGTCTTCGCCGACGACGACCTTGACGGGAAGATCGAAGGTCTTCGCGAATTCACCGTCGCGTTCGTCGTGCGCGGGCACGGCCATGATGGCGCCGCTCCCGTAGCTCATCAGAACGTAGTCCGCGATCCAGACGGGGATACGCGCCCCGCTCACGGGATGAAGCGCGTAGGCCCCCGTGAAAACGCCGCTCTTGGACTTGGCGAGGTCCGTGCGTTGAAGGTCGTTTTTACGCGAGGCCTCTTTGACGTAGGCGTCGACCGACGCCTTTTGAGCGGGCGTCGTGATCTTCGCGACGAGCGGGTGCTCGGGCGCGAGAACCATGAAGGTCACGCCGAACAGGGTGTCCGGACGCGTCGTGAAGATCTCGAAGTCGCCGGCGCCGTCTTCGAGGGCGAAGCGGACCTGCGCGCCCTCGGAACGACCGATCCAGTTGCGCTGGTGCTCTTTGGTGGACTCGGGCCAGTCGAGGAGATCGAGATCCTTGAGCAAGCGCTCGGCATAGTCCGTGATCTTGAGCATCCACTGGCGCATCGGACGACGTTCGACGGGATGGCCTCCGCGTTCGGACTTGCCGTCGATGACCTCGTCGTTCGCGAGGACCGTGCCGAGGGCGGGGCACCAGTTCACGAGGATCTCGGCTTCGTAAGCGAGGCCGCGCTCCAAGAGCTGCTTGAAGATCCACTGCGTCCATTTGTAATAGGCCGGATCGCTCGTGTTGATTTCGCGGTCCCAGTCGTAGCCGAGTCCCAGCATCGTGAGCTGGCGTTTGAAAGTCTGGATGTTCTTGGCCGTCGTGATCGACGGGTGGATCCCCGTCTTGATCGCGTACTGCTCGGCGGGCAACCCGAAAGCGTCCCAACCCATCGGGTGGAGGACGTTGAAGCCCTTCATCTTCTTGTAGCGGGCCAGGATGTCCGTCGAAATGTAGCCGAGCGGGTGACCGACGTGAAGACCGTCGCCGGAAGGGTACGGGAACATGTCGAGGATGTAATACTTGGGCTTTTCGGAGCCCGGCTGGCCGGGGTTCGCGCTCCGGAAGCATCCGTGCTCGGCCCAATGCTTTTGCCACTTCGATTCGAAGGCGTGGAAGAATTTTTTACCCGTGTCGGCCATAGGGCCGCCACTCTACTACCGGGGCCGCCTTCTTGAAACGACGGGCGGGCGACACCGGGCTCAGAATTTGTAGCTGCTCGCGATGGTCAGGCCGTAGATGTAGTTGCTCCGCGCGACGGGATCCGCGCCCGGACGCTCCAGCGAAGGCGTCGAACCCTGACCACCCTGCGCCCAAGCGCCCAGGCTGACACTGCCCTGGGGTTTCTCCCAATACCAACCGGCCGTCGAACCGAACATGTGGACCTTGTCCCGCAGGGTCGAGAGCGCGCGCGGCTTTTCGGCCGCGGCGGAGAGGTTCGTGTAGAAGCCCCAGCGCAGGCCGAAGTCCTCCCAGACTTTGTAGTCCACGCCGAGCTGGGTGTTGAGGATCGTCTTGGCGTCGAAGTTGGCGCCGGCCTGTCCCGACGGGCTCGGATTGAAGGAATAGGGCCCGTAGAGATGGAGATCCAGGGCAAGCAGCACCGAGCGACTCGCCTGGTAGGCGAGACCCGAGCTCAGACGCCAAGGGACGCCCATTTTCTTCTGCGAGAACTCCTCCCGAACTTCGCTATCTTCGCCGCTCACGGCCGAAACGAAGGTTCCCCGACCCGACACGACCAGCGGCGGCGTGCGGAAGCTGTAGCCGATCGACCAGTCGTCGCTCAGCTTCGTGTGCCCGCCGAGGACGAAGAGCACCCCGTTCGACTCGAAGGTGTTCTCGCTGAACGAAATCCGGGCGGTCGCGTCGGGCTGGGCGCTCACCTCGTAAAAGCGCTCCGCGAGCTCCGCGGAGGCGTAGAAGAGGGTCAGCCCGAGCGTCGTGCGCTCCGAGACCCGGCGACCGGCGAAACCGCCGATCCAAACCGAGTTCAGCGAAGAATCGTAGGACATGCTGCGGTCAGGGCCGAAGCGCAAGGTCGCGCGATCGGCGTAAAAACCCAGGGTCAACAGCG
>DDRA01000131.1:0-4716 GCA_002343545.1 Bacteriovoracaceae bacterium UBA2428
CTCAGGATCGAACGGTCCTGGAGTTTGACGTCGGTGTAGTTGGAGAAGGCGTCGCGCTTTTTGAGCAGCAGCCACGCTTTTTCGTCGGGACCCTTGCCTTTGTTCAGCCGCACGAGCGCGAACTCGCCCCGGAGTTTGTGGCCGTGCAGGAGGAGCGTGATGTGGCCGGCCTCGAGGCCCTTGGCGAGCGCCCGCTCGCTTTGCTCGCGCGTCGTGGAGCCCCGTTCGAGGAAAGTCCCGGCGTCCCAGATCATGACGGTGCCGGCGCCGTAGTTGCCATTGGGGATGATGCCTTCGAAGAGCCCGTACTCGAGCGGGTGGTCCTCGACGCGGACCGCGAGGCGTTGATCCATGACGTTAAGTGAAGGTCCTTTGGGAACGGCCCAGCTGCGGTAGACGCCGCCGATCTCGAGCCGGAAGTCGAAGTGAAGTCGAGAGGCCTCGTGCATCTGCACGACGAAGCGCAAGGGCCCCTGGCCGGCCTTTGGCTTGGCCCCCTTGGGTTCGGGCGTCTTCTTGAAAAGACGCTTGCGGCGATACTCGGAGAGTTTGTCCGTCACCCGTTTACGATAGCAGACGCGTGAACTTTCGGGCCGCGCTTAAGTTGGGAGGCCCAAAACCCGATCCGAAAGGCTTAGGAGGATCCCTCGTAATGTCGCAAACCTGGCAAGCTCAAGTGCACGTGAAGTGGAACAAGAAATGGCCGAAAGAATGGGCGGCGAAGAAGTCGTGGGACTGGTTGAAGGAGTGGCCCGAAGTGAAGTCCGCTTGGACGACCATGGGTGAGTGGGACCTTGTCCTCTGGGTATCGGGCGACAGTCCGGAAGCCCTCGAGAAGTTCGTCTGCGACAAAGTCTGGTCGAAGGACTGGATCGAAAAGACCGAGACCCATTGGGCGCGAAACGTCTGGAACAGCGCCGCTTAGGCCCCGAAATCAGAAGGCTTCCGAAGAACGCAAGGTTCTTCGGAAGCCTTTGACGTCACGTTGAGATCAGGGCTCGAAGCAGCCGACGCTCGGTTGAACGTCGTAGAAAACCGTTTCGGATTGCGGATCGAGGGCCCGAAGGGGCTCGAGCAGCAAAGAAACGTCTTCGTAGGCCGGAGCCAACTCGAGGCAATAGACGCCGCCGCCTTCGAGGCCGCGGATCTTCGTCACGAAGTGGTCGACGAGTCCCTGCGCCAGCATCTCGCCGGCTTTCTCGCGGAAGGCCTTGTACGTGACTTCGTCGAAGCCCGTGAAGCCGCCGCGGAGGTCAACCGTGACCGCGCGCGGAAGGACAGGCGATTCCGCTTGGCTCGCGAAAGACGCGAAGCCGAGGGCGAGGATCGAAGAGCGCAAGAGCGTGTTCATCGAAGTTCCTTTCCTTTGATCAGTTGAGGACCGACTTGAACCAGCAAGCCGGACGGAGGCCGATTTTGTCGCCGCCCGCGGTCGTGCACGACGAAGCGACCGTTTCGGCTTCCGCTTCGGCGCTCAGCTGGCCTTTGGGATGCTTGCGGCCCGGGATCTTGTTGAGGTCGAAAGCCTTCGTGCAGAGCGCGCCCGCGAAGTAGGTGTCGAGGCGGCATTGGGCTTGCGGATGCGCCGTCGAGGTGACGGTCACGACGCGCGGGTCGGGCGTTTCGAACTTCGGCTTGGGTTGGCCGCCGAGGCTCGCGAGAAGGTGCGCGAGCGACATGCCGCCTTCCGTCACGCGGTAGCAAAGCTCGCGCTCGTTCGCCGTGCCCCAGGCCATGTCGCAAGCGACCTTGGCGGGTTGGTCGACTTCGTTGCGCGCGCGGCGGTTGCGGAAGCTGTCGCGGGCCCAAAGGCGGCGCGCGCAGACTTGCGTCGCCCAGTAGTCGGATTGGCCTTCGGAGGAAGCCCACATCTCGCCTTTGAAGGCGACGCCGCCGAGGTGGTGGCCGAGCTCATGGCAAACGACGAGGGCGAAGCCATCCGGGGTGACTTCGGGACGACGGGCGAGGCCGCCGTACATGTTCACGTACCAGATCTTTTTGAGGGCATCCTGCGAAGCCGAAGCGTTCACCGTGGGGTTGTCCCACAGCTTGTTCACTTCGAGTTTGACGCCGTAGGCTTCGACGACGGGCGTGAAGAAGGTGATGACGTCGTCGATGATCTTGTGGAACTGCTCTTCGTTGACGTTCGCGACGTTTTCGACGCGGTCACGGAGGTGCAAGTTGTTGGGCGGCAAGAAGGTCTGTTCGGCCTTTTCGGCGGCGCGTTCGGCGGCCGTCGGCGGGCGGCGGAAAACGGGGGCGGCTTGGGCCGTCGAAGCGGCAAGGGTAATGGTCAGCAGACCAACTTGAAATTTGTTCACGATCCCTCCCATGGATACGTAGCAACGTCTTGGTCGCGTCCGGTCTGAACAACCGAAGCGCTTTGTGCCTTCGGTCCTAGCGCGAAGTCTCGACCTCTGTCGATGCTCCCACCTGCTAAAACGGGGCCAGGGGTTTAGAATGAGTCGCATGCCGGATTTTCGCATTCAGGACAGCATGGAGAACTTCGAGTGGATCGACGTCGTCGGGCCCACGGAAGAACATCTTCGGGCGCTCGCGCGTCACCATGGGCTCCCGGAAGACGTCGTGGCGGGATGTCTCGCTTCGGACCTGCAGCCTCGCTGGGAACGTCTCGGAAAATGGCAGTATCTCGTCGTGCGCATGCACGACTTCGAGGCCGCGAAAGACGCCGACACGATCCAGGAGCTGACCCGTAAAATCTGCATATTTTATTCGGAAAGCGCTTTGCTCACGGTCCATCGCCGCGACCAGGATTTCTTCGCGAAGCTTCGCGCGGACTGGGCCTCCCGCTTGCGGGGCTCGGGGCAACTTTACATATCTTCGGAGATCCTCGGGGAGATCTTGGACGGCGCTTTTTCCAGTTTCCAGGAGCCGATCGCGGCCGCGGTGGAATCGATGGATCGTTTTGAGATGAGCGTCTTCGATGCTCCCGGGGCCGAGCGCTTCACCCTCAAGAAGGGCTACCTGCTGCGTCGCCGCGCCTACGTCTACCGGCGCACGATGAGGCTCTCGCTCGAGCTGCTCGGGCGCTTCGTGCCCGAGCTTCCCGCGCCCGCCCGCGACCCCGTTCAGGCGGCCCGTGCCCTTGCCGAAGGGATTTACGCGAGCGTCGACGAACTCGAGGACCACGCGAACGGGCTGCTGAACCTGCACCTCACCATCCTCTCGAACAACATGGCGCAGGCTTCCCACAACACGAACGAAGTCATGCGCGTGCTCACGGTCATCTCGGTGTGCTTCATGCCGCTCAACTTGATCGCCGGGATCTACGGGATGAACTTCGCGTTGATGCCCGAACTGAGGCATCCGTGGGGTTACCCGCTCGTGCTCTTGCTCATGACGGGTACGGCGTCGACGATCTTGATCTGGTTCTGGCGTCGCGGCTGGTTGCGCAAGGCGCCCCGCTTGCCGCGCGTCCGCTGACGATCAGAAAAAATTCCGCGACCCGCGTTGGAAGGCCTTTTCGTCTTCGGCGCGGGTACTCGGTCCTTGGCCGCCGACGAGCGGATTCCATAAGGTCTCGACGAGCAGGCTAGCCGCCGACGTGCGTGGATCTTGGGGGTCGCTCGGCGCGGACTTCTGAAGCCGGACCGTCGACGCGAGCAGGCTTCCTTCCTGGATGAGCAGCCGGAACCGCTCGTATTCGGTCGGTCGCAACGCGAGATTGAAGAAACCCGTTTCGTCCTCGAGCGTGAGAAAACACATGCCGCCGGCCGTCGGTGGCTTCTGCTTGACGCTGAGCAAGCCCAGGATCGTCAGACGGGAACGGTCGCGCGCGAGGTAAACCGCTTCGGCCGTCGTCCAGGTCTTCTCCGGCGCCGCGAGCCCCGGGCGCGGACGAGGCGCGCCGAAGGAGACGCGCAAGAGGGGGATGGGGTGTCGGCCCGGGCTGAGTCCAAGTTCACGGTAGTCGTTCAGGAGCTTTTCCCAATCGCTCGCGCGTGGGATCGGGGTCGAGATCGCGCCGCGCAGGGCGAGTCGCGCTTGGCCCTGCGTCTCGCCCTCGCGGACGTGTCCGAGTTTTCGCAAGGGCAGAGCTTCCCAGACTTGCTCACGTCGTGCGGAAGGAAACGCGTTCGGAGCCGAGACTTCGGCCGGCGGGGCGAGGGCTCCCGCGCGGATGAGCGTTTCGAGACCGCGTTGGGAAAGGCCTTGGAGGCGGAGGTCTTCGAAGGAAGGTCGTCGATCGCGCGCGAGGAAACCCGTGCGCGCGAGCCGCTCGAGCAAGCGCGCCTCGCGCTCGGGAAACCCTTCGATAAGTCGCAAACCGAGCCGCACGGCGGGCTTGGCCTCGTTCCAGTCGCGCTCGAGCGTGGAGTCCCAGCCGGAGTAGAGGACGTGCGGCCGCCGAACGACGACGCCGTGGCGTTCCGCGTCCCCCACGAGGGCGCGGGGCGCGTAGAACCCCATGGGAAGGGAATTCAGGAGCGCGCAAAGGAACTCGGCCGGGTAATGCTCTTTCATCCAGGCCGAGGCGTAGGTGAGAAGCGAGAACGAGGCCGAATGGGATTCCGGGAAGCCGTATTCGCCGAAGCCTTCGATTTGTCGGTAGATGCGCTCGCAATAGTCTTCGGAGATCCCGTTCGAGCGCATGCCTTGCATGAGCTTGTCGCGGAGTTTGTACATGCGGGAACTCGATCGCCACGCGCCCGACATGACTTTGCGCAGTTGATCGGCCTCGCCGGGCGTGAAGCC
>DDRA01000131.1:4820-5095 GCA_002343545.1 Bacteriovoracaceae bacterium UBA2428
TCGGCCTCGCCGGGCGTGAAGCCGCCCACGGCGACGGCCATCTTCATGACTTGTTCCTGGAAAATCGCGACGCCGAGGGTTTTCTTGAGGATGGGCTCGAGCTTGGGGTGCGCGTAGCTCGGCGCTTCGAGCCCCTGGCGACGGCGCAGGTAGGGATGCACCATTCCCCCTTGCAGAGGACCGGGTCGGACGATCGCGACCTCGATGACGATGTCGTAGAAATTCCGCGGCCGCAAACGCGGGAGCATGTTCATCTGGGCCCGGCTCTCGATCTG
>DDRA01000131.1:5262-5485 GCA_002343545.1 Bacteriovoracaceae bacterium UBA2428
CATCTGGGCCCGGCTCTCGATCTGAAAGACTCCCACCGTATCGGCGCGCTGAAGACTTCGGTAGACGGCGGGATCGTCGTGCGGAATTTCGGCCAGGCCCAGGCGTTTGCCCGAGAAGTTCCGGTCGCCCACGAAGTCGAAGCACTTTCGTAGGCAGCTCAGCATGCCGAGCGAGAGAAAATCGACTTTCATCCATCCGAGCGCATCGATGTCGTCCTTGTCC
>DDRA01000131.1:5680-26685 GCA_002343545.1 Bacteriovoracaceae bacterium UBA2428
AGCGCATCGATGTCGTCCTTGTCCCACGGGACGATCGAACGATTCTCCATGCGCGCGGGCTCGAGCACGCAGAGATCCACGAGCGGATCGTCGGAGAGCACGAAGCCCCCGGTGTGCAAGCCCATATGGCGAGGAAGTCCCCGAAGGAGCGGCACGAGTCGGAGCAGACGTGCCCAGCGCTGGCGACCGATCTTGTGCGCGCGCAAGCGCGTCTTCAGATCCTCGGGCGGATCCACCGCGCCCGCGATGCGTTCGAAACCTTCGCGTCCCATATAGTTGACGACGGCGTCGATGGCCTCCTTCGGAAAGCCAAGCGCCTTGGCCGTCTCGCGAATCGCCATGCGCCCCCGGAAACGAATGACCGAGCTGACCATGGCGGCGCGATGGCGGCCGTAACGGCGATAGACTTCTTGGAGCACTTCTTCGCGACGTTCGTGCTCGAAGTCGATGTCGATGTCGGGCGGTTCGGCTCGCTCCATCGAAAGAAAGCGTTCGAAGAGAAGGTCCATCTGCACGGGGTCGATGGCCGTGATGCCGAGCACGTAGCAGACGGCGGAGTTCGCCGCCGATCCGCGGCCTTGGAAAAGGATGTTCTGATCGCGGGCGTACTTGAGGACGTCCCAGATGGTGAGGAAGTAGTCTTCGTAGCCGAGCTTGGCGATGAGCTCGAGCTCGTGATCGACCTGTTTCCGGAGCGCGGCTTGCTTTTCGGGGGGGAACTCCAAGAGCTTCTCGTAGGCGAGCTTCCGGAGCCAGCTCGAAGCGGTCTCGCCCGCGGGGACGGATTCCTTGGGGTAACGGTAACGCAATTCCTCGAGCGAGAAATGAAGGCGCTCCTTGAGTTGGAGCCCGCGTTCGAAGGGGTCGATGGCGAGGGGCGGACCGCCCGAAGCCTGCAGCCGCGCGGCCAAGACGAGTTTGAGGCGCCGCAGATCATCGGGGCCCAGGAGCCGTCGTTCGGAATTGGCCTGCGACAAGTACCCAAGCTCGTCGAGGGGCTTTGCGTGTCGGATCGCGGCCATGAGTTGGCTCAGCTCGAAGTCCTCGCGATCGACGAAGAGCGGAAGGGTCGTGGCGAGAAGCGGCAGCCGGAGATCGCGGGCCCGCTCCACGAGCCATTCTTGGAGTTCGGCCACGCCGGGCGCGAAAGTCAGCGGAAACGCGAGCGAGAGCGCGGATTCAGCGCCGCGCCCGCAGACCTCGGCGAGCTCGAGCAACCAGAAGGGGCATTGATTGCCTTGCTTAGGGGGCGTCGAGAAGCTGGGCGTCGGAGCGACGGCGTCCTGCGTGCGGACGCGCGATTCCTCCTCGAGATCGGGGTTCGAGATCCACGGAAAAAAACGTCCGCCGACGGAAATGAGAACGAAGTCCCGGCTCAAGTCCGTGCGCTGACGCAAGAATCCCAGGAAGTCGCGCCACCGCAACGGCGTCAGCCCCTTCTCGCGCAAGGGCATGCCTTCGAGAGCCCAGCTCGAAAGGAAGCGGCAAAGATCGGAGTAGGCGCGCCGATGACAAGGATAGACGAAGAGAGGATCCGCGACGTCAAAGTGGAGGCGGATGCCGACGGCGAACGAAAAATCCGGTCGCCGCTCGCGGGCCTCGCGCGCGGCGTGAAAGCCCCGCGCGAGGCCGTAGAGTCCCATGCGGTCGGCGAGCCCGAGGCCCGCGTAACCGCGATCGACGCAGGCGTCGACGAGCTCGTTCGGCTGGGTCGTGCCCTCGAGAAACGAAAAACACGAAGTTCCCAACCACTCAAAGAACATGCATACAATTGTATGGCCCTGAGCATGCCTTTGTCCAAGCCAAAACCCTGCCGGCACGGAAATCCGTTTCACCGCGACGGGTGATTCAAACTTCGATCATGAGACTCAAGTTTTCGGTCGGCTCAGACGAAAAGAACGACGGTTTTTAGGTCGTCGTTTCTTTCGGTACTCGGCCCAGATCGTTGTAGCGATCTGGGCTAATCTTACCAAAAGCCACAGAAGTTCGAGGTAACTCATGCTCCCTCTCCTTTCTGTCGCGTTTCATCCTCCTTGTGAGAACTCGCACCGGCAAGGCGTCAGCGCCGGAGCGAAAGCCGTGCCAAAGCAGCTTGGTTTTATCGAACTTGAAGAGGCTATTTGACGAGAGCGTAGCACGCGAGATCGACGGGAATCCCTTTGAGCGCGATGGCTTTCTTACGAAGGCCTTCGAACTCCATGCCGCATTTTTCCATCACACGGCGTGAAGCGATGTTGCTCGCGATGCAAAAAGACTGGAAGCGTTGAAGTTCCGGCAAGTTCTCGAAGGCCCACTTCTTTACGGTGAGCGCCGCTTCGGTGACGTAGCCCTTGCGCCATTCGGATTGTGCGATCGCGTAGTCAATTTGACCGACGTGAGGATAGGGTTGCTTGAAGTCGATCGAGCCGATGGCTTTGCCATCTTCGACCTTTCGAAGGGCCCAAACGAAAAAGAGTTTTCCGGGTTCAAAGAAAAGGTTGCGCTCGATCCAGTCGAGATAGGCTTGGGAATCCTCAAGAGTTTTATGCGCTGGCCAGAGAACGGTCCGAGCGACTTCTTCGTTTCCGGCGTAGGCGAGAATGTCGGGCAGGTCGCTTGGCCGAAAGGGACTCAAGAGGAGTCGCGAGCTTCGGAGGGGCAGGAACTTCCGAAAAAGGGCTCATCGAAAGATTGTAAACAATTTTGGGACAGATTCTATTGCGTCGGGGAGAACTCAAAGATGCCTTGGACGAAGGCCCCTCCGCGTGCGTGATCCCAAAAAACCCAGCGCGAATCGACGCGAGCGTAAGATCGTTCTTCGACTTCGTCGCGGATTTTTTCGAGCGAGGCTAAGGCTTGCCGAGACTCGAGCCAGCGCCAGAAATCTTCTTCGTTGCCGAGTCGAGGCTCACGCAGGGGCTTGGGCGTGGAATAAAACAACAAGGGTCGCTTGGGGTGGTCTTGGAGCGGCGGCAGGGCGCTGTAGCGCCCCCAGTCCACCCACGCGGCCGCCTCTTCGGGAAGCCAGGATTCGTTCGGTCGGTAGCTCCCGATCTGGATGGGCGCCCCCCGTTCGGCCCGCGAGAGCAGGCGCGCTACGAGCAGATTCCATTCTTCCTCGGTCTCTTCGCGTTTCGGATCGAAGAGATTGAGTTGTCGATCGGAGGCGTCTTCGAGTCCGAGCGAGCGCAGGCGAATGGAATCGAGCTCGTCCGAAAATCCCTCGAGCGAAGGCGTGGCCTGGAGTTGAAGCCAGTGTTCGAACACGAGCTTGTGCAGTCGCGCGGCCTCGCGCGAGGCTCGCGGCAATTCCACGCGGAAACTTCGGGTATCGCGGCGCCGATCCGAGCGAAAAGAAATTTCGAAGCCCTTTAGGAGCGAGCGTCGGGCGGCCAGCCGTCGTTCCCACGCCTGGAGCGTTTCGAGAACCTGTTCCATGGGATCCGCGTCGGCGTGCGCGAAGAGGGAATGAACGAGTTCGACGGGAGGGACGTAGGGTGTGAGTTCCCAATCGCCGCGGCCGTCGATGCGCTTGAGCAGTTTGTCGAAGACGCCGCCGAAGCGTTCCAAGAACTCTTCCTGCACGATCGGGGTGCGGCAGACTTCGCGGATTTGCCCGAGCTTATCGAAACCGAGTTCGTCGAGGCGTGCCAAGAGGTCGTGAGCCGCCGCGCGGTCTTCGCTTTTGAGCAGCGCATCCGGGATGAGGGCGAGCGCGGCCGAAAGCGGCGCGTGCGCGAGGGCACGTTCGGCGTCGGACGCCCGAAAGAGGTGGAGGGGGCGGGCTTCGTCGGAACGTACGTGGCGCAAGAGGAAGACGGCCCACGCCGCCGTCGGCCCTAGCACGAAGGAAAGTCCGTCCCGACGGTGAAACTCGAGCACGAGTTTTTCGAACTCGAGCGGTTCGGCCCGGGGACCCGAAGCGAGGAGCTCGGGGAGCTGCCAATAGCGAGTTTGCTTGGAGAGATCGACGAGGATCTCTCCTTGCGGTCCCTCGAAGACGTCGGGAGAAAACTCCAGAAGACGATCCAAGAGATCGCTGCGCAGGTAAGAGGCTTTGGAATTGTCGGGTTCAAGGCAAACCATCCACATGATTTTAGGGATACCATACAAATGTATGCGTATTGGAGCCAAAAAACCGGAGGGGGGAAATCTCTGCCTTGCGAAAGCTCTACGGACACGATACCATACGGAAGTATGGTACAGGAAATCCTTTCGCAAGCCGCTTGGGGCGGCACTCGATACGCCCTCGACGAGGTCCGGGATCGTTGGCTGCTCCAAAAGTCGTCGGCCGAGATGGCGAAAGGGGCTTCGAGCCGCCCGGTTTGCATCGTGGAAGTCCGCGAGGAAGCTTTTCTCTATCCTCCGGCCTTTGATCCGGAACTTCGTTTGGCCGCTTCGCAGGGACGACTCATTTGGCTGCGTACGAACGAAGCGAAAGCCCCTGAACTCGTGAATATGCTTCTTTCGAGCGGGCTCTGCGAAGGGGTTTTGCTCCACGGCCTCGAAAAGTTTTCGCGCTCGTCCCCGGCCGGAGTGTGGGGACGACGCTGGCAGTTGTCGGCCCGCCAAGGCGGGACGAATTTGATTTGGCTTCACGAGAAACCCGTCATGGGATTTCTTCTTGGCTTTGACGTTCGACTCGAGTGGATCGCACCGGGTCGTTTTGAAATTCGAAAGGGGCATGGATTTGTCGAACCCACTCACAGAGAGACAGCGAGAGCTTCTTGATTTCATCGAGTCCACCGCTCACCGCGAGGCGCGCATGCCCTCGTTTCGTGAAATGGCGAAGGCCTTGAACGTTTCCGCCGTCGGAACGATCCAAGGACTTGTCCGCGGCTTACTCGAACGCGGCTACCTCGAAAAAGAGGGGCGTCGTTTGGCGCTTCCTTCCAAGCGGAAAGCGGAAAACTTTTCCGTCCCTATCGTCGGCGAAGTCGCCGCGGGTTCGCTGACGGACGCGTTTGAAGTTTCTTTGGGAACCTTGTCGCTGACTCCCGAGTTGCTTGGGCTCAAGAACGATGGCGAATGGCCCCGTGACCGCTTCTTCGCTTTGCGCGTAAAAGGCGAAAGTATGATCGAGGCCGGCATCCTGCCGAAAGATATGGTCGTGGTGGATCGGAGCTCCCGCGTGCGCAGCGGCGACATCGTGGTCGCGCTCTATCGTGACGAAGCGACGGTGAAAGAGATCCAGTTCCCGCGCAAATCGAGCGACTTGGTTCGTTTGCTCCCGCACAATTCCAAGCTTGAGCCGATCGAGGTGCCGGGAGACCAAAAATTGAAAGTTCTCGGAAAGGTCGTCGCGCTTCAGCGCGTGATGGCGTGAGTGTGCGCACTTAGCGCGCGTTTTGAGATCAGAAAAGCTGAAGAAATCCCAAGACGGTCGTCGTCAAAGCGATCAAGACGGCCGTTTGGAGATTGATTCGGGCCTCTTCGGTTAGGGGGTTTTGGCCAGACGGGATCATGCCGAAGGGCTTAAAGAGGTCGCCCCACTGCGTCAATCCTCTTTTCCTCGAGATTGGCTGCAGAGCGGGGGGACTCCGCCTAAAATAGACCTATGAAGAAACGTCGGGTCGGCATCTTGTTCGGAGGCAAGTCGGGTGAGCACGAGGTGAGCTTGAGCTCGGCCATGTGTGTTTTCGAGGCCTTAGATAAGAGCAAGTTCGACGTCGTCATGATCGGAATCGACCGGAATGGTCGTTGGGTGCGGCCCCGTCTCGAGTGGCTGCTCGAGCACAAAGATAATCCTCGCGAAATGAAGCTCGAGAGCCTCGGCAGCACGCTGAGCTTCTTGCCCGACCAGGCTCAGAGCCCGCTCGTCGAGGCCGCGAATCGCGGCGAAAGCGTGGGCCCTCTAGATGTCATCTTTCCCATTCTCCACGGGACGAACGGCGAGGACGGCACCGTGCAAGGGCTCCTCGAGCTCGCGGGTGTTCCCTACGTGGGTGCCGGCGTTTTGGGCTCTTCCGTTTGCATGGATAAGGAAATGGCCAAGCGTGTGCTGCGCGACGCCGGTCTGGACGTTGTGCCCTTTCAGTCGGTGCGTCGCGTGGATTTCGAGGAGGAGCCCAAGAAAATCCTGGATTCCGCCGCGGCCCAGTTCGGCTACCCCTACTTCGTGAAGCCGGCCAACGCGGGTTCTTCCGTGGGCGTTCATAAGGTCAAGAGCGCGCCGCAAGCCCGCGCGCTCTTCGAGGACGCTTTCCAGTACGACACGAAGGTGATCGTCGAGAAGGCCGTCGACGCGCGTGAACTGGAAGTCTCCGTGCTGGGTAACCATCGTCCCGAGGCGAGCATCGTGGGCGAGATCGTTCCGCGCCACGAATTCTACACCTACGAAGCCAAGTACCTCGATCCCGACGGCGCGGATCTCAAGATCCCGGCCGAAGACTTGTCGCATGAGATGCAAAAGCAGATTCGCGAGATGGCGGTGAAGGCTTTTCGCGTCCTGGAATGCTGGGGTTTTGCGCGCGTCGACATGTTCCTGGATCGTCGGACGGGTGAGCTCTTCGTGAACGAGCTCAACACGATTCCGGGCTTCACGCCGATCAGCATGTATCCCAAGCTTTGGGGAGCGACGGGCATCCCGTACGCGCAACTTCTCGAGCGTCTCATCGAGCTCGCGATCGAGCGTGGCGACGAGCGCCGCAAACTCAAGCTGAGCTTCGAA
This sequence comes from Bacteriovoracaceae bacterium UBA2428, assembly GCA_002343545.1. Taxonomy (GTDB): domain Bacteria; phylum Bdellovibrionota; class UBA2428; order UBA2428; family UBA2428; genus UBA2428. The sequence goes on from DDRA01000131.1 coordinate 12,330, forward strand.
GCGCCCAAGAAATAGCATCTTTCCGGGCGCTTCGTGCGGCGCTCTCATGCGCGATCCGAATCGCGACGCCCGGATCCGGTTTCTTGACGCCGAAACTCTCGATCCTTCGCCGGAGTCGCGCGAAAGTCAGCCCTATGCAGAACTTCAGCTTTTCCAAGCGAGGCCTCGGTTTGTTCCTGGGAGCCCTCATGACCTGCTTGCTCATGGCGACGGTCTCCGCGGCCGAGCAGCAGCCCTCGGGCCACCACGACATGCGGGGCGGCGGCAAACCGCCGGTCACCAAGCCCAAGTAGCCGTCGCTTCTTTTGCTTTTTGGGCTAGCTGCGTTCGGGCCAAAGAGTTTTCAGGGTGAGCAATGCCCCCACGAGCATGGACGATATAAGGGCGGCGGCAAAGAATTTCTCGGATTGTCCACCGGCGTACGCCATCCACCCGACCGTGGCCCTCCACGTGAAAACCAGGGCGAGAAAGCTACAAAGGCCAAAGCCCATCCAGGTCGCCCACGTCTGCCCCCTCTTTAGGAGAAGCCCGCACAACATACTGAGAACTCCGAAGGCTCCGCCCGACAGGAGGGCCGTCGCGGCTTTCTCGGGGTTGGAGAGGTAGCCGACCAAGCCCGCCACGATAAGGTATGCCCCGAAAACAAAGAGCGCCCGGTGTTTCTTTCGCATGTAACGACACTAAAGGATCGGTTGACCTCACGAAACGGCAATAAATGCGATCGTTTACTTTGGATAAAGCGATACGAGAGAGCGAGCGCGGCGGGGGCCAAACGGTTGTCGTCACATTTTCTTTTTGGGGAACTGCCCTACGGTAAACTTGTGCTTGTCGAAAATTTTTCAATTGGGGGGCCGATGAAAGAGTTCAATCTCATTCGCATTTCTGTGACCAAGCTTGGCATGTTGCTGGTGGTGGGCCTGATTTTCCCACGGGCTAACGGTCAGGGCGTTCAAAACAAGGCGTACTCGTGTGATTTCCGAGCCGTCGGCAGCATTGATTCGGAGAACCCGACGCTGCGAGAGAATAAATCCAGTGATTCGCCAAAGGTCAGCTACCGCGTCTATCCGGGCAAGGGGAAGTTGGCCGAGCATGATCTCCTGAAGGATTTTTCGAAGGACAAGTATCTTGGTCTTACGATCAACGAAAGCGAAGACGAAGGCGGCGGTAAAGAAAAGTTCGAAGTCAGCCTCGGCATCTGGAAGAAGAGTCCCGATCCCGCGGGCGTGAACCTTATGATCGCGGAGACGAGGTTTTCGTCCGAGCAGATTCTGAATTCTTTCACGATCGAAGTCAGCGGTCCTTCCAAAGAGCTGACGACGTCGCTTGAGTCGAACGTGACGATGCAGGTCTCCTGCAAACGATAAGCCTAGCGGTCTCTAGGCGGGTGGAACGGGCGGGAGTCCGAACTGCTTCTTCCACTTGACCGACTTACAATCCAAGACGCCCGACTTATCCAAAGTCACGAGGAACGCTTTGAAGGCCGGCTTCGTGACGGCTTCCTTTTCGCCGTTCCGGCGATGCACCCAAGCGGCCACGTAGACGTGGTACACGCGGTGCCCCTGACGCACGGCCGGCCGGCCGTTGCCCGAAAGCAAGTGGAGGGGCTTGAAGGGATCTTCCATGTTCGGCGTGAGCCGATCGAAGCGGAAACGCAGGATTTCGCGTAGGCCCCACGGAAACTCGTCCTTCGTGTCGAGCACGGAGAGATCGAGTTCTACCCGTTTGCGGTAATGCAGGACGTCTTCGTGCAGGTAGCGTTCGATGTCGCCGCCCGGAACGGAGTAGCGCACGCGCAGCAAGTCTTCCGGCAGCTCCTCGGAGTCGCGAATGCGCAGCGATTCGCCGATCTCGCCGAGTTCTTTTTTCTTGGTGCCGCGTTTAACGAAAAGAGTTTTTTCGTAATCCGGGAACCAGCGCGACGAGGTCTTGAAGAAGAAGCGGCGAGCCCATTCCTTCGAAACGTCCCGGGCGGCGTAGGCCAGGATGATGAGGCTGATGAAGGCCATCGAGTTGATCCCAAGGCGCTCGAGCGCGCCCTGGGTCTGGTAGATTTGCAGCAGGATGACCCAGAGGGCCGCGAAGCCGGCCGAGATCGCGTAGACCGGGATGAGCATGCGATTCTGCAGCGTGGTTCCCGAGACGTCCACGAAGAGCGTCTTCTGGAAGTACTTCTTGAGGATGCTGATCCGGCGCGGGTAGCGGTCGAAGTCCGCGCTGGAGTCCGGTCCGCGTCGCTCCTCGAGCGGCAGATGGAAGTCCGCGCGCAACAAGGCTTCTTCGCGCGCGAGCGACTCCATGAGACGGAAGATGTTCTCGGCGCCTTCGAGCCCGTTGGCGCCGGCATGGATCTGCGTGATGAACTGAACGTAGTCCTGCGAGAGGTACTCGTTCATGAAGAGCAGGTTGCGCTCGAAGGATTCCTCGGGGAGCTCCTCGGCGCGCTTGCCCATGAGCTCCTTGTCGGCCAAGAGCTTGCGGAACTCGGCCATCATGTCGCGCAGGCGCTCGATATCCGCCATGACCTCGCCGAGACGCTGTTCGTCGGTCGTGGCCGTCGGCAGCGCCTTGCGGATGCGCTTCATCTTGGCGCGGATGTAGCTGTCGAACTCGATCGCGAAAAAGCGCAGGCCTTCGGTCGTACGTTCTGTCGTCAGCTTGTTCAGGCGCTCGCGCACGCGCGCGAGGCTCGTGGAGCTGTCGGGGTTGCTCGAGTGCGTGTGCAAGCGGACGTAGCTCTGGAACTCCTGCCGAAGCTCGGGGCCTTCGCCCAGCTCGCGGACTCCAAAGGTCTTCGCGAGGAAAAAAAGCACGTCGACGTCGTAGCGGAAGTCCTTGGCCGAGGACTGCACGAGTCCGTCGAAGCCGAACTGCAATTCGATGCGATCGCGATCGTGCCGCTCGCCGTTGATGAAAAAGCAGTTGAGCTCCGGGAGGAGCTCGTCGGATCCGATGCGGACGTCGCCGGACGGGAGCTCCTCGCTCACTTCTTCGCGGCCTTCCAGTCGGCCATGAACTTCTCGAGGCCGATCGTCGTGAGCGGGTGGCTATAGAGCTGTTGGAAAACCTTGAAGGGCAGCGTGCCGACGTGCGCGCCGGCGAGGGCGCTCTGCAGGACGTGGACGGGATGGCGGATCGAGGCCGCGAGGATTTGCGTCTTGAAGTCGTACTGCTTGTAGATCTGCGCGATGTCGCGGATGAGCTGCATGCCGTCGAGGCCGACGTCGTCGACGCGGCCGATGAAGGGCGAGATGTAGGTCGCGCCGGCTTTCGCGGCCAGGAGAGCCTGAACGGCCGAGAAGCAGAGCGTGACGTTGACCTTGATGCCTTCGCCGCTGAGCGCCTTCGTGGCCTTGAGGCCTTCCGGGGTCAGCGGAGCTTTGACGACGATATTGGGATGCATGGCGGCGTATTCTTTGCCTTCACGCACCATGCCTTCGGCGTCTTCGCTCAAAGTTTCGACGCTGATCGGGCCGTTCACGATTTTAACGATGTCCTGGACGACTTCTTTGAGGGGGCGTCCCGTCTTGGCCATGATCGAGGGGTTCGTCGTGACGCCGTCGATAAGACCGGATGCTGCTCCGAGTCGGAGCTCTTGAACGTCGGCGGTGTCGAGGAAGAATTTCATGCCCCATTCTTAAGATTGTTCGCCCGAAATGTCGATAAGTCGCTCATGAGAGTCGTTTGGATTGTGGGCGGGCACGAAGACGTGCGTCTGCAGTTCGAGAAGCAGTTGGCCTCGGAGCTTTACGACGGGCTCTTCGTCGTGCGGCAGACCGAGGACCTCGGCCAGATCCCGGCCGAGCACCTGGCGAACCCGGGTGTCGTGATGTGCGTCGACGCTTTTCATTCGGAGCTCGGCGGCTTCGAGGGTATCCGTAAGCTTCGTGGCCTCGGCTTTTCGGGCGCCATTTTTCTCTTCGGCGAGCCCGCCCCGGAGTCGGCCTCGACCCTGTGGGAAGAGCTCAACATCGCGGGCTTCCTGCCGCCCTTCGAGCGGCTCGACGTGCCGTTCGCGGCCGGTCTCATTTACTACCGGCTGTCTTTCGAAGGCTCGGTCAACGCCGCCAAGTTTCTCGCGGTGTCGGGGCGCGCCTCGAGCGAAGTTCTCCATAGCGTCGCGGAGCTGAACGCCTTCGCGACGAAACTCGCTTCTTTCGTGGGACGCTTCGGCGTGGACCTTCAGCAGCTCAAGAAGGTCATCATGGGATTGACCCTCCCGCACATCAAGGTCACCTCGAAGGGGCCGTCGGTCGACCCGGCCTTCACGATCGTCTACGGCCTCGATCCGACGAAGCTCGTGCTGGGCGTGGGATCCTATTCGCGCGGGGCGAGCCGCGCGGTGCTGCGCCACGAGATGGTCACGGCGCTCCACGATCTGCAGGAATCGCGCAACCCCGTGTCGTCCATTTTGCCCGAAGTGCATCACGTCGTTCGCGCGACCCGCAACGTCGTCGTCTTCTCGGGTCACGCCAAAGTCGAAGCCGAGTCGACGGATCCGCTCTTCGTCCTGACGACGCTGCTCTTCCGTTCGGGCGCGGGCGCGGCCAAGTCCGAATCGCACCACTACCATGCGACCCTGGGCTTTGTTGGGCCCACCCCCGAGATGACCGAACTCGAGGCTTTTGCCGAAGTCGGCGTGACGGCCTCTCCGCAAGCCGCGGTGATCGAGCCGGATGAGTCCGAGACGGCCCCGTCGCATTCCGCGCCTCATCAGGACCAGTCGCTCGATCGCTTTGACCTCGAGAAGATCCTCGCCGAGCCCCGTGTCGTTGGCGACGCTCCGGTCGACTCGGACGCCGTCGTTGCCCGCTCGACGATCCGTGCTCCGGAAGGAGACCCTGTCGAAGGCGAAGCGTACGTGGGAGGCCCGGCCGATCGGCGTTCCGACTCCGAGCTCGCCCGCGAGGTCGAGCGACTCAAGGCGGTCTGCGCCGCCATGAACTTCGACCTAAAACGCTTGCTCCGCGAGCGGCGCGAGCCGACGACGGACAAGGAGCTCCGCGAGTCCTACCGCGACCTGGACGAGAAGTGCCGTCGCCTGAACCAGGAACGCACGACGCTCCAAGAGCGTTTGGAAGAGCGCGAGAAGCAGGTCGAACTGCTCAAGGCGCAGCTCGAAGCGCTCCGTAAGACCGCGGCTTAGCATCCCGATCTCGGGTCCGCTTTCCGCGTTACCAAAAACGAGATACCTCGATTAGACTCCGCCCGGGAGGTGCACGATGACGTTTCTTAGGGTGGGACTTTGGTCTTTGTTCGTGGGATCCGCGCTCGCAACTTCGACTTCTCGAGGAGCGAGTTTCGTCGGTTCCTGGCTTCGCTACTCGCTCGATTGTCATGACGTCGGCGGGATCACGCCGCATTGGGGCGAGTGGAAGTACGAGGTCGTCGAGGGCGAATCGGGTCCGATCGTGCAGTTGAAGGCCGAGCTCTACTCGAGCCTTGAGCCGACGCATCCTCTCCGGCTCGAAGAAGAAGAGCCGTTGGAGGATTCCTTTCGCATGCGTCCGTTCACGAGCGGGGAGCTCGCCCTCCATTGCGAGAAAGACGGCGGAGAGATGCGATCGCTTTTCGTGGCCGGCGAAAACCGGGAAGCCTGTTACTTTGAACGTTGGAACGCCTGGTACGGCTCGACGCCCTTCCAGCGGGAGCCGGAAGGCCGCTTCGACGAGAACTTCTTCGGGCTGCTGCGGGCCGACGAGCTCGAGATGGGCCGCGGACTCGTCTGCCGGATGGAGCTGAAGGATTACGATCTCGTCGAGACGGGCAAGGCTCGCTAAAGTCCGGTCTTCATGAGGTTCAGCGCGTAGTTCCCTTTGATCTCGGACCAGTCGGCCGCGTTGAGTTTGAGAAACGCGAACTCCTCGGAACCCGTGATGCGACCGTCGGGAATGCGATCGATGTCGACGTCCTGCGAACGGTAAGCCTGGTAGGTGCGTTCGAGCGCGCCGCTCACGCGTAGCACGCAGGCCATCGCGTAGAGTCCCGGGTTGCTGTAGCGCAGGAGCTTGGGATTGTGGTGGAAGTCCACCGAACGCTCGATCTCCGAGAGAAAGGGCAGGCGTCCCATGAGCAAGGCGCCCGCCTGCGCGTGGTCGAGCTCGAAGGAGATCTGCTCGGCTTCCGAGGAATCTTTCTTCTTCTTGGGGTTCTCTTCGCCGGTCGAAGCCAGGAAGCTTTTCTCGAAGGCGAGCGGGTCGTAGGCGAAGAGCAGGCACTTGCCGATGTTGCGCAGGAGCGCCGTCGCGTAGACGGTCTTCTGTCGCGGGATCGAGATCTTCTGGATGATCTCGTTGCCGGCGATGCCCGATCGGAGCCCGGACTCGAAGATCTTCTCGATGTAGGCGTCCGTCTTCTGGATCGCCTTCGAGGCGATCTCTTTCGTGTCGAGGGTTTTCAGGAGGAAGCGCGCGTGGTCGAAGAGGACGCCCGCCGCGAAGGCTTGCCCGGGGTAGGAGTTCCGGATCGCGATGGCGACTTGTTCGGCTTTCTTGGCGTGTACGAGATAGCGCTCGAAGTCGACCATCGTCGGAATGACTTCGAGGGCTTCCCGTTCTTCCGCGCTGAGCGGGGTCGCGCCCTCGGAGTTCGCAGGGGGTTTTTTGTTCGCGCGGTCCCGCTGTTCTTTCTCCATACGGGCCTTGAGTTGGGCCAGGACGCTTTCGGGCTCGGGAACGAAGGTCCGCTCGATATGGCGGCCGATGATGAGATCGCGGACCCGGTTTTGGCCGAGCAGGGTGACCATCTCGTTGATCTTATCGATGCGCCGCCCGAAGCCGAGGCGGTGCACGGTGAGCCGAACCCAGTGCTGGAGTTCGGCGTCGTGCGCGAGGATCTGCGAAAAATCGTCATTCGTTTCGCCGCCGGCCATGACGACTTGGAGAATGCGCGTGACGGCCGCGTGCGGCGTCATCGGCAAGAGGCAGCGCTCGTAAAACGAAACGAGATCTAGGGCCACCCCTTCATTGTACCCGAGGCCTTGACTTTCCCAAGGGTGGCTCCGAGACTGTTCAACGATTTCAGCCCCTTATCGGCGGATTTCTCGGAGGGAAGCATGATTGAAGTCCAAGATCTCGTAAAAAAATACGGCGAATTCACGGCCGTCCACGGCATCAGCTTTTCGGTGCCCAAGGGCCAGATCATCGGTTTGCTCGGGCCGAACGGCGCGGGCAAGTCGACGACCATGAAAATCCTGAGCTGCTTCATGCCCGCGACGTCGGGCGTGATCAAGGTCGCGGGCTACGACGTCTACGACGATCCGATGGAGATCAAGAAGCGCGTCGGCTACCTGCCCGAGACGCCGCCGCTCTACCTCGAGATGCGCGTCGGTGAGTATCTCGAGTACGTCGCGCAGCTCAAGCAGGTCGAACCCGGCAAGATCCGCGACCGCGTCGACTACGTGGCCGAGCACTGCGGCCTCAAGCACAACTTCAAGCGCGTCATCGGCACGCTCTCCAAGGGTTACAAACAACGCGTCGGCATCGCGCAGGCGCTCGTGCACGATCCCGAGGTCGTCATCCTCGACGAACCGACCGTCGGCCTGGACCCCGTACAGATCATCGAGATCCGTAACCTCATCAAGGGTCTCGCCGGCAACCACACCGTCATCCTCTCGACGCACATTCTTCCCGAGGTCGTCATGACCTGCGAGCGCGTCGTGCTCATCGACAAGGGCCGCGTGAAGGTCGACGACACGATCTCGAACATCGCCGGCGGACGCAGCGAAACCTTGGAACAGGCTTACGTCCGCATCGTGACGTCGGAAGCCGTCGCCCCCGCGTAACGAAGAAGAGGAGACATCGAGATGAATATGCGCAATATCCTCACGATCTGGAAACGCGAGTTCAAGGCGTACTTCTACACGCCGCTCGCCTGGGTCTTCATCGGGATTTTCACCCTGCTCATGGGCCTCATGTTCTGGAGCTTCCTCTCCACTTACATGGAGTACACGATGCGTTCGCAGTTCGGCATGGCGCCTTCGGTCACGATCGATCGCCTGGCCGAGGCCTTCTACGCGAACATGCACGTCATCTTCATGTTCATCCTGCCCTTCTTTACGATGCGCCTCTTCACCGAGGAGTCGCGCCAGAACACGATGGCGCTGCTCATGACCTCGCCGGTCCGCATGTGGGAACTCACGATCGCGAAATTCAAGGCCGCGGCCTCGATCCTCGTGCTCAAGCTCCTCGTGAGCCTCATCTTCCCGATCTTCCTCATCCTCTACAGCGCGAAGGGCGCGGGGGCGGGCGGGCCGGACATGGGCATCGTGGGGTCGACCTACCTGGGCCTGCTCTTCGCGGGCTTGACTTACATCGCCTTCGGCATGTTCTGGTCGAGCATCACCGAGAGCCAGCTCGTCGCGGTCGTGCTGAGCTTCGCCACGAACTTCTCGTTCTGGCTGCTGGGCATGTGGTCGCAGGGCGCTTCGGGTTGGTTGCAGGCCGTCCTCAAGCAGCTCGCCATCAACGATCAGTTCCAGAGCTTCGCCAAGGGAACGATCGAGCTCAGCTCGGTCGTGTACTTCGTCAGCATCATTTTCTTCGCGCTTTTCCTGACGCATCGGTCGCTCGAAAGCCGCGCTTGGAGGTCGTGATATGAAGATCCGCAATATCGCCGCTACCGTCTTCTTCGCGGGCCTGGGCGTCGTCGTGGCGCTCTGGGGCTACTTCGAAAAACTCTGGACGATGCAGTGGCCCGTTTGGACGGCGCTCGGTGTCGCCGCGGTCGCCGCCGTGGTCTGGGCCGCGCTCTCCCTCGCCGAGCTCGCCGTGTGGGTTCGCAAGCGCGGCACCGTGTGGGCCGTCAGCACTTTCGTTTCGGTCGTCGCGACGATCGCGATCCTCGTGGTCGCGAACTGGGCGGGCACGGCCTACAACCACAAGTGGGACCTCACCAAGAACAAGTTCCACTCGTTGAGCGACCAGACGACGAACGTGCTCTCGGCGCTCAAGGAGCCCATCACGATCCGCGTCTGGTCGACCTCGATCGAGCGCATGGGCACGAACTTGGACATGAAGCGTTTCCTCGAGAACTACCGCCTCGCGGGTAAGGGTAAGGTCACGATCGAGATCAAGAACCCGAACGAAGACCGGCTCGGGTCGGAGCAAGACCAGGTCAAGCGCGACAACATCCTCATCGTGAGGACCGCGTCGGGGCGCGAGGCCCGCGTCGACAGCTTCGCCGATACGAAGGGCGAGGAGCTCATCACGAACGCGATCGTCCAAGCCACCCGCGGCGGCGGGACCAAGAAAACGGTGTGCTTCGTCGAGGGACACGGCGAGGCCGATCTCGACGAGGCGGGCGCCACGGGCATGAGCCAAGTCCGCGACGCGCTCAAATCCGGGGTCTACGACACCGAGAAGGTCGTCACGGCCACGGCCGAAAAGATCCCCGAGAAGTGCGCGCTCCTCGTGCTCGCCGGACCCAAGGGCGATCCGCAGGAACGCGAGATCGAAGTCATCAAGGCGTACCTTAGCGGCGGCGGCAAGCTCATCGCGCTCCTCGGCGCGGGCGTGCCCGAAAAATGGAAGGATTTCCTGAAGGACTACGGCGTGAAAGTCCGCGCGGATCTCATGATCGATCCGCGCGTACGGCCGCCCTTCGCGATCGCCACGCAGAACTTCTCGCAGGACGTCGAGATCGTCCGGGGGTTCCGCGGCCTCGTCGTGTTCCCCGAGTCGAGCTCGCTCGACGTCGCCTCGCAGCCGAACGACCCCGAGATCATGGTGAAGACCTTTATCTCGTCGGAGTCGGTGGCCTACGCGAAGGGCGGCAACTTGCGCACGCTCAAGACGATCGATCGGACGGGGAGCGATTTGCGCGGTCCCCTCGCGCTCGGGGTGCTCGTGACGAAGCCCGTCAAGGCGCCCGGAGCGGCCAAGGAAGAGAAGCCGAAGGCGGAAAAACCCTCGGGCAAGAGCGGCGCTTGGATCCGTTGGCCTAGCCTCATCGCGACGGCGCACGCCCAGGGCGCTCCGCATTCCGACGACGATGGCCATGATCACGGCCACGGCGGCGGGATCCCGGGCTTCCCGCCGGGCGAAGAAGCCAAGGACGGACCCAAGGCCGAAACGCTCGAGACGAGCGTGATCGTCTACGGCAGCAGCGCCTTCGTGCAGAACTCCTTCGTGAGCCAGATGGGCAACCAGGATCTCTTCCTGAACTCGGTGAACTTCCTGCTCAAGGACCAGGACCTCATCGGGATCCGTCCGCGCGAAGTGAGCCAAGCCCAGCTGGAGCTCTCGCCGGCCAAGCTCCGCAGCGTCGTCGCTTCGGTGCTCTTGATCTCGGGGCTCTTCCTCGTATTCGGCGTCGCGGTTTCGCGCCGCCGTAGCGCGGCGGCTTGATGTCGGACGAACGCGATCCGCTCCTCTACGGACCGTCGGCTCCGGGATCCTCGGGCCCGAAGCCGACGCCGCCGCCCCTCCCGCCGCCGAGCGGGAATTGGGCGGATCGCGCTCCGTGGCTCGACGCTCTGGAGCTCTTGGCCCGACCGCAGACTTTCTTTCGCTCGATCCCGGGCGTCGCGAAGGAGCCCAAGCTTTTCCTGAAGGCGCTCCTCGTTTTCGTGCTCTTCTCGTGGATCGCGGGCGGCGTCCAGTCCGCGTTCTTCAATCCGGGCGACTGGATCTCCTCGCTCGAGGACCTCTCGATCCAGCTGGGAGAGAGCGGCCTCCCCGGACAGTATTCGATTTACCTGCAACGCCTGCCCTTCGGCGAGCTGAAGCACGCGGTGAGCGGCTTCGGCGCGATGCTGTCGGCCATGGCGACCTTGGCGTCGCCCTTTATCGCGCTCTTCTGGATTCTCCTGAATTCCCTCGTGGGAACGTGGTGGCTGAAGCGTCTCGTCCCGGACGGCGTGCGCGTCGATATGGGGTCGGTTTTCCTCTCGCAGGTCTACGCGAACTGGTTCGTCCTGTTGGGAATTCTTCCCTTCTTCGGCGGTTTCGTGGGCGCGTTGGTCGTCTTCCTTTATTCCATCTTCTCGCTCGTCTGGATGTACGACACGACGTTCTCGCGCGCCGTCCTGGCGATCCGCTTTATCGAGCTGGCATTCTTCCTGATGGCGATGCTCTTCGTCGCCATGGGCGTGGCGATCTTCGCCCTCATGTTTTGAGGTTCGTGGCTCAGAACGGCGTGCGCTGGCCCGAAATCTTCGGTTCGAGCCCGTAGAGAATCTCGATCGGTCGCGGTCCCTTCGCGATCGAGGCCCGTACGCCGCGCCGCAATTCCTCGGGCGCGGGCCAGAAGGGTCGTTCCCGGTGACCCACGAAGTCGGCGTAGGGAGCCGCTTCGCTCGCCATGATCCCGTCCGCGTCGCGCACGACAAAGTCCCGCTCGTTTCGCAGCTCGAGCCACTCGAGCTTGGCTTCGAGCGTCTCGGCCACGCTCATGCGGCGGACTTTTTGGTGCTGCAGCGGAAGAAAAATCCGTTGCCCGAAAAGGTCGAAGGTCGGGATCCCGCCCAGGGGCTTACCGAGCGCGCGGGCCAGGCCCTGCGCGAAGGCCGCGGCGATGCGCAGTCCCGTGAAGGCCCCGGGGCCCGTCACGACGTGAAGGGATTCGAGCGTCTCGAGGGAGACGCCGGCTTCGCGCAACAAGGTATCGAGTTCGCCGGACAGCTCGGACTGAAGTCCGGACGATTCGTCGCCCGTCCAGGCCCGGTGCGCGACGGTGCGCTCGGCGGCGGAATCCGTGAGGATCCAAAGTCCTTGCGGCGAAACGAGGCTGAGGGCCAAACGCATGCTCCGCGTTCTAGCAGTCCTCCCGCGGAAACGAAAATGCCCCCGTGCGCCGCCTGGGTAGGGCGGAGCACGGGGGCTTGAAAAAACCTCCGGTCACGAGGCCTGACCTTACTATTCAGACGGGGAGTCCTTTATGAAGGGACGGACCCCGTGATCGAAGGTGCAGGACCGAGTTACGGGCGGACGGAGAGGAAGGTCTGGCCGGGCGCCGAGATCATGCCGGCGTTACCGCCGCTGAACTCCATGTAGACGTTCCCTTCGATGACGCTGCCCACGACGTAGGCCGGGACGGGGCCGATGCGCGAGCCCATCTCGATGTAGACGCCGTTGCCGCGCAGGGCGATCTCGATCTCTTCGTAGGGCGACACGGCTTCGAGCGTGCCGAGCGCGCCGTTCGTGCAGACCGCGGTGCGGACTTGCTGCTGCGGCAGACCCACGGCTTGCGTGCCGGAGTAGATGCTGCCGTAGAGGCTCGCGATGGACGGGATGTTGAGCTCGCCGATGGCCTCGATCTGAGTGCCGCGGCGGTAGATGTCGACGATGAGGCTCGCGCCGTTGCCGAAGTTGGCGTAGACGGTGCGGTCCTTCACGCCTTGCGGAGCGGCGCAGTTGCCCATGCCGCCGTAGGCGTAAGGATTGAGCGGATCGTAAGGCAGCGGCTGGATGACGGGATCATTCCCGCAAGCCGAGAGAGCGGCCAAGACGAAGGCTCCGAGGACGCTGTTCTTGATCTTGTTCGTGTTCATATGGACTCCCCTTTGTTTAAGCGGCTTCCCCCCCGGGTAGCCGCATTCGAACCGATTTGAGCGGACCGGACTTTGGCGAGCCTTACTGGCTCACCACGTTGCCGAGCGTGAAGCGGATCGTGCCGAGATTGCGGCCCGAGTTCGAGAGCAGGTTCAGGGCTTCGGTCTTGGGCGTCGAAGCGTCGGGCTGTTCCCACCACTTGATAGAGGGGTAAGGCGACGCGTAGCCCAAGCAGCGGGCCACCGTGTACTCGCCGGACTTGCACTTCGCCTTGAGATCGGCGACCGCGTTGTTGAGCTGCGTTTGGAAGCTCGGGAAGGTGTAGTAGCGGATCGTGCCGGACATCTGCTGTTCGTCGGCCGACGAGATCGAGCTCGCTTTGAGTTGCACGAGCCCGTAACCGTCCATCCAGACCACGTTCAGGTCCCACTTGCCCGTGTCGTCGTCCAGCTTGAGAGAGCTCCAGCCGTATTGGTTCATGGATTCTTTCGCGTCGAAGCTCGTGATGCCGTAGTCGTCTTCGTACTCGACGCGAAGGTCGGCGGTGACGTTCTCGCCCGTGCCGTAGACGTCGAGGCAGTAGGTCACGTCGCCTTCGACGTTGCTCACGACTCGGCCGGCGAAGTAGCCGCTGAGGGCCGACTTCATCGCGCTCGCGCTCGAGCCGTTCAGGGTGACCTTCGACTCGGTACCCAGGCAGAGACGGTTGTTCGTCGTGCTCGGGGTGTCGTCGTTGCCGCGGTCGGACGGGGTGACCGTCGGATCCGGCGTCGGCGTGCTATCAACCTTGTCGGCGCAAGCGCCCAGGACCGAAAGTCCCAGGATCATCAGCCGGAAAGTGATCGAGTTCGTTCTCATAAAGTTCTCCCCTACCATCGATGTAGCAGGGGCCGTGCCAAGGATTTCAAAACCAACTTAAGTCTTCGGTTTTCAAGGCAAATGTTGGCATTATGAAGAAGGCGTGAAGCCCCCGAAAGGCCGTATTTTTCAGCCAGCTGCCCAAAGTTTGGGCAGGGCCGGAAGGCTAAGTCGCGTGAAAGCGGGGGCTTAGGGAAGCCACTCGGCGAAGCCGTTAAAGCGGCCCAGCTCCACGGTCTCCGTGCCCTCGACGAGATAGAGGGCGCCCGCGTTGAAGGGGTTTACGGCGGCTTCCTGGACGCTGTTCGAGGCTTCGCGGGCGAAGCGGATCTCGAGGATCTCGCCCCCTTCGTCCACGCTCACGACGCGGCCCTTGAGCTCGTCCTTATAGGCGTTGCGCTTGAGCGAAAGCGGGACTTCGGAGCGGAAGTCGCCCATGAGGGTGCGACCGCCCGGGAGCTCGAGCCGCACGCTCAGGAGGGCGTCCACGAGGATTTCTTGATGTTCGGGGTAGGCGCGCACGCTCTTCAGTACGAGGCGGGCGCTGAGCTTCTTGGCGGGATCCTGCATCTCGACGGGATCGAAGCTCTGCCCCTTGAAAAGAATGTTGTACGGGGAACGTTCGCCGAGGGCATCGGCGGGATCGATCGTGAAGCGCCCGACGGGCGTCGCCTTCGGTGCGTTCTCGGCACGTTTTTTCTCGCTTGGGGCCGCACGTTCGGGGCCCGGCGAAGGGACGCCCGCCAACGTGCCTTCCGCGGGCGGCATCTGCTGACCCGATTTGGGAAGATTGTTCTCGTCGTAAAGGTACGACCCCGAACAAGCGGGCAGGCCGAGGGCGCTCAAGGCGATGGCGAGGGTAATGCGTGACATGGCGAAAAGACGGTTGCGAGGGACGTGCCAGGGTCACGAGGCCTTTACGGCGGGACGGAGCCCTCGCCGTTGTCGAAACTCTGGACGACGTTGCGCGCGATACGTCCCGGCGCGCCTAGCGGCGGGCGAGGCAGGCC
>DDRA01000131.1:26796-33841 GCA_002343545.1 Bacteriovoracaceae bacterium UBA2428
CGAGGCAGGCGTTCACGACGGCGTTCTCGAGCGCTTGGCAAACGGCGTTGAGCGCGGTCGATTCCGATCGGTTGCAGTCGACGTAAGAACGCCGCGGGCAGAAGACGAAGTTCGGCAGCAGCGTCTTGAAAGCCGTGGGGTCGTAGAAGGAGGCCAGAAGCTCCTGGCCGAGCGCTTCCGCGTGGGCGACGTCGTAGCGCCCGCGCAGAACTTCTTCGTAGGCGACGTCGAAGGTCGTGACGTAGGGAATCTGCCCGTCGGGCAAGGCGCGGTCGCCGCGTACGAGGTGCATGTAGATCGTGAAGCGATCCGAGCCGACTTCGTTCGCGACGGCTTCGAAGACTTGCGGGTCCTTCTCGACGTCGTCGCCCATCAGGATGAGGTCCGCGCGGTTGCGGTAAGCCAGGTTCAAGAGGGTGTCGGTCTTGTGGGCTTCGCCGGGCTTCGGCAGGCGGCGCAGATGAATGCGGGCGTCTTCGAGGTTGTTGCGCTCCAGAGTCTTCAACACCCGGCCGCGCAGGAGGGTCGGCGAATTGGAGAGGATCTCGAGGCGCGGGCCCGTCTCGGGTTTCCAGCCTCGCATGAGCGTCGAGTAGCCGGCGAAGAGATGCTTGCCGAAGAGCGCGTTCACGACGGCGGCGCACTTGTTGCCCACGTTCGTCGGTTTGGCCGTGTCGTCGAAGTCCGAAACGATGAGAACTTGCTCGCTCAGCGAGGAAGCCGGCGCGCGGGTCGCCTCCGTAAAGTCGGCGCGGTGGGCGCAGGATGCGAGTGCGAGCAAGGGCGCGAAAAGTGCCGATGCCTTCATGCCGGAAACTCCGCGCGCAACCCGAAAGGATCCAGCCCGACGACGAAGTCGCGACGGCCGGGGACGACGTCCTCGGTCCGACGCCCGCCGTAGCTCAGGATCCGCCGCACGCGCAGGATCTCGCCGCGAATCTCTTCCAGGGCCAGATGGCGGTTCCCGAGCGCGCCCGGGAACTCGCCGACCAAAGCGCGGAGGATCTCATCCGCGCACGTCGCGACGGACTCTTCGCCGTTAAGGTGCCCCAAAAGCCAACGGCGCTCGATCTCAAGACTTAGGCGTTGGAAAAGGGTGACCTTCATCCTTCCCCCTATCGGTAGGAGAAGGGATCTTCCTTTGTCAAAAAAACGACGAGGTCAGGAAAGCCGGTGGCGAGAGGCAAGGGCGATCAGGCGGCGGGCGAGCGCGGCCGCGAAGACCTCGCCGCGCGGATCATTCGGCAAGGGACGCAGTTCGCAAAGATCGGCCCCGACGACTTCGCGTTCGCGGAAGAGCCTTTCGATCAGGCGTTGCGCCCCATCCGGATCGAGGCCCGCCCGCGCTTCGGGAAAACTCGTGCCGGGCACGGCGTTCGGACCGAAGACTCCCAGGTCGATGCTCAGGTAAACGCGCGGTCCCAGCGCTCGGAAGAGCGCGTCTTCGTCGGGCGGTCGGGCGTCCGGAAGCGAGACATGGAAGAAGACGCCCCGCTCCCGCATGGCCTCGAGCTCGTCGGGGTGCGCTTCCACGGTACCGAGGCTCGCGATCTCGAATCCGTCTTCGGAAAGACGGCGAAGGACGCTGCGGTGGGAAAGACGGCTGCCGTCGCGCGAGTCCAGGAAGTCCGGCCGCGGACCCAGATGCAAAATCGAAAGCGGTCCGTGAAGGCGACGCAAGCCCCTCGCCATGCCCAGGCTCAGGCTTTGTTCCCCGCCGACGGCAAGCGGCCAGGCGCCTTCCTGGGCGACTTCGACGACCAGCTGCTCGATCGCCCGCAGGGCCTCGTCGAGTCGAAGGGAGTCCAAGTCCGGCGGCGAAAGGGTCGCGACGCCCACCGTTCGCAGGTCGATGCCGAGGTGAAGGTCCAAGGGCTCCAAGGTCTGGCTCGCCTCGAGGAACGAAGCCGGCCCGCCCGAGGTCCCGGCGCAGGCGCGCACGCTTTTCTCGAGCGGAAGGGGGAGAATCGTCGCGAACGAACGATCGGCGTCGCTCGATTCGGCGTCGAGGCCCAGGAAAGTCCGGAAGGCCGGAGTCTTCATGTTTTGAAGAAGTACCAGCATGCGACGGAGAAGAGCACGACGACCAACATGCGATAGTAAATTCCGGACATGCCCGGGATTCTAGCCGATCTCAGAACTTGCGGGTATAGCCGACGAGGATCGAGTAAGGCCGCGCGTCGGAAGGAGCGTCGATCTCGGTGACGCCCGTGACTTCGATCCGTCCGAGGTCGTGGCCTTGGCCGTCTCGCAGCTTGTACCCGAGGCTCGCGAAGACTTCGCGGACTCCGCGTTGGTCGAGACCCCGGGGGCCTTGGAAACGAAGCTTCGCGCCGCCGCCCACGTCCAGGTCGGCGCTCACGGCTTTCCGCAGCTCGAGCCGCACGACGGCTTCTTCGCGCGAGTCCCGGCTTTGTTTTCCGTCGAAGCTTCGCAGGGTTCCTTCCATGCGCAGGATCTCCCCGCGAACGTTCAAGGTCCATCCCGCGCCGAACTTGGCTTGAACGCTCGCTGCGACCCCGAGGCCGCTTTCGCGGATCGTGGAGCCCGCCTGGCGGCCGAGGATGGCCACGCTGAAGTGTTCGGCCCGGCGACCGACCTCCAGGCGTTCGTCGCGAAAGCCGCGACCTTCCGTGCGGCTGAGGACGGCGAAGCTTCCGTCGGCCGCGGTCGCGGAGTTTCGTTCCTCGAAAATGAGTCGCGTCGACTCGCGCAGACGTGCGTCGCGCAGGGCGATGATCTTCACGGTTTCGCGACCGGCCTCGCGCCGCACGGAAAGCTCCGTGCGTCCGGGCAGGGCCGTGATCCGCTCGATCCGCGCTTCCCAAGCGGGCAGGGCCGTCCGCAGCCTTCGCTCGACCGCGCGAAAGAAGGGCTTGGCGCCGTCCCGCCCCGCCTCGAAGCGACCCCGGGCGTGCTCGCGCACCGGCAGGTCGAGCAGGTCTTCGGCGAGGTCCCGCGCCGCCCCCAGCTCGAGGGTCTCGGCCGCGGCGTCGAGAGTCAGGAGTCCCAGAATCATCGCTAACAAGATTCGATTTTTCATGGGCTTCGGAATAAAGAAAATGGGGTCGAAAGTTAAACTTATCTATTTTATCATGATCTTAAGCCATGCTTAAAAACTTAGACCTCAACAAGCTGCGCGGCTTCGAGCGCGTCTACGCCCGTCGCAATCTCGTCGAAGCGGCCGCGGATCTCGGCGTGACCTCGTCCGCCGTGAGCCAATCGGTGGCGGGCCTCGAGAAGGAAATCGGCGCCCAACTCTTTCTGCGTTCGGGCAAGAAGTACCTGCCGACGCTCGAGGCGGAGGAGCTGCGCTCGGCGGTGCTGCCGCTCTTCGAGGGGCTCGAGGTTTCGCTCTCCCGCATCCGTCGCCACCGGCACGAACTGGAAGGGACGATGCGGATCGGGTCCGTGCCCGAGTTCGGATCCCGCGTGTTGTTGCCCCGTTGGCGGGAATTCCGCGAGTCCAACTCCCGGGTCGAGGCCTCGCTCGTCTTCGCGGGGACCTCGCCCCTGCTCGAGAAGCTTCTCGCGAACGAGCTCGACTTCGCCTTTATCGATGGATCGAACGTCGTGGCGCGGCTCGAACCGAAGCTGCAGTTTCGCGAGGTCGAGCAGGAAATTCTCGACCTCGTGTGTTCGGACGCCTACTTCCGTCGGCACGTTCCCAAGGGGAAGCTCGGCATCAAGGAGTTCGCGGCGCTCGACCACGTCCCCTACCACCGGGGTTACGAAGGCGTCGCGAAGTGGTACCGCTTCCACTTCGGCCGGGTCCCGAAGTTTCGCGCCTCGCTTTTCTTGGACCACGTTCGCGGCGTCCTGAAGGCGGTCCAACTGGGTCTGGGGGTGGGGGTCCTGCCCCGCCCGCTCGTGCAGGATGAAGTGGCGAAGGGTAGGCTCAAGGTTCTCGCGCCGGGGAAACGGATCTTCTCGAACAAGATCCTGCTCGCGCGCCCGGGGAGCCGCGTCCCCAACGCTCTCGAAAAATCGTTCGTGGATTTCGTCCACCGCGCCCCGGGCCCGAGCCGTTGAACGCGCGCGGATTGGCGCTTCCCCGCCATTTGACTAGGTTAGGCCGGCGATGACCCTTAGCTTTGATTCCCGCAATGCGAAGTTTCTTCTCGTGCTCACCGCGCTTCTCTGGAGCAGCGGTGGCTGGCTGATCAAGTCCGTCGGGGTGGGGCCGCTTATGGTGGCGGGTCTGCGTAGCCTCGTCACGGGGATCGTTTTGGTCCTCGCGTTTCGGCCCGGATTGGCGTGGCGCGATCGCTCGCTCTGGTGGGGCGCGGCGAGCTACGCCGCGACCGTGATCTCCTTCGTCGTTGCTACCAAGTGGACGAGCGCGGCCAACGCGATTTTGCTGCAGTCGACGGCCCCCGTTTACGTGGCCCTCTTCGGCGGCTTCTTCTTGGGCGAGCGCATACGCGCCCTCGATCTCGCGACGATCGGGCTCGTCTTCGTGGGCATGCTGTTCTTCTTCGGCGACGAGCTTTCGCTCGAGGGTTTTCGCGGCAACGTCATCGGCCTCGCTTCGGGCTTCTTCTTTGCCTGGTTCATCTTGATCACCCGTCGCTTCGGCCAAGCTTCGCCGCTCGGCATGATCGTGGTCGGCAATTTTCTCGCGGCGGCTTTAGCCTTGCCCTTCGCCCTCGGGGGGCCGGCGCCAGGTCCCTCGGACTGGCTCGCGCTTCTCGCCCTGGGCGTCTTCCAGCTCGCGATCCCTTACGCGCTCTACGCGCGCGCGATCCCGCACGTCAGGGCCATCGATGCCGTGCTGATCGTCCTTATCGAGCCGATCCTGAATCCCGTTTGGGTTTTTCTTTTCGTGGGAGAGAGGCCGGGTTTTTTGGCCTTAGTCGGCGGGGGCATCGTGTTGGGCGCGGTCACGGCCCGATCGATTTGGCTCGCGCGCACCGAGCGAAGCGCCGCCACGGGATAGCGTATCCCGTGCGGCGCGCGCGGCTGTCGGTACGTTATTCCGCGATCGCTTCGATCGTGAAGTCGAACACGAGAACCCCGAGGGGTTCCTTATGCAGGAGAGGACCGACGAAGTTCTTGAACGTCTGGTGGTTCGCGTCGTAGTAGCGCGGGTTCGAGACGAGGGGTTGGCCCACGTAGAAGTTCCGGTCGCCCTGCGACTGGAAGGTCACGACGAAAGCTTGTTCGAGCGAGTTGTCCACGCCCTCGCCGCTGTTTTGCCCACCCGTCTCGATCGACACGATGTAGGGCTTGCCGTTGCGGCGCGACTTTTGGAGGGCGAGGAAGCGTTCCTTGACCTGTTGCTTTTGGGCGGCCGTCACGTCGGCGGCGTAGCGGAAGAGAACGATATGACGGAGCAGTCCCGGCTTGTAGTTGCGGTCCGTGAACTTTTGGACGCCGACTCTCGCGAGCTCTTCCTTCAATCTTTCGGGGCCCGAGAGTTTGGCGTCGTCCTGGGCGGAAACGGCTTCCCGCAAGGTGGTGGCGCTTCCGTTCGGGGCGTGGGCGGCGACGAGGGCGAAGGTCAGGACGAAGAGGCTGCGAATTTTGAGGCGTGACATGGGTGATCCTTTCTAGGTTTTGCTTCGAGAACCGATATGCTGGGGATTACGGGGGCGCGCGTCGTTCGGTTACGGACCTTTCGCGTTTTCTCGAAAAAAGAAGAGAGGGGTCGGCTTTTGGGGAGCGGGGCGGAGCGTAAGTGGCAAAGACTTTCGCTTATCTATTCGAATTACCTCGACGGAGATCCGGCTTCGACCCGCGAGCTCTTCGAGGGGCTGACGGAGTCCTTGATCGGTTTTTTCTTCGTGCGGACCCGATCCGAATCCGAAAGCGAGGACTTGGCCCAGGCGACTCTCCTTAAGGTTCACTTCGCGCGGGATCGCTTTAACGACGAGCTCTCGCTCAAGACCTGGGTCTTTACGATCGCGGGGAGGGTACTGATCGATCATTGGCGCGCCCGTCGCGAAGAAGAGGTGCCTCTGCACGAAGGGGAGTCCGACGCGGGTCCGGGCGCCGGGGAGGCCGAGGCGGGGGCTTTGGGGCTCGCGGCCGCGGACCTCTCGTTTCGCAGCGAATTCGGCCGGGATTTGAATAAAGCCCTCAATATTTTGAAACCGGACGACCGGATGATCGTATACCTCTATGCCGTGGAGGGATTCTCGATGGCCGAGATCGCCGGATCGATGGGACTCACCGAAGCGGCGGTCAAGGTTCGGGCCCACCGCAGTTACGAGAAGATGAGACAAGTTTTGGCCGTGTTGTGCCTCTTCCTTCTGAAGGGGCTGGCGGCAGGGGGTTCGTTTTGAAGGCCGTTGATTTTATCGCCGCCGATACCGCGCGGGCCGCCAAGGGCCGCTCGCTCGCCATCGGTTTGGGGTTGGCGGTGCTGAGCGCCGGCCTTGGGCTTTGGCTGAGGGGGGATTTCGTCGAAGTGTTCACGCTTCGAAACTTGCTCCCGGCCGCCTTGATGCTCGTCGCGCTCGTCGCGAGTTTCGCGTTGTATTCGCGGAACGTCCCGTGGGCCAAAAAGCGACTCTATTTTGGCGCGCTCTTGGCGGGGATACTCGCGGTTTCGCTCGTGCAGCCCCAGACGCCCGTGTCGCTTTCGAAGTTCCAGGATCCCGAGCGTTTTTGGCCCGAGAACCTCCATTGCTTGGGGATCGGTGTCGGCGTTAGCTCGCTGATATCGCTGCTTTTGTCGTGGCTGGCGTGGAAGTCTTTGCCGCTGCCGAATCGTCGCTGGCAAAGGATCTTTGCGCTCTTGCCGGGCCTCGGCGGCCTTCTCGCGCTGACCCTTCATTGTATGGGGCCGCTTTTTTCGCACACGCTCATCGCCCACTGGGGACAAGTCGCGATCGTGCTTCCGCTCGCTTACCTTCAACAACGCCTCCTCTTCCGACGTCAGATGGAGAAGGTTTTGGGCGGGTCGAGCAAGAGCCTCAAGCGGATCGCGGATCTGGATGATCTCTAGCCAAACGGGACGAGCTCGGTATCGCTACTAAGTAGTTATATTTATTCATTTTTGTTGGTGTCAATTTTCCTGCGCTTGATTTGTCCGCACCCA
>DDRA01000131.1:33937-34933 GCA_002343545.1 Bacteriovoracaceae bacterium UBA2428
ATTTGTCCGCACCCAAAACTACGTTTTTTCCATCCCGTGAATCACCACGGAGGAAGAAAGTAAGGAGGGTTTCACATGAAGAATTTTGATTTTTTAGGATTCGAAGCGTCGGCATCGCTGAGCGAAAGATCAAGGGAGACGCTCCAGCGCTTACTTAAACTCGCGCCCGGTATCGTCGGTCATGACGCCTACATTATCCTCGCGGGGAACGGGTCGTTTGAAGGTTCGTTGAAAATCCATACGGCATGGGAATCGTTTTCTGCCGGTGCCAACTTCGGTAGCCCCGAGCTTGTCCTTGAAGCTCTCTACGACAAAATGAACTCTCAGATTTCGGAATGGCGCCGAGCAAGAACGCCGGTCCTTCCCGCCAGCGATCGCTGGGTTTACGCCGAAGGAGAAGAGTCTTCATCCCGATCTTTCGGCCGCGCCAGCTAGGCGAAGATGACTCACGAAAGGAGAAATCTTTTTATGAGAATGGGGGATCTGTTCGAAATTTCTTACTTGGTTCTTATCTGGGCCGCGCTCCTTGTGACCACGACATTTTCGAAGGTGGCCTCATGATCAGCCGATTTCACTACAGGAATTTTGATCCGAACATCGATCAAAGGACCCGGGCCGAAAGTGGAATCGAGCGAATCGAAGAGGCCGCTCCGTACGCATCGACGGTCCTCGGGATCGGGGAGCGCTCCGATAAGGCTTACGGCGTCAGTATCGACGTGTATTCCAAGCTCGGCATCTTTTCGGCGACGGCTCAGGACGCGCAGTTTGAGGAGGCCCTAAGGTTGGTGGAGGAGAAGATTTTCGCAAAACTCGATGCCTGGAAGCGGGAGCGATTCGTCGCGACCAAAGATCTGGTCCCCTTGGGTAGGCCTAAGGACTGGGTCGCGATCGCGTGAGAAGCGCGTATTGATCATTGCTTCCAACCGCAGCCCTTCGGATTTTTCGTCCGCAAGGTTCGGAAAATCCGAAGGGGATTTGGCGGAGAGAGAGGGATTC
>DDRA01000131.1:35072-37529 GCA_002343545.1 Bacteriovoracaceae bacterium UBA2428
CGGAGAGAGAGGGATTCGAACCCTCGTTACGAGTTACCGTAAACACGCTTTCCAAGCGTGCGCCTTCAACCACTCGGCCACCTCTCCAGCTCGGGAAGTCTGGAAGCCACGGAGTTAACATAGGCCCTGGGGGTCGTCTAGTCGGCCGCGGCTGAGTTTAGGCCGGGGCAGGCTTCGGGAGCCCTTCCTTTAGCCCCGAAAATCGCCAAGAATGGGCGCTATGGAATTTCTCGCCTTACTCGGGCCCTTTCCCTACGTTCTTTGGCTGACCGGCACCGTGATCTTCGCCCTCAGCTTGGCGCCCCGTTTGGAGTGGCTTCGCACCACGGCCCTCGTGGTCGGGGTTTTGGGATCGGCGTTGGGATACCTCGCGATTCGGCAACATTGGTCGGACGCGTCTTTCGGTGCCAGCCAACTGCTCGACTACCAAACCGCGCATAACTTTTTCGTCGTGGTTTGGCCCGTCTCGGCCGTCTTGCACATGCTTCGTTACCGCTTTTTCCCGGGCTGGATGATTCCGGGTTGGACGCAGGGGATCTTCTTGATCGGCCTGCTCTTGGGATCGGCCTACCTCGTGCGGGCGAGCCGTCCGGATTCGACGCTCTTCCGCGCGGCCGTGCCGCCGTCTTCGGATCTTGAGATCGAGCGCGAGCGTCAGGGCGCGAGCGAGATCACGGAGCCCGCCTCTTCGGCGCGTTGACCCCGCGACTCCTTATTGCTTCTGCGTGTGCGCCGCGACCAGCTTGTCGACGAGCTGGCTGCGTTGGATCTTGAGCTCGCTGGCGATCGCGCGGTTCGGCGTCGGGTAGAGCCGGGCGTACCAGTAGTTGTTGCGAAGGATGGCCGGCACGTAGTTGCGTGTCTCCTTGAACGGAATGAGATCGAGGAACAGCATCGTTTCGTCGGTTTGGAAGCGCGATTTCCACTCGGGAATGCGGCCGGGGCCGGCGTTGTAGGCCGCGAGCGCGAGCTCGACGCTGCCCGTTTTGTCGATGAGCCCCGAGAGATACTTGATGCCGAGTTTCGCGTTGAGCTCGGTGTCGTAGAGGTTGTTTTGCCGACGGCCCGAAAGCAAGCGGGCCGTGCTTGGCAGGAGCTGCAGCAGACCGCGGGCGTTCGCGCGCGAGCGGGCCATCGGGTTGAAGCCCGACTCTTGGCGCGCGACCGAAAGGATCAAGTAGGTGTCGGTATTCGGTGAGTGGCGCGCGAAAAGATCGAAGTAAGGTTTCGGGAAGAGCATCTGGAGCGTCTGCTGGTTCAGGATGGCCGGGTTCTCGCTGATCTGACGGGTCAGGAAAGTGATCGAGTTCAGCGGCGTGCCGCGGTTGGACTTGAGCGCCGAGAGGTAAAGCAGGTTCGAAGGCGAGAGCTCGTCTTTGAAGCTGCGGGTCACCCAGCGCGTGAGTTTCTGGGCCGTGTCGATGCGGCCTTCGAGGTAGAGGGCTTCGATCCAACGGACGGCTTCGTTGGCCGTCTCGTCCTCGGCGACGACGCCGCGGCTCAGGTTGAGCGCGGGACGTTGGCGGAAGATGTCGAGCGGGTCGACCCCGCGGTGCTTCCACACTTCGAGCGCGTGGTAAGAGAGCGGGTAATCCTGCACGAGGCGGTTCCAAAGCTTGTCGCGGTTCGCGGGCTTGGGCTGCATGACGCCGGCCCAGTAGATCACGCGGGATTTCTCGGCGCTCGCTTCGGCCACGAGCGCGCGGTGGATGGCGCGCTGGGCGCCCTTATCGTCGCCCCACAGGCGGCGCAGGAGCGCCTGGCGGAAGTGGGTGATCTCGTAGCCGTCGTCCGAGGGCGTGAGGCACGCCACGGAGTGGGCGTAAAGGCGTTCCATGGCGTCCTTCACCGGCGTCGAGGGCAGTCCGGACTCGAGGCGGCGGAGCGCGGCGGCCGAGAGATTGCGCGGGCAAGAAGTCGTGCGCAAGAGCGTCGGCACCCAGGCCAGGACCCGCTCGACGGGCTCGCGGCCGAGCGAGCTCACGAGGCGCGAGTAATCCATGCTTTGTTGTGTCGGGAAGTGGTGCGGGCGGATCGGGACCCGTTGATGGCCCTTGCGGATCGAGCTCGTCGAGGTGAGCGGGACGTTCTCGAGACGGGCGAAGAGGCGGCAAAGTTTTTCGTGCGAGCCGTTCTCGTCGTCGCAGATCGCGCGCGCGGGGCGACGTCCTTCGACGAACTGGACGAGCAGGTTCGTCTCGGACTCGAAACGCGCCTTGGGCAGGCCGAGTTCTTCGGCGACCTGCGCCTTGGAGATGGTCACGCGAGTTTGGCCCGAGTCGTCGGACTCGCGCTCGCTCAGCACGGGAACGGTCTTCTCGGCCGCTTCGTCGGCCAGAAGGGCACGTTCGTTTTGAGAGGAGTTCTCATTTCGGATGGGCGCCATCGCCGTGGCCGGCTTCGTCGAGGAGGTATTTGCGACGGGCGTCGCGGTGCGGGTCGCGCAGGCCACCAAGG
>DDRA01000131.1:37680-38032 GCA_002343545.1 Bacteriovoracaceae bacterium UBA2428
CGCGCAGGCCACCAAGGAAAGCGTCGACGCGAGCGCGAGGGGGGGAAGGATTCGAATCGCCATTCCTTCAGTGTACGGCACTTTCGCTCGGGACGTAGCCAGGATTTCGATACTCGTGTCAGACCCCTGACTGGCGCCGTGCAGGAGAGCCCAAAGCGGAGACGCCCCTCGTCAGGGCGAGGGGGCTCTGTTACAAAATAAGACACCATGCAGAGCACACTGAAAACATTCGAATCCTCCGGCAAAAAGTACTCCTATTTCAGTCTCCCCGAGCTCGGGCGACAGCTTGGTGCGCCGCTTTCGAAGTTGCCCGTCTCGATTCGAATCGTGCTCGAGTCCGTCCTGCGCAACT
>DDRA01000131.1:38174-38505 GCA_002343545.1 Bacteriovoracaceae bacterium UBA2428
GCGCAACTGCGACGGCAAGAAGGTGACGGAAAAGGACGTCCGGACTTTGGCGGCGTGGAACGCCAAGAAGCCCGTCGAGGAAGAGATTCCTTTCGTCGTCGCGCGTATCGTCTTGCAGGACTTCACGGGCGTTCCCTTGCTCGTGGACCTCGCCGCCATGCGCACCGCGGTTTCGCAGATGGGCAAGAATCCGGCGGTCATCGAACCGCTCGTCCCCGTCGACCTCGTCGTCGACCACTCCGTTCAGGTCGACGTCTCGGGCTCGCCCGAATCGCTCGAACGCAACATGGCGCTCGAGATGGAACGTAACCGCGAACGCTACGAGTTCATG
>DDRA01000116.1:0-1337 GCA_002343545.1 Bacteriovoracaceae bacterium UBA2428
CCCATCGGCGTCCGCGAGATGCGTCTCATGTCGAACAACCCGCGCAAGCTCGTCGGTTTGCAGGGTTTCGGTCTCACCGTGAAAGAACGCGTGCCGCTCGTCGTGGGCCGCGACGCCGCCAACCAAAAGTATCTCGAGACGAAGCGGTCCAAGCTGGGCCACATGATCGAGGAGTAATCGCGTGTCGTTATCCGAAGCCGCCCAAGTCGCCGATCGCTTGCCCGCGCCGTGGACGCTCGAGGAAGCGCGCGCCGTGGGCGGCCGCGTTCGGCGCGTCGTTCTGCTCAAGACGCTCTGGTACCCCGAAGTCTTGGACGGCCTCGAAGCGTCGGCCCGCGCTTACCTCGAACGCATGGGGCTCGGCGCGGAAGTGGTCGAGACGCGCATCGTGCCGGGTGCCTTCGAGCTACCGCTCGCGGCGAGCTGGGCCGTCCAAGGGGACGAAGCTGCCGACTTCGTCGTGGCCTTGGGATGCATCGTCAAGGGCTCGACCCCGCACTTCGATTTCGTGGCGCGCGCGGCCGTGGAGGGTCTCTTGCGCGTCAGCCTCGATTCCGGTCGTCCGGTGGCGCTCGGCGTCCTGACCGTCGACGACCTGCCCCAAGCGCTCGAGCGCAAAGACAAAGGCTTGGAAGCCGCCCAGGCGGCGTTCTTCATGCATTTGGGTCGTCTTCGACGCCCCGAAGCGAAAATTCTCAACGCGGCTTCGCGTCCGAGCCAAATCTAGGTCAAAATAGGGAGTTCGATGGGATCTCGTCACCGTAGTCGCGAGTTAGCGGTTCAGCTCTGTTACCAATGGACTTTGAACCCGGTCAGTTTGGAAGACCCCAAGGTCATCGATCGCTTTTGGCGCGAGAGTGCTTTGGCCGAGTTCGAGAACCGGGTGTTCTTCGAGATGATCGTGCGCGGCGTGGCCGAATGGCTCCCCAAAATCGATGCCGAGATCGAGTCCGGGCTCGAAAATTGGAAGATGTCGCGTCTCGAGAAGGTCGATCTCGCGGTTTTGCGCGTGGCCGTGTGGGAACTCATGTTCTGCACGGACGATCAGCGCCCCGACGACCGCGTCATTCTGAACGAGGCCATCGAGATCGCCAAAAAATTCGGAGGCCCCGAGTCGCCTCCCTTCGTGAATGGTGTGTTGGATGCCCTTCTCCGCAAGCGACAAGCGAGTTCTGGTCAGCCGAGCTGAGGGACTCGAGCAAGGGGGGGCGCTGGACCACCTTTGCAACGGGCTTCTCTCCCGCTGGGGCCACGCCCGTAGCGGAGCCCTCCAAACGCGCGAAGGCTTTGTTTGGATCCTGCCGGTCTATACCGAGATCGGCCAAGCGTTCATTTGG
>DDRA01000116.1:1485-3954 GCA_002343545.1 Bacteriovoracaceae bacterium UBA2428
GGCGAGATCCCGTGGGAGCGCCTCGCGGGTTGGCTGCCGGCCGACGCCGAGCTTTTCGTGCTCGGCCCCGTTTCCGACGCCGAACTCAAGGCCGGTCGCCGGAGTTTTCCCGGTCTCGCGCCCTGGAAGGACGGAGCGGCTTCGTGAGCCGCCCCAAGCTTCTGAAGGGCGAAGCTCTGCGGGCGGCCGCCCGCAAGCGGCTCGAGGAAGCGAGCGGTCGCGAAGAAGTTCGCCGTAGCTATCGTCTGCCGACGAGCCTTCTCGATTTCGACGCCGAGGAGAGCCCGGGGGACGACGGCCGCGACGAAGACGGCGCGTTCGAGACCGGGGCCGAAGGCTTCGATTGGGGGACGCGCGAAGCCAAGGTCTCCGAGCGCGTCATCGCCGTCGTGGATTCCGAAGACCTCGACGACGGCGAAGAAATCAAGTTGCTTTGCCGCACCCTCGGCCTCGAGTGCGTCGAGGTCGTGAGTTTACCTCGCACCCATCGGATCGAGGCCGCGACCTATCTGGCGCCCGGCATGTTGGGCAAGCTCGCCGAACGGCTGCGAGGTCGCCAGGCGACCGCCGTCGTCGTCGACGCCGACATCTCGCCGGCCCAGGCGCGCAACATCGAAGAC
This sequence comes from Bacteriovoracaceae bacterium UBA2428, assembly GCA_002343545.1. GTDB lineage: Bacteria > Bdellovibrionota > UBA2428 > UBA2428 > UBA2428 > UBA2428. The sequence goes on from DDRA01000116.1 coordinate 2,106, forward strand.
GCCGTGAAGGCGCCCGTGCTCGACCGCGAAGGCGTCATCCTCTCGATTTTTTCGCTCCACGCGCGCTCGAAGCTCGCCAAACTCCAGGTCGAACTCGCGCATCTCAAGTACCTGCAGCCCCGTTTGGCCGGTCAATGGATGGGCTTGTCTCGTCAGCGCGGCGCGCGCGGCGGTCTCGGCGGACGGGGGGTGGGGGAGACCCGCCTCGAGCTCGATCGTCGGGTCGTGAAGGAGCGCATCTCGGTGCTCACGCGCAAGCTCAAGGAAGCCGAGAAATCGCTCCGCACCCAGTCGCGCCGGCGCCGCGATCTGCGCCGGGTCGCGCTCGTGGGCTACACGAACGCGGGCAAGTCCACGCTCATGCGACGCCTTTCGGGTTCGGACGTCCTCGTCGAGAACAAACTTTTCTCGACGCTCGATACGACGGTGCGCGGCCTCGTGCCGCCGACGCGCCCCGAGATCCTCGTGAGCGATACGGTCGGCTTCGTGCGCAAACTTCCGCCGGGGCTCGTGGCCTCGTTCAAGAGCACCCTCGAGGAGGCCGTCACGAGCGGGCTCATCCTGCACGTGCTCGACATCTCGCGTCCGCAGTGGCGCGATCACTTCGAGGCGACCGAGCTCGTGCTCGAGGAGATCGGTTGCGCGGGCATTCCCCGGCTGCTCGTGTTGAACAAAGTGGATCAGCTCGATTTCCCGCTCAAGGTCCGGAGCGGGCAAGTCGCGCGCTTCGTGAAGGCCTACCCCGATTACCGGGCGACGGTCGCCGTGAGCGCGCTCGAGGGCGACGGCGTCGCCGAACTCCGGACCGCGATCATGGAAGCATTGGGGGCCGAGGAGCCGGAATGGCGTCGGTCCTTCGAGGGAGAGGTCGAAGATGACGGAACGTGAACTGCAAATTTTTCTCGTGAGCGACGGAACGGGCGAAACGGTCGAACGCGTCCTGCGCGCGACCCTCACGCAGTTCCGCAACCGCAGCCCGGCCGAGCTCAACGTGAGCCGCTACAAATCGATCCGCACGCGCGACCAAGTCGAGGCGATCCTCGAGGAAGCCGCGCGCATCAAGGCCGTCGTCGTTTACACGGCCGTCAGCCAAGAGGTTCGCGAGTCGATCCGCGAGGGGCTCAAGCGTTTCCCCGTGCTGTCGGTGGACGTGCTGGGGCCGCTCACCGACGTCTTATCGCAGTACCTCGAGTCGGCGCCGGCGTCGGTGCCGGGTCTCCTACACGAGGTGAACGAGCAGTACTTCCAGCGCATCGAGGCCATGGAGTTCGCCGTGAAGAACGACGACGGGGCGCACCCCGAGAACCTCGAGCGCGCCGATATCGTCCTCACGGGCGTGTCGCGCACGTCGAAGACCCCGCTCTCGATTTTCCTCTCCCACCGCGGTTGGAAAGTCGCGAACGTGCCCCTCGTGAAGGGCATCCAGCCGCCCAAGTCGCTCTTCGACATCGACCAGAGCAAGGTCGTGGGCCTCATCATCGATCCCGAGTCCTTGGCGCGCATCCGGCGCGAGCGCCTGATCCGCATGGGCCGCGACCCGGCGGGCGAGTACGCGAGCCTCACGAATATCCGCGAAGAGATCGAATGGTCGCGCGAGATCTTTGCGCGCCACCGCCGCTGGCCCGTCTTCGACGTCACGAACAAGGCGCTCGAGGAGACCGCCGGCGAGATCGAAAGGGTCGTGCGCCGTCGCAAGCCTTCGGCGACCTGGTAGGCCGCGGCGTCAAAGCGCCGTCGCGGGAAGGGCTTCGGAGCCTTGCGCGAGGCTAGTTTTCGTCGCGAAGCTTGTTAAACTAATCTCATGCGTCGCGGCTTGGTTTGGGCAATTGCGGTTACGGGCCTCGGGGCG
>DDRA01000116.1:4064-6685 GCA_002343545.1 Bacteriovoracaceae bacterium UBA2428
GAAAAGCCGCCGGCCTCCTACGTCGAAAGCTACCGCGTCGAGGCCAACTACGGTCCCGAAGACCCCGTCCTCAATCCCATCTTCAAGCACGAAGGCCGTTTGGAAGCGCAGCTCATCGGCGGCTACTCGCCGACCTCTTCGGTCGAGAACCACTATTCGGCCGGCGGCTCGCTCGCTTTCCACATCAACCGCCGCCACGCCATCGAGCCCGTCTGGTACAACAAGGTTTGGGGCAAGGTCACGGACTTCGTGAAGACGGAAGTCGGCGACAAGGTCTCGGACAAGTTCCCCGCTTCGGCCGCCGAGATCCGCGCGAACGCGGGCGTCGAAATTCCCCAGCAGATCTTCGCGGCCTCGTACCTGTTCTCGCCTTATTACGCCAAGATGTCGCTCACCGAGCGCACGGTCGCCCACTTCGACGTTTTCTTCGCCTTCGGCGTGGCGGCCCTGCAGGGCCAGGAGACTTTCCTCGACGGGACGACGGGCGCGAAGAACTGGCGCGTCGGCGGCAACCTGGGCGCGGGCCTCCGTTTCACCTTTCCGGAGCGCTTCGCGATCCGCCTCGAGCTACGGGATTTCGTCCACCAGGCGCGTCATTTCGAGACGCTCGCGCTTCAGAACACCTTCCAGCTCAACGCCGGCCTGAGCCTCTTCCTTTTCTAGCCCTTTAGGTCCGGGGCGAATCCTGCTAAATCCGTCTCCCTATGTTCGAGAATCTTCAGAAACGCCTCGGAACGGCCCTCGCTAAAGTCCGCGGCAAGTCGCGCGTTTCGGAAGCCGAAATCGACGCCGTCCTGGGCGAAGTCCGGACGGGCTTGCTCGAGGCCGACGTGCACTTTCGCGTCGCCAAGGATTTCCTCGCGCGCGTGAAGGAACGCTGCCTTCGCGAAGAAGTCATCCAGAGCCTTTCGCCCGAGCAGCAAATCCTGCGCGTGCTCTCCGAAGAATTGACCCAGATTCTGGGCGGGCAGGGGCGCGAACTCCAGTTGAACTCCGCGCCGCCCGCGGTCGTCCTGCTTTGCGGCCTTCAAGGCTCGGGTAAAACGACGAGCTGCGTGAAGCTCGCGAGCCTGCTCAAGGAAAAGGGCAAGCGACCGGCCGTCGTCAGCGTCGACGTGCAGCGACCGGCCGCGATCGAACAGCTCGCGAGCCTCGCCAAGAAGGCCGACGTTACGGTCATCGCCTCGAACGCTACGCAATCGCCGGTCGACATCGCCCGGCGCGCCGTCTCGGAAGCGGCCTCGCTGAACGCCGACGTTCTGCTCGTGGACACGGCGGGCCGCCTGCAGGTCGACGAAGCCCTCATGGGCGAGCTCACGGAGATCCGCGCGCTCGTGAAGCCGGTCGAAACCTTGCTCGTCGTGGACGCCATGATGGGGCAGCAAGCCGTGCAGGTCGCCGAAGGTTTCGACCGCGCCGTGAGTCTGAGCGGCACGATCCTCACCAAGCTCGACGGCGACGCCCGCGGCGGTGCCGCGCTTTCGCTCGTGGCCGTCACGGGCAAACCGATCAAGTTCATCGGCACGGGCGAGCGTCCTTCCGACTTCGAAGCCTTCCATCCCGATCGGATGGCCTCGCGTTTGCTCGACATGGGCGACGTGCTGACGCTGCTCGAGAAGGCCCAGCGCGTGATCGACGAAGGCGAAGCCATGGAGCAAGCCGAGAAGATCAAGCGCATGGACAACATGACGCTCGAGGATTTCCGCGATCAGCTCAAGATGCTCGGTCGTCTGGGCCCGATCTCGGGCCTGCTCAAGATGCTGCCCGGCATGGGGCAGATCCGCGACCAGCTCGACCAAGTCGACACGGAGAAAGAGCTCAAGCGCGTGAACGCGATCCTGAACTCCATGACTCCGCAAGAGCGCAAACAGCCCGACATCCTGAACGGTTCGCGCCGCGCGCGCATCGCGAAGGGGGCCGGCACGGACGTCGCCGAGGTGAACAACCTCGTGAAGCGCTTCCTCGACATGCGCAAGGTCATGAAACAGTTCGGCAAGATGGGTGACATGATGAAGATGCTCGGCGGAGCCGGCGGCGGTATGCCCCCCGGCATGCCGGGTAACTTTCCGGGTGGTGCCTCTCCTTTCCGCAAGGGTGGTAAGGGCTTTGGTCGAAAGTTCTAGGATCGCCGATGAAATCCCGCCGTCTGCAGCGTCGCTCGCGCCTTGCCGCCGGCAGGATTTGATCGACGATTGGAATTTTCGCTTGCGAGCCTTAAGCTTCGGGTCTAAGGCACGTAGGTCATTGTTTTTGGAGGTTTAGTTCATGGTCGTTATCCGTCTCGCTCGTTATGGCAAAAAAGGCGCCCCGGTCTATGCGCTCATGGTCGCCGATAAAGATGCTCGCCTCACGGGCCGCTTCATCGAGAAGCTGGGGACCTACACCCCCGGCTCGAAGGCTCCCCTTCAGTTCAAGCAAGATCGCTACGATCACTGGGTGAAGCTCGGTGCGCAGCCTTCGGATCGCTTGAAGAAGGTCATCTCCCAACAGGCCCCCAAGGCCTAACGGAGAGCCGCATTCTTATGCGGCAGCACGTTCTGATGGGCCGCGTAGCGCGGCCCCATGGCATTCCCCGTGGGGGGCGCCAAAAATTCAAAGTCGATCTCATGAGTCGCGGCGGC
>DDRA01000116.1:6790-25132 GCA_002343545.1 Bacteriovoracaceae bacterium UBA2428
CATGAGTCGCGGCGGCTTGGGTCTCAAGGACCAAGTCGCCGTTCTCGTTTCGCGCGATCCGGGGTCGGAGACTTCGGCTTTTCGTGAGCTCACGCTCGCCTCCGCGCCCAAACCCTTGGGCGGCGCCTGGGGCCACGCCACGGGACTCATCCTCGAAGTCAACGAAGGCGAGCTCGATCGCGGCGATTGGATCGGCGTGCGGCGAGAAGTCCTTCCGCCGCTGCCTTCCGGAGAATTTTATCTCAGTGATTTTCTCGGCAAACGCGTCTTCGACGCGGAGTCGGGACTGAGCGCACGCATCGTCGGCTTCGACGACTTCGCCGAGACGCTCGGCGGCAGCCCGAACCTGCGTCTGCGCACGGAACGTCGCGAGGAGTTCTCGGTCCCCTGGGGATGCTTTCCGCGCCTCGAGATCGAAGCGGCGTTGGCCGGCGCGGACCTCAAGATGGAAGGCCTCGAGACCTGGCTGCGGATCGATCGCGTCGATCCGAACGAAGAGAAGGACTTCGACTGATGGCCGAGCTTTCCGGTCGCGTTATCGACATCGTGAGCGTCCTGCCGGATCCGGTCGAGATCCTGCTCAATTCCTCGATGCTGCGCAAAGCGCAGATGAACGGCGTCGTCGAGCTCAAGGCGACGGATCTGCGCGACTATTCCGACGACAAATATCGTTCGGTCGACGACACGCCCTTCGGCGGCCGTCAGGGGATGCTCTTCACGGCGCCCGTCCTCGAGCGGGCCATGCTTTCGCAGCTCGACGCCGTGGGCGGCGACCGTTCCCGTCTCAAGATTCTCTCGACGAGCCCGCGCGGCGTGCGCCTCGAGCAGCCCGTCCTGCAGGCGCTCGCGGATTGGATCGGCGAGGACGCGGGCCGCCGACTTTGCATCGTCTGCGGACGCTACGAGGGGGTCGACGAGCGTTTTAACGAGCGCTGGGTCGACTTGGAGCTTAGCCTGGGGGACTTCGTCCTGACGGGCGGCGAGCTCCCCGCCCTCGTGCTCGTAGACGGTCTCGTGCGTCTCCTGCCGGGCGTGCTCGGAGACGAACGATCCGCCCGCGAAGACAGCTTTTCGAACGGCCTTCTGGAGTACCCCCAATTCACGAAACCCCGCGACTTCGAAGGGCGGGGCGTTCCCTCGGAGCTCGTGTCGGGTAACCATCGGCAATCCGATGAGTGGAAGCTTCGGCAATCCTTGTTGTTGACCGCCGCATTCCGGCCGGATTTGATTCGGGCCCATTCGGGATCGGGGCTTCCGGCCTGGGCCCGCGAACTTCTCGAAAGACTTCGTGATCGTTTAGATCTCCGCACTTGACCCCCGCACTATGGCGAGTTAGTGACTTGCCCCTATGGCAAAAGCTGCGTCCGTCAAAATGACGAAGACCAAGACCTCCAAGGCTCACGTTCGTCTCGCTCACGACACCTTGGAGAACCTCAAGGCCGTCAAACTCCGCGAAGATATCCCGCACTTCCAAGCCGGTGACCGGCTCGTGGTGAAGTCGAAGATCAAGGAAGGCGACAAGTACCGCCTTCAGGCTTTCGAAGGCATCGTGATCGCTCGTAACGGTCGCGGTATCCGCGAAACCTTCACGCTGCGCAAGGTCTCGGGTGGCGTCGGCGTCGAGCGCGTCTATCCCCTCCACTCGCCGGCCGTCGCGTCGATCGAAGTGAAGGTCGAAGGCTTCGTTCGCCGCGGCAAGCTCTACTACCTCCGCAAGCTCTCGGGCCGCTCGGCTCGTATCCGCGACAAGAACCTGAAGCTTCTCGAAGCTCAAGGTGGCGGCGCGGGCGAAGAAGCTGCGAAGGCTTAATCGAAGGCGATGGCTGGAACTCGTTCCGGCGCCGCTTCGAAGAGTCGTCTGAATCCAAGTTCGGATCTCGAGTTCGCTCGGGATCCGAACTTTTTCGTTTTGGGGCTCGATGAAGTCGGCGTGGGTTGTTTGGCGGGGCCCGTCGTGGCGGCCTGCTACGCTTATCGTCTGTCGGACTTCGTTTGGCCCAAGGGCGCGCCCAAAGTCGGCGACTCGAAACGTCTGAGCGAGGCGCAGCGTCTCGAGGCCCGGATCGCGCTCGAGTCGGCGCCGGGCGTCGAGTGGGCGATCGGCGAAGCCTCCCCGAACGAAATCGATACGATCAACATCTTGCGGGCCTCGCAGCTCGCGATGGAGCGCGCGTTCCGTTCCGTCGCGGGGCGCCTTGGCGCGCGCGGCTTTCGCGGCGAGAACTGCGTCGTGCTCGTGGACGGAAATCGCCTGCCGCCTTTTCTGAAGGTTCTGCCGCTGGCTTCGGTGCAGACGCTCGTCAAGGGCGACGCGCGGAGCTTCGCGATCGCCTCCGCTTCGATCCTCGCGAAGGAATGTCGGGATACCTTCATGGTGGAGGCGGCGAAGCGCTTTCCCGCCTACGGGTGGGAATCCAACGTGGGCTACCCGACGCCGACGCACAAAGCCGCGATCGCGTTGAGTGGCTTCACGGAACTTCATCGTCGCAGCTTCAATGCCGGCTTGGACGTGTCGGAAGCTCCTTAAACATGCGGGTTTTGCATTTTTGCCTTGAAGAATTCGTAACCTAGGTCGAATCGCTCGCGAAAGTGGCCTGGACCAAGTAACCAGAATGAGCGCTCAGACACAGGGCGCGGTGGTTCGCGACACAAGGAGGTTTTGGGATGAAATCGATTCAGGAATTCTGTTCGCGTTATTGGAAACAAGGACTTTTCGCGGGGCTTTTGATGGCCTCCGCTCCCTCTGCCTTCGCGCAATCGTCGGTCGTCGACGTGCGTTGCGAATCGCGCGAGCGCCGCTACTCGGAATGCTTCATCGGTCGCGGCCAGATTCAATCCGTCAATGTCATCCGCCAACAGTCGGACCAGCCGTGCCGCCAGGGCGTCAGCTACGGCATTACGCGGGACGGCCGCTCGATTTGGGTGGACCAAGGTTGCCGTGGCGACTTCCGCGTCGTGACGGGCTACGACCGTCCGGGCCCCGGTCCTCGCCCTGGCCCCGGCCCCCGTCCTCCGTATTCGCGCGTCGTTGAATTGCGCTGCGCCTCGGTGAACGGCAACTACGCCGAGTGCTTCGTCGGCTCCTACGTCGATAACGTCGTGCTGCTTCGTCAGCTCTCGGGCGCCGGTTGCTGGATGGGCTCGACCTTCGGCGTGACGGCGGACCGTAGCCGTATCTGGGTGAGCCGCGGTTGCGAAGGTCTCTTCCAAGTGACCTTGAGCACCGGCGGTGGATTCCCGGGTCCCGGTCCGGGCCCCGGTCCCGGTCCCTTCCCCCCGCGCGTGCAGACCTTTGATCTGCGTTGCGCTTCGGTGAACGGCAACTATGCCGAGTGCTTCGCGGGTTACGCGATCCGCTCCGTTTCGCTCGTGCAGCAGCTCTCGGGTGCGCGTTGCACCTCGGGCACGACCTTCGGCACGACTTCGGACCTGAGCCGCGTTTGGGTCAGCCGTGGTTGCGAAGGCGTGTTCCGCGTGACGATCGAACGCTAAGTCGTTCGCCTGGATCGCTCGAAAGAAAGAGCCTGGGACTTCGGTCCCGGGCTCTTTTTGTTTTCGGGGCATGGCCTTTGCTCGGCCCGGGCCGATGGCATCCCGAGCTTCTCCTTCCATACGTTCGAAAATCGGTCGCGGCCGTTTTGCCGAAGACTTCGCTTGCCGCGACTTCGAGCGCCGGGGTTTTCGTCTCGTCGCGCGAAACCTGCGCGCGGCCCGGGAGTGGGGCGGCGGCGAGATCGACCTTCTCATGGAGAACGAGGAAGGTTTGTGGATCATCGAGGTCAAGTCGAGTCCCGCGGCCGGCCTCGGGATCCGGCCGCTCTTGGGCGCCGTCCAAAGGGCCCGGCTTCGACGTGCGGCCAGCTGGCTACGCGCCGATCGCGGCGTTCTCGTTCGGTGCGTGCTCGCCTGGTTCGATCCCGAAAAGCAAAGCCTCGAGATTGTCGAGAATCTTTGATCTGTTACACTGATTCCATGTCGCAACGGGGTCGTGTTTGGTCGCGCCGAATTCTCGCGGGAAGCCTCTTGGCCAGCGTGACGACCGTGACGCTGCCGACCCGTGCCTTCATCGGCGGCGACGACACGAAGGTTTTTCTGCTGACCTCGACCTACGGCGTGATGGCGGGGACCCTGACGGGCCTCGCTTCGTTGGCTTTCTACGAGGATCCTTCGGAACGCTTGCGGAACGTCGCGATGGGCGCTTCGATCGGCCTTTACGCCGGTATCGCGCTCGGCGCTTACCTGACCTACGCCGTGCCCGATCCGGCCAAGCCGAGCTCGGGCGGAGGAAGCGGGCCTTCCGCGCCGACGGCCCCTCCGGTCAATCGCGATGATCCTTTGAATCTGGAGGGAGCGGAGCTCGCCCGGCCGACCCGGACGCCGGCCTTGGCCTGGCAGCCGATTTTGGGAGCCGGTCCGCAAGGATGGGTCGTCGGCGTGGGCCTGCGCTACTAGGCTCCGCGTCACGCTTTGCTTCGTTTCAAATATCTGACGTCGTTTTGGGGCTTATCCACGGGCCCAAGTCCCTAAAAAGCTTATAGAATAAAGCCATGGGACTTCCCGCGAAGGCCGTGGCCTTTAGATTCATTCCGGGAAAGCCACTCAAATTATTTTTACAAAGCACTAACCTTTTTGACCCCCGAGGGGGTCAACCGCGTAGGAAGAGTGTCGGTCCGCGAGGTCCGTTCTCGGCGGGACGGTTTCTATGAGCGATTCCGAGCTTGTAGCGGCCATCCTGCAGGGAGACCGGGCGGCCTTCGAGTTGATGGTCCGGCTTTATCATCGTTCGGTTTACGCTTTGGCCTTCCGTTTTATGGGGGACCACGGTGGGGCGGACGACGTGACGCAGGACACTCTCTTGAAGGCTTTCCACGCGATCGGGAGCTTCCGGGGCGATAGCTCGCTGAAGAGCTGGTTGCTCCGGATCTGCGCCAACACGGCGAAGAACGCGCTCCGATCGAGGGATCGTCGACCGACGGTGGACATCGAGGATTTGCCCTTGGGTCGATCGCACGCCGGCTACTTGCGCATGGAAAAGGCGCAGACGGCGGAACTCCTCCGGGTCGCGGTCGAAAAGCTCCCGCCGAAACAACGGCAGGCGCTGGAGTTACGGATCTTCGAAGATCTCCCCTTCAAGGAGATCGCCGAGATCATGGACGCTCCCTTCGACACGGCCAAGGCGAATTTTCGCCACGCCATCCAGAATCTGAAGAAGATCCTGGAAGCGTGGGAAGGCGGTCGGGCCCTCGAGGACCTGCAAGCGGCCTTCGAGAGCTGGACGGATGAGGTGGATGATGGACCCTAAGGACTCGAAGCTCAAAGATCTCGCGCAAGACGCGGGTTTTGCCCCCGGGGATCTGGCGTCGGCTCAACGCGTGCTCGACGCGCTCGCCGTCACGCCGGGCCTTTCGATCGATCCTCCGCCGGGCTACGAAGCCCGGCTTCTCGCGCAACTTTCCGCCAAGCTGCCGCCCGTCGCGGCCCCGGCTCCGCGGCGCGCGGCCGCCGCACCCGGCGGGCTGCGCGGATGGATCCCGCAGTTCGGTTGGGGCTTGGGGGGCGTGCTCGTGGCGAGCCTCGTATGGTCGGCCGCGACGCGGAGTTTCGGACCCGCTTCGCACGGCCAAGCGGACTTGCTCGTGGCGACCGCGCGTAAGGCGAGCCCGGAAATGGTGGCCAGCTGGCTCGCGAGCATCGGCGCGCCGACCTACGGAGGCGATGCCTACGGTGAGGTCGTCGCGGCCGTGGACTCGCGCCGTTTGAAGGACTTGTCCGACGAGGATTGGCGCCGGGTCGAGGGGGCTCTCGGGGCGCCCAAGACGCGGCGTTGATCGCGTGGTTCCGGCGCCTGTTCGGTTGGGGGGATGGCTGTTAAGATGGGCAACGTGACGAAACGCTTTGCTTTCCTGGCTCTGGGGCTCTGGCTGGGCTGGGCGCCCCTCGCTTTGGCCCAAGACGTCAAGGAACGTCTGAACAAGATTCTCTACTGGTCCGTTTCGGACGAGCTCAAGCTGACTCCCGCGCAAGAGAAGAAGATGGTGGAAATCATCGAGCAGGTGCAGGCCCGTCGCGAGACGGCCTACAAGGAGCGCGAAGCCGCCTTGGCCGAGCTCCGTAAGCTTCCCAAGGCCGCCAGCGCCGACAAAGCCAAGACCGTTCTCGGTCGTTACCAGGCGGCCCTCGAGACGCTGACCAAACTCGAAAGCGAGGAATACACCCGGCTTCTCGAGGTCTTCGGCGTGCAGACCCTCGCGCGCTTCTACGTCATCCGGGACGACGTCGCCCAAAGGGTACGGGAAGCCCTGCGGACTCCCGATCCTCCCGCGCCCAAAAAGTAGGGCCGGACCCATTTTCGGTCGCTCCGCTTTGGGCTTGAGTCCGAAGGGCGACTGGAGAAGAAACGGGGCATGGACGCGATCACTCGCCGCATCCTCGAAATCAAACGCGAACGGGGCGATAGCCTGCTCATCCTCGGGCATCACTACCAACGCCACGGCATCGTGGACGTCGCCGATCACGTCGGCGATTCCTTCGGCCTGGCGAAGGCCGCCGCCGAGGCGCCGCGCGCGCGCGACATCGTGTTCTGCGGCGTTCGCTTCATGGCCGAGAGCGCCGCGATCCTTTGCCGCGAAGACCAGAAGGTCTTCCATCCCGAACCCGAAGCGGGTTGTCCCATGGCCGACATGGCCCCGATGGATTCCGTCGAGAGCGCCTGGGCGACGATCACGGCGCGCCTCGACTACCGCGGCCGCAAGATGGTCCCGGTTACCTATATGAACTCGCACGCGCCGCTCAAAGGGTTCACCGGCGCTCAAGGCGGTCTCGTGTGCACCTCGAGCAACGCGGGCAAAGCTTTGCGTTGGGCCTTCGAGCGCGGCGACCTCGTGCTCTTTTTCCCCGATCAGCACTTGGGCCGCAACACGGCCAAGGCGCTCGGCATCCGAGAGGACGAGATGCGCGTCTGGTATCCGTCCAAACCCGACGGCGGCCTCGACACGCTCGAGGGCGTGAAGATGTTGCTCTGGAACGGCCACTGCCCCGTCCACATGAAGTTCAGCGCGCGTGACGCGCGTTTCGTGAAGAAGAATTTTCCCGGCTCGCTCGTCGTGGTGCACCCCGAGTGCGAGCAGGAGCTCGTGGATCTCGCGGACGGCGTCGGTTCGACGGAATACATCGTGAAGTACGTCGCGGCGCTGCCGGAAGGCACCCGCGTTTTCGTGGGGACCGAAGCCAATCTCGTCGACCGCCTCAAGCGCGAGAACCCCAAGCTCAAGGTCGAGTTCCTGACGCGTTCGCTTTGCCCGACGATGTACATGGTGGACCGCGAGAAACTTCTGCGGACGCTCGAGAATCTCGAAGGCGAGGAGCCCGTGCCGATGCCGACCGAGGTGCGCGAGCCCGCGCGCCTGGCGCTCGAGCGCATGCTGAGCCTCGCGCCGAATCCGTCGCTCCAACAAACGCTCGCGAATTGAGGGAAGGCGAATGCTGACTTCGGAATCGGCCCTGAGTTTGTTCCGCGCGGCGCTCGAAGAAGACCGCGCGACCGACGACGTCACGACGCAATGGCTCGGGCGGGCGCTGCAAAAACGCGGCAAGCGGCTTCCTTCGTCGCGGCGTTTTCAGATCGTCGCGAAGGAAGTCGGCGTCTTCGCCGGGGGCCTGTGGGTGGACGCGGGCGCTCGCCTCGGCGGCTTTGAAGTGCGCTCCCGCGTGGGCGACGGCGCGCGTCTCGATCCGGGCGCGGTCGTCGTCGAAGGCCTGGGCGACGTGGGCCCGCTGCTCGCGACGGAACGGGTCCTGTTGAACGGCCTTCAGCACGCTTGCGGAATCGCGACGATGACCCGACGGCACGTGGACGAAGTCGAGGCCGCGGCGCGCGCCCGCGGGCTCGCCAAGGCGCCGGGCGTCTACCACACGCGCAAAACGCTGCCGCTCCTGCGCGATCTCGAGCGTTCGGCCGTCCTGGCCGGCGGCGGCGCCGCGCACCGACGCGACCTCGCCGAGTTCGTTCTGTTCAAGGATAACCATAAGGAGATCCTGCTCGAGGAAGGATTGGGCTGGGGCGATCTCGCCGCGGCCGTTTCGGATCGCCCGGTCTGGATCGAAGTCGACACCTCCGAAGAGGCCGAAGCCGTCGTGGCCGCGGGCTTCCGCCGCCTGCTCCTCGACAACTTCGGGCCTTCGCAGGTCGAAAACCTGCTGCGGCGTTTGCCCGCCGACTGCGAGATCGAGATCTCGGGCGGGCTCGGACTTGGCCGCTTGGCGCCCTTCGTTCAGCCCGGCGTACAACGGTTGAGCGTGGGGGCCGTCACGCACAGCGCCCGCGCGCTCGATCTCTCGATGGATTTCTGATGGAAGCGCGGCTCGAAGGCGACGTGCTCGTGATCGGCGGCGGCTTGGCCGGCGGCGTCGCCGCGCTTCGCGCGGCCGAGCTCGGTTGCCGCGTCTTGCTCTGCACGAGCGGCGAGCCGGCGACGGCTTGGGCCCAAGGGGGCGTCGTCTTTCGCGGTCCGGGCGATCCCGAAAGCCTCGTGGCCGACATCCTCAAGGCCGGTTGCGATCTGAACAACGAAGCGGCGGTTCGCCTGGTGGCCGAGCGCGGTCCGACCCTCGTGCGGGAGTGGCTGCTCGAGCGTTTCGGGGTTCCCTTCGACCAGGGGCCTGACGGCGCCCACGAGCTCGTGCTCGAGGCCGCGCACTCCAGCCACCGGATCCTCCACGCCAAGGACAGCTCGGGCGCGGCCGTGCAACGCGCCCTCGACGCCCGCATCGCGGCCGAACCGCGCATTCGACGCTTCCACGGTCACCTCGTCGATCTGCTCGTGACGAACCGTCACGACGTTCGTCCCGCCCGGGCCTACGCCGCGAGCCACGTGGCGGGCGCCTACATCTTCGATCCGAAGAGCGGGGGCGTGCGACCCGTCCTCGCCAAGTCCGTCGTGCTCGCGACGGGCGGCTATTCGCGGCTGTACCTGCACGCGACGGGACCCGCTTCGTCGCGCGGCGACGGCATCGCGGCCGCGCACCGCGCGGGCGCGCGCACCCAGCATCTCGAGTACGTGCAGTTCCATCCGACGGCGCTCTTCACGAAGGAAGGCCCGCGCCGTCTTTTGACCGAGGCGCTTCGAGGCGCGGGCGCCCGCTTGCTCGACGATTCCGGCAAGGAATTCGTGGACGCCCTCGCGCCGCGCGACGTCGTCGCGCGCGCGATCCACGAGGAAATGCTGCGCTCCGGGACGTCGCACGTTTGGCTGGATCTGCGCTCCATCCCCAAGTTGCGCTCCCATTTTCCGTGGGTTTGCGGAAAACTCGCCGAACATGGTTTCGATCCGGAGCGCGATCTCGTTCCCGTCGTCCCCGCCGCGCATTACACGCTCGGCGGCGTCTGGACGGATCTCGAGGCGCGCACGAGCTTGCCCGGACTCTTCGCGGCCGGCGAGGTCGCCTGCACGGGGCTGCACGGCGCGAACCGTCTTGCCTCGACGTCTTTGCTCGAAGCGCTCGTTTTCGGCGAGCGCGCCGGGGAGTCGGCGAGCCGCGCCGCGCTCGAAGAACTCGATTTCGAAGCTTTACCGTGGCGTCCCGAAACGGGGCGCCTCGATCCGGCGTTGCTTCAACAAGACTGGCAGATTTTGCGGCAGACGCTTTGGAATTACGTCGGTCTCGTGCGCTCCCCCCGACGCCTCGCGCGCGCGGAGCGCCTCTTGGTGGAGCTGCGCAGCGAGATCGAGTCTTTCTACAATCGCACGGCGCTTTCGGAAGAACTCGTATCGCTGCGTCACGCCGTCATCGTGGCCAACCTCGTTCTTTACGCGGCCCTGCGTAATCCTCGCTCGCTCGGCGTGCACTATCTCCGCCCGGATGAGGCTTCGGAATGACCGTTTTCGGGGCTTTTTGACAGAAAGCGGCTGAAACGTCCGTTTCGATTTTCGCTCGCTAGCCCTCGGAACTCCCTCGCTTTTCGTTGCTTCCGTGTGGATCCCGTGAAGGCGGCTTTCGCCTGCGGGGTCAAGACTTTGGCATTTCTGCCGAAGAATCCTCTGTAAGGACTAACCGCAAGGCCGACCGAGAGGGTCGGAATAGTAAGAAGGCCCGAAGGGGCTAGTGGGGGTAAGAAATTATGAAGAAACAACTCTACGTAGCATGCCTGTTCATGTTGGCCGTCGTGACGACGGCGTGCAGTTCGACGCGCGAACTCGCCGCGGCCGACGAGCCGTATCGCCCGAAGTCGGGCGAAGTTCGCCGTATGGACTAACGAGTCCGCGTTACGACCAACAACGGAGCGGAGCCGCGGCGGGATCGAACCCGCGCGGCTCCGTTTTTCGTTAGTTCGGGTCGACGCAGTCGGCCTGCGAAGTCACGAGGCAGAGGCGGTTGCTCGGGAAATCCCCGGGCTGGCAGCTACAGAGCCCGTGCCAGGTCTGTTGAACGCGGGCGCGCGGCGAGACCTCGCGGCAGCGATCCTCGAGACCCCGCTCGGCGTGGCTTTTGGCCGCGTCGCAGGCGATGAAGTCGTTCACGCCTTGTCCGCTTCCCGTCGCCGAGACCGGAAAGCGCCCGGCCGCGAAAGCGCTGCCCGCGGCGAGGATGGTCGAAAAGAAGAAAAATCGAGCTGCGATGTTCATGTGGTGGCCCTCCGGGAACGATTTTAGTCCTCGCCTCCCGAAAAATCGAGGCCGCGACCGCCGCGCGACCCGCGAAGTCGGTTTAAACTCCTTCCCATGAAAGTCCCGCCGATCGTCGCCAAAGCCTTTCGCGAAGCCGTCCGTGCCCGTCAAAAGGCCCACGCTCCGTACTCCGAGTTTCGGGTCGGGGCCGCCTTCGTCTCGGGCCGCAAGGTCATCTCCGGTTGCAACGTCGAGAACGCGAGCTACGGCGGGGCCATCTGCGCCGAGCGGACGGCGGTCGTGAAGGCCGTTTCCGAGGGGACGACGGGCCCCTTCAGCGACCTCGTCGTGGTCGCCGAGAACACTTCGGGCAAACCCGTGGCTCCCTGCGGGCTCTGTCTGCAGGTCATCGCGGAATTCTGCCCGGGCACGCTCCGCATCTGGGCGGGAACCCCGCGCGGGCTCGAGTCCTGCTTCACCTTGGACCAGTTGATGCCCGTTCGCTTTGGCCGCGGCGACCTGAAGGTCGGCGTCCGCCGGAAGCGATGAAAAAGCTTGGGATTTCGCTTGTGACGGGGTCCCCTTCTGCTAGATGAGGTCTCCTTAAACGGAGGAAGCCGAACTTGGAGATTTGGAGCACCAAAAAGAGCGCCGAGCTCTACAACATCGATGCTTGGGGCGCGGGGTTCTTCCGCGTCAACGACAAGGGTAACGTCGAAGTCACTCCGCACGGCGCCGGCCAGCCCGGCATCGATCTCAAAGAGCTCGTGCAGGATCTCCAGGAGCGCGGCATGCGCACGCCGCTGCTCGTCCGCTTTCCGGACATCGTGAACGCGCGCATCAAGTTGCTCTCGACGGCGTTCCACAACGCGTTCCAGACCTATAACTTCAAAGGCCAGTACCGCGGCGTGTTCCCGATCAAGGTGAACCAGCAGCGCTTCCTCGTCGACGAGATCGTGAACTTCGGGCGCCAGTACGGCCTCGGCCTCGAGGCGGGCTCCAAGCCCGAGCTCCTCATCTCGCTCGCCATGATGGACAACCCCGAGGCTTTGCTGATCTGCAACGGCTTCAAGGATCCGGAGTACGTCGAAACGGCGCTGCTTTCGCAAAAGCTCGGCCGCAACACGATCATCGTGCTCGATCGCTACTCCGAACTCGATCTCGTCATCCGCACCGCCAAGTCGCTCGGCATCTCGCCGCGTATCGGCTTCCGCGCGAAGCTCGAAGCCAAGGGCGCCGGCAAGTGGGTGGAGTCGAGCGGCGCCAAGTCCAAGTTCGGCCTCACGGCGAGCGAGATGGTCAAGGGCATGGACGTCCTCAAGGCCGAAGGCATGTGCCACTGCCTCGAGCTCCTGCACTTCCACATCGGTTCGCAGATCACCGCGCTCCGCGCGATCAAGGACTCGCTCACCGAAGCCTCGCGCATCTACGTCGACCTCGCCGAGATGGGCGCGGGCCTTAAGTTCCTTGACGTGGGCGGCGGCCTCGGCGTCGACTACGACGGATCGCAGACGAACTGGGAAAACTCGATTAACTACACGATCCAGGAATACGCCAACGACGTGGTCGCCCACATCGCGGCGGCCTGCGACGCCAAGGGTCTCCCGCACCCGTCCATCGTGACGGAGTCGGGTCGCGCGCTCGTCGCGCACCATAGCGTGCTCGTGTTCGACGTGCTCGGCACCCACTGCATCAAGGTGAACGACCTCCCGCCCGAGGCCGAGAACGAGAAGCAAGAGACCATCGTCGAGCTCCGCTCGCTCTACAACACGCTCACCGCGAAGAACCTGAACGAGCACATGCAGGACGCGTTCAAGCTGCGCGACGACGGCGTGAGCCTCTTCAACCTGGGGCACTTGAATCTCAAGCAGCGGGCCGTGCTCGAGAAGCTCTTCTGGGCTTTCTGCACGAAGGCCCTCGAGATCGGCGAACAGGTCGCGCGCAAGCCCGAGGAGCTTGCGGTCGTGCGCCGCTCGCTCGCCGACAGCTACTATTGCAACTTCTCGATCTTCCAGTCGGCGCCCGATACCTGGGCCGTGGACCAGCTCTTCCCCATCATGCCGATCCACCGGCTCAAGGAACGCCCGGACCGCAAGGCCGAGCTCCTCGACCTGACCTGCGACTCGGACGGCAAGATCGACCGTTTCATCGACATCAAGGACGTCAAAGAGACCCTCGAGCTCCACATGCCGAAGGAAGGCGAGACCTACCACATCGGCATGTTCCTCATCGGCGCCTACCAAGAGATCCTGGGCGACTTCCATAACCTCTTCGGCGACACGGACGCCGTGCACGTCTCGGCGTCCGCGTCGGGCTACACGATCGAGCACGTCGTGGCCGGCGACTCGATCAACGAAGTCCTCGGTTACGTCGAGTACGATCGCCATACGCTCATCCGCCAGGTTCGCGGCGCGGTCGAGAAGGCCCTTTCGGCCAAGAAGATCAGCCTCGAAGAATCGCGGCTGCTTATGCGCCACTACGAAGACGGCCTTTCGCGTTACACCTACCTCGATCCGGCCGACCTCGTGAACCGCTCGGAATCGGCGGTGGACGCGCTCAAGCGCATCACCCAGAGGCAGGAGCATGGCGCGCGTTTGATCGGTGCGGGCCAGGCTTCCCCGGGTGGGAATAGCGCTTTGGCGGCCGCCACGTTTGCGGCGGGCGGGCTTTCTGCTAAAACACCCCAATGATGGAAGCGGTTCTCGGTGGTAGTCGCCACCCTCTCAAAGAGGGAGCGAAGACGGGTTTTGAAGCCTTAAAGGAACTCCCGCGCGTCGGGAAAGTCATCGGATATAAGCACGAAGGGACGGTCTACGACCTGCACCAGCCCTTTCCGACGACGGGCACGGTCGAGTTCGTGGGCCCCGACACGCCCGAAGGCCTCGACATCATTCGTCACAGCACGGCGCACGTGCTCGCCGAAGCGGTCAAGAAACTCTACCCGCAGGTTCAGGTGACCATCGGTCCCGTCATCGAAACGGGCTTCTATTACGACTTCGTCCGTGAGGGCGGCTTCAAGGAAGAAGACCTCGCGGCGATCGAAGCCGAGATGGGCAACATCGTCAAAGCGCGCAAAAAAGTGCGCCGCGAAGACTGGTCCGTCGCGAAGGCCGTCGAGTACTTCAAAGGTCTCGGCGAACACTACAAGGTCGAGATCATCCAGGACCTCGCCGCGAAGTCTGGCCAGGATTCCGTCTCAGTCTACTGGCACAACGACGACTTCGTGGACCTTTGCCGCGGCCCGCACGTGCCCTACACGAGCGACATCCCGGCGATCAAGCTCATGAGCGTGGCGGGCGCCTACTGGCGTGGCGACGAGAAGAACGCCATGCTCGCGCGGATCTACGGAACCGCCTTCGCTTCGAAGGACGGCCTCAAGGCCTACCTGCACCAACTCGAAGAAGCCAAGAAGCGCGACCACCGCCGCATCGGCACCGACATGGGGCTCTTCAGCTTTCACGCCGAGGCTCCCGCGTCGCCCTTTTTCCATCCGGCGGGCGCCTTCATCTACGCCGAGCTGCAGTCCTTCCTGCGCGACCTGAACCGTTCCTTCGGTTACCAGGACGTCATCTCTCCGCTGATTCTCTCGCAAGAACTCTGGAAGAAATCGGGTCACTACGACAACTACCGCGAGAACATGTACTTCACCGAGGTCGACGAACGCGACTTCGCGGTGAAGCCCATGAACTGCCCGGGCCACTGTCTTATCTACAAGACGGGCCACACGAGTTACCGCAGCCTGCCGATGCGTCTCGCCGAGTTCGGTCGCGTGCACCGCCACGAGCGGAGCGGCGTGACCGCGGGCCTCTTCCGTGTGCGCAGTTTCGTGCAGGACGACGCGCACGTGTACTGCACCGAAAACCAGATCGAGAGCGAGATCACGCGCATCCTCGAGATGGTGCGTTTCTTCTACAACACGCTCGGATTTACCTTCTTCGTGGAGCTCTCCACGCGCCCGGCCAAACGCATGGGCGACGAGGCCGTCTGGGATAAGGCCGAAGCCGCGCTCGAGCGTACGCTGAAGGCCGCCCGGATCGACTTCAAGGTGAACCCGGGCGACGGCGCCTTCTACGGCCCGAAGATCGACTTCCACTTGAAGGACTCCATCGGTCGCACGCACCAGTGCGGCACGGTCCAGCTCGACTTCCAGATGCCGGGTCGTTTCGAACTCGAGTACACGGGCACCGACAACACCACGCACACGCCCGTCATGATTCACCGGGCGATCGCCGGATCGCTCGAGCGCTTCATGGGCATTTTCATCGAGCACACCGCGGGTCACTTCCCGATGTGGCTCTGCCCGACGCAAGCCGCGATCCTCACGATCTCGGAAGAGTCGGTCAAGTTCGCCCACGAATTGCGCGCGAAGCTGGAGTCCGAGGGTTACCGTGTCGCTTTGGACGATTCCAACGACAAGCTCGCGGGGAAGATCAAACACTTCCAGCAAGCCAAGGTTCCCTTCATGATCGTGATCGGCGCCCGCGAAGCCGAAGCCCGGGTCGTGAGTCTACGGACTTCGTCGGGTGAACAAAAACAAGGACTCTCCGTCGAGGCTCTGCTCGAGGAGTTCCGTAAGCAAGCGCGTCCCGCCATTCCGAAGCCCGAGGCTTTGGCATCGAAGACGCCGAGCAACCCTTAACAGGAGGTCATTCTCATTAGCACTGGTTTCAAAGAGCTCCCCATCAACCGCCAAATCCGGGTCCCCTACGTCCGCGTCATCGGCAAGGACGGAGAACAGCTCGGGATCCTGGACACGCGCCAGGCGGTCCAGCTCGCCGAGAGCATGGGGCTTGATCTTGTTGAAGTCGCGGCGAAGTCCGATCCGCCGGTCTGCAAGATCATGGATTACGGGAAGTATAAGTACCAAGAGAAGAAGAAGACCCAGGCGGCCAAGAAGAACCAGGTCGTCGTCGAGGTGAAGGAAATCCAGATCCGTCCGAAGACGGACGAGCATGACCTGAACCACAAGGCGAAGAACGCCGTGGGCTTCTTGGAAGAAGGCGACAAGGTCAAGGTCACGGTGTTCTACCGCGGCCGTGAACTCGAGCACATCGAGACGGGTTGGCAGACCCTCAAGGAATTCGTGGAAAAGCTCGAGGACAAAGCCGTACTCGAGACGAACCCGAAGATGGAAGGCAAGCGTCTCGCTTGCATGTTCGGGCCGATCCCGCCGGGCAAGAAGCTCGCGCCGGGTCACTTGGTCGCGAGCCTTCCGCCGCCGCCGCCGCCGAAGAACCGCGGTGGTCTGGGGGGTCCGGTGGGACCGGGTTACCGTGGCGCCGGCGGGGCCGGTGGTCCTCCGTCCGGAACCTAAGTTTTAAAGGGGGCGTTTAAGCCCCCGAAATTTCTCAAGACCGGCCGCCTAAGGTTTTGAAATGAGTTGTTGTCAAGGCGGGATCGGAGTGGCATGTTGCCGACTTCAATCGCTGTTACTGTTATAGGGAGCTAGGAAAGATCATGCCGAAGATGAAGACGCACTCCGGTGCGAAGAAGCGTTTCAAGCGGACCGGAACGGGCAAAATCAAACGCCGTAAGCCCGGCGCTCGTCACTTGAACCTGGGCAAGGGCGGCAGCCGCCTGCGTCGCTTGGCCGAGTCGGCCTACATCGCTCCGGGCCACCAAAAGGCGATCGACCGCGTTTTCCCGTAGTCCTTTCGTTTTGCCGCGGAACCGCTCGATTTTGGGTTGGTTCCGCCTTCGAAATTGTATATGAGATCAGCGAAATCGTTCACTGATCGTTAAGGAGACCTAGAATGCCGCGCGCAAAAGGTGGGTTTAAAACCCGTCGCCGACACAAAAAAGTTCTGAAGATGACGGAAGGCTACCGTAACTCGGGCAGCCGCTCTTTCTCGAAAGCCTATGAAGTCCTTACCCGCGCGCTGAAGTACGCCTTCCGCGACCGGAAGGACAAGAAGCGCGAGTTCCGCGGCCTGTGGATCCAACGGATCAACGCCGCCGCTCGCAACCTCGACATGACCTACTCGAAGCTCATCGCGGGCCTCACGAAGCACAACGTCCAGATCGACCGCAAAGTCCTCGCGGACATCGCGGCGAACGACGGCAAGGCTTTCGAAGCCATCGCGCAAGTCGCTCGTAACTAGTTCTTGCTTCTGAGGGCTGCGGCCCACGGAACGACGAAACCCCGGGTGCCGCAAGGCGCTTGGGGTTTTTGCGTTTTGGCCTGCGCCTTATAAATCAGAGCTTGTCGCGGAAGATTTGGGCCGCGTCTTCGAGCCAGCGGATGCGGCGAATTTCCTTGGCGGCGTCGAGCTGTTCGGCGCCGACCGCGCGCCCTTCGACGAGGCGGTATTCGACCGTGTTGTCGCGGATCTGTCGCTTGATGTGCGTCGAGATCTCGCGCGCCAGCGGCTTGGACTCGACCGCGACGAAAAGCTCCGAATTGATGCGATCGCTCAGACTGTCCAGGTTGTAGCTGCCGACCACGGCGACGTCGTCGTCGATCACCATGCTCTTCGCGTGAAGCTTCGCGGGGCCCTTGCTCGCGAAGATTCGCAGCGTGGGAATCTCGCGCAGCAGCGAAGGCCACTCGCGTTGGAAAACGGCTTGCGTCGGCAGGCTGTCCGTCGAGAGCGGACTATTCGTGAGCAGGGTGATCGGAATTCCGCGCTTCGCCGCCGCGCGGAAGGCGTCGAGCATGTCGGCGCTCAGCACGACGTAGGGATTGCTGATGACGACTCCGCGTTTGGCGCCGCGGATAAGATCTTCCGTCGCGAAGGAGGCGTCGCGGATCTGGGGGGAATGGAAGCGGGATTCGCCGTCGAAGATCCGGATAAGGCCCGCGTGACGGGGGCGCCAGTCTTTCCGCCACGCCGGGTGGCGTTTGGCCGTGGCGAGGGCCGTCGCGTAGGCCGCCAGTAGCTCGGGCGCGCGCGACTTGCGGTTCGCGACTTCGGGCCGCACGCGACGATTGCGGGCGAGCTCGGCCTCGGCCCGGTAGGCGCCGTTGGCCCAGCTCGCGAGTTTCGCGCCTTCCACGAGGATGTCTGCGTCGGCGTAGACCTTCGGGTCCACGCTCGGGGCATCGAAGTAGCGCCGGCCGACGTTGCGTCCGCCCGTGAGCACGAGGCAGTCGTCCACGATGACGAGCTTGTCGTGGTTCGAGCCGAAGAGGCGAGGGCGCAGCGTTGCGAACAAGGGGGCGAAGATGTGGACTTCCGCACCCGCGCTCGCGAGCTCTTCCAGGTAGTCTTTCCCGAGCAGCGGTTTCGACAGGGCGGGGCTCCCGACGGCGTCGACCATGAGCGAGACTTGGACGCCCGCGCGCTGCTTCACGAGCAGCGCGCCGAGCAGGGCCTTGCCGTAGGCGTCGGGTTCCAGGATGAAGTACTGCACCCGAATCTTGCGCGTCGCCGACTCGATCATTTGGAGCCGGCGAACCCAGGACGTGTCGTTCTCGGGGAGGTATTCCGCGAAGCCATTGTCGCCCCGGAGCACGCGCCCGTCGGCCATGGGCAGGCCTTCGCCTTTGCGGCAGTCGCCCCAGGCGGCGGTGCCGCGCTCGATCGGGGCGGATGCGGGGAGCGGAGGGGGCGTCGCGCAGCCAACCACGAAGAGCAGGGAAGGTAGAACCCAAACGCGTGCCATCACGCGGACTCATCGGCGCGATAGCCGCGCTTCTAAAGGTGGCGAAAGGCCCCGGCGTTGCCCGTGAAGGGCGTTAGTAGCCGGGGGGCAGAGCCAGCAAGCCCGAGCGGTATTGGCCGCGGGGGGCGCCGCC
>DDRA01000116.1:25246-26438 GCA_002343545.1 Bacteriovoracaceae bacterium UBA2428
CACCGCGGGGGGCGCCGCCGGTCGCGAGCGGGTTGAAGTCGGCCGACTCGACCGTCTGCGGGTCCGTGATGGCCCGCGTGCTGTGGGCTTCGATGACGTGGCCGAAGGTGCCCGGGAAGACGTGGTAGCCGGTGTGCGCGACCCCCACGAAGAAGGGAACGCGGGCGAGGCGCGTGGGCACGCGCGTGCCGAAGTTCACGAAGCTACGCGCGTCGTCGACGGCGTTGAAGTAGTACTGGCCGGACTTCTGGACGGTGAGCCAGCGGTAGGCGTGCCACCCGCGCGCGGGGCTCGAGGCGCCGTGCTGGCGGATTTCCTGCTCGTCCCACTCGGCGTTCTTCGCGAGGTTCGGGTTCCAGAAGAAGACGCTCCAGCCGAGTTCGCGGAGGGCGGCCTGCATGGCGCTGCCGTCGAAAGCGTTGGCGCGCGTGTAGGCATCGATCTTTTGCCAAAGGTCGCTTTGGCCCGCGGCCGCGAAGCCGGCGCCCAGGCACTCCCGGGTGAGTCCCACGCAGCTCGTCGGCTTCATGAGATCGGCCAGGCGCGGATCCTTGCCGAGCGAGGCGACGTGCGCGCGCCGCTGGGCCACGTTCATCGCGCCGAAGCTCGAGCGGTCGCCGTAGAAGGCCGAGATGCCGTGGCGGCGGTAGAACTTGAGGTGTTCTTCGTGACGCGATTCCAAGCAGCTCGCGGCCGTCGCGAGGATCGTCGAAAGTCCTTGGCGATGGCGGGCCCGGTCGGCGTCGTCGAAGGCGACGCTACCCTTGAAGCCGGCCGCGAAGACCGGCAGGCTCGAGAAGAGGGAAAGGGCCAAGGTCGCGAGACGTTTCATCGGGGAGCTCCTTTGCGTTTCTGGCCCAGAGGGTGGCCGATTATGCCGCATCGAGTCAAATCCCGTCAAACCCGAAATACTTTGGGCCAAGATCTCGAAAACGCGAGGCTTCTTTGATCCAATAGGGACCCTATATGGCGGCCAAAGGTTTAGAAGAAATTCTGAAAGAACTCGATCGTTTGGGGCAAGAAGCTGAGTCGCTCTTTGCGCGCGTCGAATCGAGTGCCGATCTCGAGAAGATCCGCGTCGAATGGCTCGGCAAGAAGAGTCCGCTCGCCGGCGTCATGCGCGAGATGGGCGCGCTTTCTCCCGAAGATCGGCCGAAGGTCGGCGCGCGCGCGAACGAGATTCGCGCGAAGC
>DDRA01000116.1:26557-26902 GCA_002343545.1 Bacteriovoracaceae bacterium UBA2428
ACGAGATTCGCGCGAAGCTCGAGACCCAACTCAACGCGCTCGGCGCGACGATCGGCGAACGCGAGATGGCCGCCAAGCTCGAAGCCGATCGCGTGGACGTGAGCCTCCCCGGTCGCAAGCACCGTGGCCTCGCGCCGCATCCCGTGCAGATCGTGCAGGACGAGCTCGTCGCGATCCTGGGCTCGATGGGCTTCGTCGTGGAGGTCGGCCCCGAGGTCGAGCACGAGTTCTATAACTTCGACGCGCTCAATATTCCCGCGCACCATCCTTCGCGCGCGGCGCAGGATACCTTCTACGTCGAGGGCGGCGCGGGACTCGTGTTGCGCACGCACACCTCGCCCGTGC
>DDRA01000116.1:27156-27305 GCA_002343545.1 Bacteriovoracaceae bacterium UBA2428
CGCCGATGTTCCACCAGATCGAAGCGCTCGTCGTGGATCGCGACATCACGATGGCCGACCTCAAGGGCACGCTCGCCACGATGGTGCGTGAGTTCTTCGGCATGGAACTCAAGGTGCGTTTGCGTCCTTCGTTCTTCCCCTTCACCGAG
>DDRA01000046.1:0-10296 GCA_002343545.1 Bacteriovoracaceae bacterium UBA2428
ATCCTCATCTACGAGAAGAAGATCGGCTCGATGAAGGACCTCATCCCGGTCCTCGAGAAGATCGCGCAGTCGCAGCGTCCCTTCCTCGTGATCGCCGAAGACGTCGAAGGCGAGGCCCTCGCGACGCTCGTCGTGAACCGTCTCCGTGGCACGCTCAAGGTCTGCGCCGTCAAGGCGCCGGGCTTCGGCGACCGCCGCAAGGAAATGCTCAAGGACATCGCCATCCTCACGGGCGGTCAAGTCATCAGCGACGATCTCGGCATGAAGATCGAGAGCATCACGCTGAAGGACCTCGGTGTCGCCAAGCGTATCGTCGTCGACAAGGACAACACGACGATCGTCGACGGTAACGGCAACAAGGCCGAAATCGAAGCGCGCGTGAAGACGATCCGCCGCCAAGTCGAAGAAACGACCTCCGACTACGACCGCGAGAAGCTCCAAGAGCGCCTCGCCAAGCTCGTGGGCGGCGTGGCCGTCATTCACGTCGGCGCCGCGACCGAAATCGAAATGAAGGAAAAGAAAGCCCGCGTGGAAGACGCCCTCAACTCGACCCGCGCCGCGGTCGAAGAAGGCATCGTTCCGGGCGGCGGCGTCGCCCTCATCAAGGCTTCGAAGGTCCTCGAGACCCTCAAGCTCGACGGTGAAGAGCAGAACGTCGGCGTGCGCATCATCCGCCGCGCGATCGAAGAGCCCCTTCGTCAGATCTCGGGCAACTGCGGTTGGGACGGCGCCGTCGTCGTCGATAAGGTCAAGTCGAACGCCTCGGCTACGCACGGCTTCAACGCCGCGACCGAGACCTTCGAAGACCTGCTCGCGGCGGGCGTCCTTGACCCCGTCAAGGTGACCCGTTCGGCCCTCCAAAACGCGGCTTCGGTCGCGGGCCTCCTTCTTACGACGGAAGCCATGATCGCCGAGAAGCCCAAGAAAGACGCGCCCGCGGCTCCGGCCGGCGGCGGTATGGGCGGTGGCATGGGCGGCATGGGCGGCATGGACTTCTAAGCGAAAGCTTGGATCCGCCGTTCGGGCCCCTGGCTTAGAACGCGAAAACCCCGGATTCCCGCGCAGGGAGTCCGGGGTTTTTTTATTCGGCGTTCGGCTTGCGCTTACGGGATGCGGAGCAGGTCGCGGCGGCTGCGGCCGATTTCTTCTTCGAGGTTCTTGAGCTTCTGCCCGACGAGGCCGCGCAGCCCGAGGTAGCTCTCCGGAAAGATGGGCAAGCGCATGAAGTTGCCCGCGATGATGTTGCGGATCGGCGCGCGCTCCGAGACGACGATTTTGTCGAAAACCCGGTAGAGCTCGGTCGTGCAGCTCGCGCGGAGCGTGTCGTAGATCTCGGTGCGGTCGGGGTTCGTGCCTTGGCTGACGAAGGCGTCGACGAGGCGCTCGACTTCGGTCCCTTCGAGCTTGAGCTCGATCTGCACGACGGGGTGCTTGGCTTCGTCGACCATGTAGGCCGCCTTGTCGCCGAGGCGGATCATCTTGTAGGCGAGCATGAAGTAGCCCTTCAGGCCCTTCACGAGGTCAAAGGTCACGTCGGCGCCGAGCGTGTTCATGGCCTCGATCGAGTAGAGGAAGTTCTCGACGCATGGGCCCTTTTGCCCGAGGTAGCGGCGATCTTGCGAGTAGAGCTGTACGCACTTGCCGTCGAACATCTTCAGGCGCAGCTGCGTGTGCGCGGCCGGAATGTCGGGCAGGCTCTGGAAGACTTCCGTCTGGACGATGATCTTCTCGACCTCGGTCGGGTCGAGCGCGGCCACCCAGAAGCCGCTCGGGTTGATCTTCTTGTAGCGGGACTTCGCGTTGTCGAAGGCGGCCGCGCGGAAGTTGGCGAAGACGCGCGTGCCCCCCTTGAGGTTGGCGTATTCGCGGCTGCCCAGGATGCGTCGCATCTGCGAGTCGTCGAGGGCCTTGATGGAGCGCTCGCTGCTCGTGTCGGCCTGGCAGCCCTTGAAGGGGCCACCCGGGAAGATGATGGCTTCATCGAAGTAGTCGTGCGGAGCGAGCGAGACGTGCTTGTCGCTCGCGCACTTGGGCGGCGCCTTGGGCTTGGACTCGAAAAGCGGCTTGCGGGTGAAGACCGTATTCGTGGGCGCGGGATCGCGGGCCTGGGCCTCGAGGCCGGCCAAGAGCGAAAGGGTCAAAATCGTGAAAGCCACGAAACGGCCGCGGTTCATGCTGGTCTTCATGGAATCCCCCCAAAGTCTTTCGCCTTAAGAAGCAAGGCGCGGGCCAAATCCCGGGAGGGCCCGAAACCCGCGAAAGGCGGGAGGGTCGGCGCCGGAGGGGGTGTCGAAGTTTTAGACGGCTGCCCGGGGCGCGGGCGATCCGCGACGAGGGGCGTTCCGAAAAAGCGAGGGCCTCGATCTTTCGATCGGGGCCCTCGGCGTGCACGAAAGGTGCGGGCGACTTAGCGGATGCTGCGGCGGCCGCGACGTTGCGCGCCTTCGCGAACGATCTCGTTCGTCTCGGCGGTCGTGCCGGGGCGGGCGAAGGTGTCGAGCATGATCGTGAACTCCGGCGAGGAGCCTTCGATCTGGATGCCGCGACCGTTCGGGAGCGCCGTGCGGGCCGGGGGCACCGTGCGGCCGCCCGGGCGGCGCTGGGCCGCGAGGAGGGCTTGGGTCGCGTCGATGACCATGCCGGTCGTCGTCTTGCCGACGAGGGTCGGGGAACGGCGGCCGGTACGCTCGAGGATCGAGCGAATCTCCGAAGCCGGGAGCAGCGGGTTGGCCGCGCGCAGGCGGGCCGCGACGCCCGCGACGTAGGGGGCGGCCATCGAGGTGCCGCTCATGAGGACTTCGAGGCCGGCCGGGGCCGCGGACTTCACGGCGTGGCCGAGGGCGCCCACGTTGACGGTTTTCGCGCCGTAGTCGGAGAAGTCCGTGAGGGCGCCTTTCTTGTCGACGGCGGCGACCGTAATAACGTTCTTCAGCTTGGCCGAGAGGTTGGCCGGCGCGACGCCGTTCACATCGTTGTCGACCGTGTCGTTACCGGCGGCCACGACGAAGAGCACGTTCGGGGAGGCGCGCATGACGTTCGCGAGCGATTGCTCGCGGATTTCGTAGAGCGTCTCGGCGAAGTAGTTCAGGTTGGCTTCCTGCTCGGCGGTGCGGGGCGTGTTCGGATCCATGCGGCGCTCTTGGAGGGCGGCCTTCCAGGCGTCGTCGAGGCCGGCCTTCATCGTGAAGAGCATCGTACCGAAGCTCATGTTCACGACGCCTTGGCCGTGCGCGGAGAGGTACTGGCGGGTGACGCGCTCGAAGTCGGCTTCTTCGCGGCGGGCGTTCGCCAGCTCGCGATCGATGAGCGAGCGGCGCGAAAGGAAGTCGATGAAGTTCGCGTCGGGCTCGTTGTTGTTGGCTTCGAGGGCCGGAACGGCCGAGCGCGGGG
Source organism: Bacteriovoracaceae bacterium UBA2428 (assembly GCA_002343545.1). GTDB lineage: Bacteria > Bdellovibrionota > UBA2428 > UBA2428 > UBA2428 > UBA2428. The sequence goes on from DDRA01000046.1 coordinate 3,391, forward strand.
ACATGCCCAGCGGGAGACGGGATTCCGTGAAGATGTTCAGGTTCGAGATGCGCGCGCTGCCGCGGCTCGCGGCGGCCACGATGCCGGCGACGTGGGTGCCGTGGCTCTTCGTGAGGTAGGCGTACATAAGCTCGCGGACCTGGCGGTTCGCGCGGAGCTGCAGGATCGTGCGCATGTCGCCTTGCTCGGCGAGGTCGTTCATTGCGAAGAGCTGGCGCACGCGCGCGAGGTTCTCGGTGAAGGCCTTCATGAGCCAAGCCGGCATTTGCTCGCCGTCGTTCGAGACGAGGTTCCAGCCGAGGATGTCGTCCACGAAGCCGTTGCGGTCGTCGTCGAGGCGGTTCGGTTCGGCGTCCTCGCCGATGTTCTTGTTCATGTAGGGGCTGATGCGGGGATGCGTAAAGTCGACGCCTTCGTCCATGACGATAACGTTGATGCCGCTCTGGCCGAAGGCCGGGAGGGCGGTGGCGGAGAGGAGGAGGGCGACGATCGAGAGCTTCATGGTGTTCCCCTGTGGTTTCAAAGTGGAACCGCTTTACAATATTTAACAACAACACATCGAATTAAATGGTCTTTACACGGCGAATTAAGGCCCTTAAGCGGAACGCATGGGAAAAACCCGGGCCGGTAAGCGCTACGTCCCGAAGGACGACTACTATCACGCCGCCAAGAAGCAGGGCTTCGTGGCGCGCTCGGCCCTGAAGCTCGAAGAGCTCGACAAAAAATTCCGTTTTTATTCCAAGGGGATGAAGGTCCTCGACTTGGGTTGCGCGCCCGGATCTTGGCTGCAGTACGCGCACCGCAAGACGACCGGCCAAGGCCTTTTTTGGGGCATCGATCTGTCGCCCGTGCGCATCGATCTGCCGAACGTCACGACGGTCGTCGGCGATATTTACGATCTCAAGGCGGACGACCCGCGTTTCGAGGGAATCCGTCCCTTCGATCACATCCAGAGCGACGCTATGTCCAAGACGACGGGCATCTCCGACGCCGATTGCGCGAAGAGCGTGGCGCTCGCGGAGTTCGCCCTCTACCTGGGACGCCGCGGACTCCTCAAGAACGGCGGGAGCTTCGTCTGTAAGGTCTTCGAGGGGCCGGGTTTTACCGAGTTCTTCCTCGAGATGAAGAAGGCGTTCCGCCGCTGCTCGGTGAACCGGCCCGAGGCCATCCGCGAGGGCAGCCGCGAGGTCTACGTCGTGGGGCTTGAGTTCCGCGAGTCGGGCACGCTCGCCGCGCCCGCCCAGGATTAAGTCTCCCGCCGGCTTCTCTTCTTCGTCGGGGCCCTGCCTTTGTGCGGACCCTGATCCGGAGTCTCCACGAGGCGGTAGCGCGTTTGGCGCGCCCGCCCGCTCACGAAGAGAAGGCCCAGGCGACAGAGCTCGTGGAGGTCGCGGTAGGCCGTCATGCGGGTCACGCGGCAGAGCTTGGCGAGTTGCGGCGCTCCGATCTCTCCGCGGCGTTCGGCTTCTTCGAGGGCCCGCTGTTGCCGGCGGGTCAGGCGCGCGCGCAAGGGGATCTCGGTCGGCGCGTTTGCGAAGGGCGTCGGGGCGGGGCGCTCGGCCGCGTCGTGCTCGGGCGACGAAGGCTTCGCTTCGGAGGGCGCCTCGGCGTTCCTCACGACGATATCCTGCGCGAGTCGGTAGTGGTCGCCTTCGCTCAGGATCCAGGGCGTGAAGGCGTTGAGTTGGGCTTTAAGTCGCGTCATCGCCCGGAAGAAGGCGGGGTCGTTCTGGTGCGGGTGGTAAGCCACGCCCCAGATGGCCTCGGTGAGCTCGAGTTTTCGCCGCGGACCGCGCAGCAGCTCGCGCAGGCAGCTGCGGAGAATCTGCGATTGGCCGAAGTCGAGCGGCCGAATGGAGTCCGGCTCGAGGGCCCAAAATTGGGTCTGCTCGTTGTCCGTGACGAGCACGCGCTGTTGGGGCGGCGAACGGAAGTAGTGGCGCAAGAGTCCGTAGTAGCCGTTCGCGAGCGCGGCGTGGAAGGCCTTGCGCGAGCCCGCGCGCAGATCCTCGATCAGGTCGCCGAGTTTGTCTTGGCCGCGTTCCGGCAAGTCGTCGGCGGGCCAGAGCCCGAGGCGCGCGAGGTGGCGTCGCTGAAGGGCCCCGCGCGAGGCGCGCGCCGAGGCCACCAGCCGTCGGGCGAGCTCGGGCTCGGGACGGATCTCGTAGAGCGCGCCTTCGACGATGGCTAGCAGGGCGCGATCGACTTTGGGGTCGAGGTGCTTGCGCGCGTTGTGGAGCGGCGAGAGCGAGGCGAGACGCTGACCGCGGTTGCGCGCGAGCGTCGCGATGGCGACGTTGAGCTTGCCGAGCTGACGCCGGTTCTCGGTGCGCAGGATGTGCTCGGCGGCGGCTTCGAGTTTGGCCTCGGCCTCGCGGAAGTTCCCACGGAGCTGGTGCTGGCGCGCGAGCTCGAGCAGGAGTTCGCCGTTGGCGAAGGTGTTCGAAGGCGTGAGTTTGCGGAGGGCCCGCTCGCCGTCCCGCAGGGCGGTCGCGGGCTTGAGGCCGTAGAAGGCTTCGGCCTGGGCGACGCTGAAGCGGATCGAGTCCCCGAGGGCGGAAAGCTCCATCTGGGTGCAAACGCGCGCGGCCTTCTCGAAGTCGCGCAAGCCTTCCCGGATTTCGCCGAGCTGGACTTGGGTATGGCCCAAGAGGTCGAGGCTCAGCGCCTCTCCGAAGGGCGCCTTCGTGACGACGGCGATCGTGAGCGCCCGCCGGGCGTAGCGTTTCGCGAGGCGGTAGCGCCCCGTGAAAAAGTGAAAAAAGGCCAGGCTCTGGTAGGCGCCGTAACCGGCCGCGGATTCGCGCGGGATGGTGTGCCGCCGCACCCAGCGAAAGAGCTCGACGAGGGTTTGTTTGGACTCGTCGTAACGGGAGGCGCGAATGAACGCGAGCGACCGGTAATGAAGGGCGACGGCGTGGGCTTCGGCGCCGAAGCCCGGGATCCAACGCTTCGTGAGTTCTTCGAGCAGCTTGGCGTCCCCCGAAAAGGCGAGGCTGCCGAGGACCGCGATCTGTTCGTTCTCCGTCTTGCCGATCTGGTCGGCGCGATAAAGGTCGAGGACGCTCTGGAACTGGCCGCGCTGGAGCAAGGACAGGGCCTCGGAGCTTTTCGCCATCGCTTGGCTCTAAAGCAAAACGTTGAGGGTATCAAATCGTAACATTTAATCGCTCCGATTTGTTCGTAGCGAAGGGGGGCGAGAGGTGGGAAGCTTCCTCAGAGAGTGATTGCGGGGGATCCTCCCAATCGGCTAGACGATCGACAAGGAGGCCGTCATGAAGGCAAAGTACGTGAAGGTAAGCGCGGTGGTGCTAGGGCTTCAGGTGACGCCGCTTTGGGCGGCCTGTCCGATTTCGGCCGCGGCCACGCCCATCGACTTTGGGGCCAAGCTGCTTCAGTCCTTTGACGCTTTTCCCCGGCCGCTCTCTCCCGTCGCGCGTCGTTCGGGCTCCGATCGGGCCGGCCGCGCCGAGCGCAATCGCGACCAGCGAATTCTGGGAAGCTATTCGGTGCCGTTGGCCGAAGGCCGCGAAGACTTGAACGAAGTCGCTTCGTTCCCGGTGGAATACCGCGTCCGTGATCGTGACGGAGTTCCGGAAATTTCTTACGATTTGCCCGAACTCCTCACGGGCGCCCACAACGACATCCGTTTGCGTCCGATCGAGGGAGCGAGTGATCGCTGGGGTGGCTCGAACTCCATCGGAGAATGCGCGCCCTCGGACGAAGGATTCCGTTGCCAGTTGGGTTATCGCGATCTCGTCGGTGACGAGGCCGCGGCGGCGCAGCTCATCGCCGCGGTTGAGCCGAGTCCGGAACTCGCGCAAAAACGTCTCGAGGTCGCCGTCGCTTTCATCACGGAACCTTGCGGCATTCTTTCGTTGCCCGGCTTTCGCCTGAAGTAAGCCCATGGCTAAGAGAATCGCTTTGCGGGGCCTCGCTTTCGTCGTCCTCGGTCTCGGTGCTCCCCTGGCCTTGGCCCATCCGACCTTCTTCGCGAAGAACTACCGCAGTTGTCTCGGGTGCCATGCTTCGCCCGAAGGCGGGGGTCTCCTCACGAGTTACGGCCAGAGCGTCGCGATGGCGGAGAGCTTCTTCGTGAAGTCGCAGGCCGAGATGGGCGAGGAGTCCCCGGAGCTCAAGATCTTCGCGGACCGCGTTCGCTTGGGACTGCACGCGCGCGTGATGGCGGTCAAGCCGGAGGGCGCGGAGCTTTCCGTGTTCCCCATGCAGGCCGACACCTTCGCAGACTGGGCCGTGAACGATCAGCACCGCGTCCACATGACCCTCGGTTACAACGGCGTGCGCGGCACCGTCCGCGAAGGCCTTACGGATTATCTCGCGCTTCGTCGGCTCTATTACGCCTACCGGACGGAAACGGGCTTCGACCTTGAGCTCGGCCGCGATTACGCGCCGGCTCCCTTGCTCGTCGACGACCACACGGCCTACACGCGCGGCGAAACCCGCCACGGGGTCGACGACGCCGTCACGCTCGTGCGCGGTTACTGGGGCCGCGAGGACTACGATTTTTCCGCGTTCCTGATCGGGCCCGGCTTCCACGAAGCCGACGAGAACCGCGAGTACGGGATCGGCGGTCGCGTCGAGTACCAGCCGCGGCGTGAGCTGAGTTTCGGCGCCTATTCGCTGTCGGCGAGCTCGTCGGCGCTTTCGCGTTGGCACGGCTCCCTCTTCGGCCGGGGCGCGCTCGCCGAGCGCTACGGATTGCTTTGGGAATACAGCCACGTGCGCCGCAGCTTTCAGCGCGACGGAAGCTTCGGCGAGAACATCGTCGCCTTCCGGCCCTTCGTGTTGATGGGGCCCGCGCTCGTTTCTTTTCCCGTCGAGACCTTGTCGATCCAGGCGCCTTTCGAGGATCGCCGCACGAAGCTCGGCCCGCGCGTGGATTTGCGCGCCTTCGGGCACGTTTCGCTCATCGGGATCTACCAGCGGGAAATCCAAAAGGCGGGCGCGCGGAACGCCTGGAGCCTGCAGCTCTTCGGATATTTCTAGCCCGCTTGGTGCCGGGGTCGGAGCTTCTTAGTTCGAGAGGTACCATTCGCTGAACGAGCGGGTGATCTCGTCGTTCGAATTCGCGAGCTGGCGACGCAGCTCGGTCGGAAGGCGGCGGTCGGCCGAGAGCACGCGCGAGGGAAAAGCGCTGTCGGCCCCGAGCGCCTTCGTCGCGGCGAGCCCAAAATTTTCCGCGTCGAAGGCGGGACTTTGGAAGAGGCGCCCCAAAACGAGGGGGTGGGTCTCGCGCTCGAGCGCCCAGCGAATCTGCGAAGCGGGCAGGATCGGAACCCGCGCGGAATAGGCGCGCACGTAGGGCGAGGCGTCCTCGAGCAAGTTGTACGAGAAACGCTCGACGAGGCGTTGCCGCATGAGGGGATCGAAGTCCCAGTTCGGCGGGTGCTCGAGGAGTCGGCGGGTCAGGCTGAGCGCGCTGCTGCCGCGCACGTCCTCGGCGATCGCCTTGGCGAAGAAGAGCATGGCCTCGAAGGGCGCGAGGGGATGGCCGAGCACGTCCTCGACCGCGTAGTCGGGAATCTCCTCGACCGGGCCGTCGAGCTCGAAGGGCTCGAGGAGCGAAAGGGTCTCGCCCCGGCGTTGGCGCAGTTTCGCGCGCGCGCGCGTGGCCATCTCTTCCCAAGCGTGGGTCTGCATGGCGTCGAGCGTTTCGTCGTAGACGTCGCTGCGGTTCACGATCCACATGGCGGGGCCGGGTTCCGCCGTCGAGTCGCGCAAGAGGCGCGGGTCCACGTGGGGCGACAGAAAGAGATCCGCGACTTCGCTCGCCGAGAGCGTCGTCTCGAAAAGCTCGCGCAGGCGTTCCAGCGGCGAGGGCATCAGCGCTCCAGGTTTTCCACGACGACGGCCACGGCCCCGCCGCCGCCGATGCAGAGGCTCGCGACGCCGTAGCGCTTGCGGGTCTGCGCGAGGGCGTGCACGAGCGTGGCGAGGATGCGAGCGCCGCTCGCGCCGATGGGATGGCCGAGCGCGANNCCCGCGGCGGCCCCCGCCCCCGCCGCCGCCGATGCAGAGGCTCGCGACGCCGTAGCGCTTGCGGGTCTGCGCGAGGGCGTGCACGAGCGTGGCGAGGATGCGAGCGCCGCTCGCGCCGATGGGATGGCCGAGCGCGACGGCGCCGCCGCGGACGTTCACCTTGACCGGGTCGAGCTCGAGGAGCTTGAGGTTCACGAGCGCGACGGCCGAGAAGGCTTCGTTGATCTCCCAAAGGTCGATGTCGGCGCGCTTGAGGCCCGCCTTCGCGACGGCGCGATCCATGGCGAGCGCCGGGATGGTGGTGAACCACTCGGGGGCCTGCGCGGCCTGGGCCTGGGCGACGATGCGGGCTTTGGGCTTGAGGTTGTGCGCGCGCACGTATTCGTCCGAAGCGACGAGCATGGCGGCCGCGCCGTCCGAGAGCGAGCTCGCGTTGGCGGCCGTCACGGTGCCTTCGCGATCGAAAACGGGACGCAGCGAGGCGAACTTGGCGGGCTCGCCGCGACCGACTTCTTCGTCGACCTCGAAACGGGTCGTGCCCTTCTTCGAGGCGATCTCGATCGGCAGGATCTCGTCGCGGAAGGCGCCCGAGGCGATGGCCTCCGCGGCGCGGCGGTAGGACTCCGTCGCGTAGGCGTCCTGGCTTTCGCGCGTGATCTTGTGTTCTCGCACGCAAAGCTCGGCGGCCGTGCCCATGTGGAAGTCGTTGTAGACGTCCCAGAGGCCGTCCTTGATGAGCGAATCGACGAGCTCGCCGTTACCCATGCGCAGGCCGTTGCGCACCTTGGGCAGCAGGTAGGGCGCTTGGCTCATGTTTTCCATGCCGCCCGCGAGGATGGCGGCGCCTTCGCCGGCGCGGATGCTGAGGTCGGCGTTCATCACGGCCTTCAGACCCGAGCCGCAGAC
>DDRA01000046.1:10431-13071 GCA_002343545.1 Bacteriovoracaceae bacterium UBA2428
GCCTTCAGACCCGAGCCGCAGACTTTGGAGATCGTCGTGCAGGGGACGCTATTGGGGAGTCCCGCGCCGAGGGCGGCCTGGCGGGCGGGAGCCTGACCGAGGCCGGCCGTGAGGACGCAGCCCATGTAGACTTCGTCGATGGTCTTGGGGTCGAGACGACTCGCTTCGAGCACGCCGCGGAGAGCGCGGGCCCCGAGTTCGGGGGCGCGGAGGGCGGCGAGGGAGCCTTGGAAGGCGCCGATCGGGGTGCGCAGGGGGGAGCAAAGGTACGTCGTTTTCATGCAGGCTCGACCCTAACAGGTCGGGCGAAAAGTGTCGTCGCGTCGCCCCTTGGAAAAGCGGGATTTGGCCCGTAATCTCGCGGGGTGGGAGGAACGTGGGTGAATCGACTCGGCTGGGCGTGCGGTGGACTGGTTTTGGTCGGCGTTTTGGCGAAGCCGGCCCGGGCCGGAATCGCGGTGACGGATGTGTCCTCCCTCGTCGAGAAGGTTCGCGCCTCGGTCGTCAGCATCCAAGCGACGAATCTCGTCGTGAACGCGGACGGCGGCGCCCCCGCCGCGGTGGGGAGCGGCTTCGTCGTCGCCTCGACGACGGGAAAACCCACGGCCGCGGGCTCGCGCCCCGTGTGGATCCTCACGAACTTTCACGTCGTGGAGAAGGCCCAGCAGATCGAGATTCTCGTGGACGGCGGCGAGACCTACGCCGCCAAGCTCCGCGCCGTGGACCCGCGCACGGATCTCGCGATCTTGCGTGCCGAATTGCCCACCAAGATCCAGCCCCTTCCGCTGGGCTCCTCGGCCGCGTTGAAGGTCGGCGAGCCCGTCGTCGCGATCGGTAATCCCTTCGGGCTCGGCGCCACGGTCACGGCCGGCATCGTCTCGGCGAAGGATCGTGCCTTGGGGCCGGGACCGCAAAATCTTTTCCTGCAGACGGACGCCGCGATCAACCTGGGGAACTCGGGCGGCCCGCTCTTCAACGCGGCGGGCGAGGTCATCGGCGTGAACACGCTCGTGAAGACCGACGCCGTGGGGATCGGCTTCGCGATCCCTTCCGACATCGTGAAGGCCGTCATCCCCGAGCTCGACGCCGGTCGCGAGCTGCCGGCTCGCCCTTACGCGGGGCTTGCGACGCGCGCCTCCTCGACGGCCTACCGTCGTCACTTCGGTTTCTCGGGCGCCGAGAAAGGACTCTTCGTGACCCGGCTCGTGAAGGACAGCCCGGCCCACCGGGTCGGGCTCCAGGTCGGCGATCTCGTCTCGGCCGCGCTCGTCGGCGGGGAGTGGAAGCCCGTGCGGGATAGCGTCGCGCTGCAGGCCCTCGTCGAGAGCGCCAAGCCCGGCGAAACTTTGGAGCTCAAAGTTCTTCGCAAGGACGGAAAGAGTTACCAGACGCGCCTCAAACTGGACGCGCTACCGGCCGCGCTCGCCAAGCAACGCCTCGAGGTCTACTGAATGTCGGAAGAAAAAACCCAACGCCGGGAAACGCGCGCACCGCTGCGAATCGGCTGGCTCAACTGGCCGTGGCTGCTTTTCCTGCTGATCGGGAGCTTCCCCTTCGTCGCGCGGCTGGGGATGGATCTCACGACGCTCGAACGCGAGGCCGTGCTCGCGGTCTACCGCTCCTGGCGTTATTCGCCCCAGGGCCGCGAGATCGCGGGCGGCAGCGAGATCCTTTTTTCCGATGCGAACGTGACGGACGGCTTCGGGCACCACTTCAAGAGCCAACTCCAGCGCGACTTTCGCGTCGTGCCCTTCGGTCGCAGCCCGCGCGTTCAGGTCTGGTTCGAGCGGGGCAAGAAGCTCGCGGCGCGCATCGAGGTTCGCGACGCCGAGGGCAAACTGCAGAGCGAATGGTTCGGGCGCGGCTCCAAGCTCTCGAACGGCATTCTCGTGGGCCCGTGGGTCGGGCTCGCGCTCTTCGTGTTGGGCATGCCGATCTGGACTTCCCTCGCGGCGAGCCTCTTCTTGATGCTGCTTTGGCAGGCCGACGGCAGCCCGCTCAATATTCCGACCGTCATGGTCGATTACTTCCGGCCTTTCGTGCAGGAGATGTTCTACCGCATCCGCGCGGTTGACTGGAACGCGAGCGAGCTCGGAAGGCTGCCGATCCTCGGGGCCTTCCTCTTTCTCTTGCCGCGCTTTCTCATGCAAGTCTGGGCTTCGTGGGCGCCGTCGCGCAAGACGCTCAAGTACCAGGTCGATAACCCGCTCGTGTCGCCCGCGCGGGCGCGCTACTTTCTGTTGCTGAGTTTTCTCCTCGAGCCCGTCGCGGTCTGGAGCGGATCGCTCTTCGGCCAGTGGTCGGCGGACGCGGCTTGGTGGAAAGTCTACCTGGGATCTTTCGCCTTCCGCTTCGTTACGCTGGGCACGGTGGCGCTCGGCATCTTCGAGCCCGGTAGCCTCGCTTCGGGCGCGGGATTGCCCGTCTTCCGCAAGCCGTGGCGCGAGCGCTGGCTCGTGGCGGCCGTTCCCATCCTCTTCCTGGTCGCGAACGGCTGGTCGTGGCTGACTTCGTTGCTGGCGTCGTCGTACGGCGACACGCTCTTCCGCATGAAAGTCTTCGCGATCGGCTGGCTCATCGGGCTCAGCCTCGGCTCGCGCATCTTCTCGCTGTGGCTCGTCACGCTCGCGCTCGCGATCG
>DDRA01000046.1:13191-13397 GCA_002343545.1 Bacteriovoracaceae bacterium UBA2428
TCACGCTCGCGCTCGCGATCGCGGTGCCGCCGACGCGCGGCCACTGGAACGCGGCCGTCCTGCTCGCGTTCGCGCTCGACGGCGCGTTGCTCGGTTGGTGGTGCTCGCCCTTCAAGGGCCTGCGCGTGGGCCAAGTCTTCCGGCTCTCGCCGGAACGCACGCTCGCGATCGTCGGACTGACGTGGATCATGGGCGTCTTCCTGGCC
>DDRA01000181.1 GCA_002343545.1 Bacteriovoracaceae bacterium UBA2428
GGAAAATCCGACCCGAGTGCCTGAGCCTTCCGTCGACTCGACCCAGAACTCTCCGCCGTGCAGCCGGACGAAGTAACGGGAAATGAAAAGCCCGATCCCGAAGCCTCCCACCGAAGCGACGCCGCCCCCGAAAAACTTCTGCGAGGACTCCATGAGCTTTCGCACTTGTTCGGCGGACATGCCCTTCCCGTGGTCCTCGACTTCGACCTTCAGGCTTCCGTTCCGATGCGCGACGGAAAGCCGGATCCGTCCTCCCGAGTGAGAAGCACGAACCGCGTTGGAAAGGATGTTACGGACGATGGTCGACAACATTCCCGAGTCCGCCTCGAGCATCGATACCCCGCCGAGATCAACGTCCAGCTCCAAATGCAGCGAACGCAGCCGAACCTGCAGTTCAACCGATTCCGCGCAGGATTGGGCAAAGATACGCGCATCGAAAGGCGCCTTGGCCGGCCTGAACTCGAGATTCTGCGATCGCTCCCAATTCAGGATATTTCGCAACACGTCGTGCAGACTGACGTGTGAATCCACGAAAGTCTCGATGGCCTCGCGAGACTCCCCCGACGCCTGGCCCTGGATCGCCGAGACGAGCGTCGTTTGGGCCTGGATGTTGCCCACGACGTCGTGCGCGATGAGCGAAAGCATCTTGGACTTGAACTCGAGGTGCTCGCTGAGCGATTCCTCGATCTTCTTGCGGGCCGTGATCTCCCGAAGGTAGATGATCTTGGCCTGGACGCCGCCGCCGTCCGAAATCCGTTCGCGGACGACGTCGAAGTGACGACCCTGCCGCTCGAAGTCGCCGCCGGACTCCAGTTCCGGTGGTAGGACAACCGATAGACCGGCCCCCAGCCGCTCCCGCGGAAAGTCGAAAAGCTCGAGGGCCGCGTCGTTCGCGGCCTCGACGAAACCCTCTCGACCCACGACCAGGATCGGATCGGCCACCGAGCGGAAGACCCTTTCGGTCGCGTAGGGGACGACGTCCAAGAGTTGGTAACGAAAGGCCGCGTAGACGAGCGCGATATCGCCGAGCACGAAGGTGGCGCCCGAAAGCATCGCCCATCGCCAAGGCGAGTGCGTCACGAAGCAGTAGATGTCGACGATCGAAGGCGCGAAACAGCCGGCCCAGATCAGCGCGATCTGCCGCCGCCTTGCTCCGCGCGCCCCGCGGAAACTCAAAGCGGCGATCAGCAGCATAAGTCCGCTGCACGCGTAGGAGGCGAGCATGTGCCAGGTCAACCAGGGCCCGGGGCGAAAGCGGACGACCGAAAGGCCTTCGACTTCGATCGGCACGAAGTCCCTCACCATAAGATCTTGGTGCCACGGCGAGAGAGTGAGGATCCAAGTCACGGCCGCGGGCAAGAAAAGAACGACGAGGCCCCACCGGGTTCCGACCCACTTCCACTTCCGGAAGATCGAGTTCACGAAGACCGCGAGGCAGGGACCGATGAGCGACAATCCCAAGAAGCGCAGCCGCGAGAAGCTCTCCTTCAACGCAAGGGAATCGAAGGAAAAGATGATAAGAGCGCAAAGCGCGATCCAGGCGTGCGCCAACACGAAGAGCATGATCATCCGGTGGGCCAGAAGGTGACGGAAGCGGTAGGCCTTCGCGACGGTCAGCGCGGCCACGAAGAAGACCGTCGCGTAGAGCGCGACGAGAAAGATGGAAATCGCCAAGCCTTCAGCATTCCATAGTTTCCGGGCAGCTCAAGGCAAAGCCGGAGGGTGACTTGACGCGTTTTGGGCTCGCGCGAAGCCGGGCGAGCACGCTATGGGGATCTCCCATGGGGTCCCCCACGAAACTCGACGTCCTGGTGTGCTGCGAAGGCGGTCGTCAAGGTTGCGCGGCCGAGGGGTCGGATGAGCTGCTGGACGCTTGCCGGGCTTGGCTGCGCGAGCAGCGGCTCGAGCGCCGGGTTTCCCTTCGACCGGCCGGATGCCTGGGCCATTGCAAGGGCGTCGCCTGCGAGATCCGCCCCGCCGACGGCTTCGAGGCCGAAACGAGGCGCGCGCTCCGCCAGTCGCCGGAGGACTTCGAGAAGCTCAAGCGGCGCATCCTGAAAAGCCTGGGCTTCGACAAGGCGACCCGACGGGCGCGACTGGCCGATCGTCCGTCCGGTCTCGAGACGGAGCTTTAGCAGGCTGTTGAAAAAGTCGTCGGATGCAAGGCCGCAGGGAGCGAGGTAGCCGCCCGAAGGGCTCTGAGCGACCGAGAACGCCGCAGACGGCACTTTTTCAACAGCCTGTTAGGTGGCACGATCTTCGCTCCCCCGTTACCGAGTGCCTATGGAAAAGCTCCGCCGCTTCGTACCGTCTAAGTTTTGGTCAACCCTTGGCGTTTTGGCGCTTCTGGCGACCTTGGCGGCGCCGACGGTCGCGTTCGCCCGGGATTGTTCCATCGTCTCGCTGCGCTCCGAGCTTCAAGCCCAAGGCAGGAACGAAGCGCTCGCGCAGCGCGGAACGGGCTTCAAGATTCTTCTGCGCGGACAGACGCGCTACCTGACCGCGGCCCACGTCGCGGTCCCCTCCGATCGCATCGAAGCCCACTGCGGCGGACGCAAGTTCGGCCTCAAGGTCGAGCGTTATTCTCCGACCCTCGATCTGGCGCTGCTCGCGCCGACGGAGCGCGAATCTCCGCAAGTCGCGCGCTCGGTCCCGCTCCTGCGACATCCCGAGGGCGAAACGTCGATCGCGGCGACCGAACGGATCGCGCGGGAGGGCATGGGAAGGGGGCTCTTCGTGGGCTTCGCCCCGAACCGCACCCTCGACGACCAGCCCATCGGCATCTTGATCGACATGGGCTTTTCCCGAAGCAGCTGGGAATCCCTCGACCTCGTCAGTTACATCTCGGCGCTGCGCCCCGGCTTCAGCGGGTCGCCGTACTTGGTCCACGACGAAACCAAACAGGAGTTCCGACTCGGCGGGATCTTGCTCCAGACCAAGAACTTCGGCGGCGCCGTGCGCGGACTCAGCACGCGGCGCATCTCGGAGTTTCTCGCTTTGACGGATGGGCGTTCGCTCTCGCTCCCCTTTCAGATCGAATGGCAGCATCGACGACTCCCGCGCGGCCTCGAACGCACCCGCAGTCTCGTCTTGCCGGACGGCCGTCGTATCCGCGAAACTTGCGCGAATCGCCGCTCGGTGGACGTCTCGAATTGGCAGCCCATCGGCGGCGCCGACTGGGCCGACGGCGGCGGGGCCGACTGGGCTGACGGAGGCCGTCCGATCGGCGCGGGCGACGGAAGCTCGCGACGCATCTTCTCGAACTTCGTCGTCGGCCAGAACTATACCGCTTCCTTCGGGCGCGCCTTCGACCGACTCGGGCTGTCCCCCGAAACGGGAACGGTCATCGGCATTAATCATTCCTACGCCGAGGTCTCGCGCGACGATTGTGCGCTCCGGGCCTTGCGCTGGTCCGACGGCCGCATCCTTTGGGAAGCCAAGCTTCGTACGCGCTCGGATCGCGTGCAAGGTCTCGACGATCTGCTCGGTCTCTTCGACCGCTCGACGCCCTTCGCAGCCGAGCTCGCCCGCTTCGTCGCACGCGCGCGCTTCGTCGGCGAGGAGGAGCTCAAGCGTCCGTTGCCGCTGCCCGTCTGCGCTTGGATCGGCACGGGACTCCGGGCCGGCGGCTCCACGATGAACGTTTCGATCGATAACGATTGGAAACGGCGTTTCGCGTCGCTTTGGCGTCCGCCGCTCTCCCTCATCGGCGCGATGGCGAAGGAAGGACCGATCCTTCGCTGCGCGAACGGCGGCCGGGAGCTCTCGATCGAAAGCCCCTTCGTGAACGCCAAGCTGACGAGCCAAGGCGTCACGGGAAGCGCGACCGGTCCGCGCGGGCGCGTCGCGTTCCGTAACGCCGCCGTCGACGCGTGGGGATTCCGCGCGTCGCTGAAGGCGGACGGGATGGAGATCGATTACCAAATCGACTTCGACAGCGACGCGGAGTTCTTCATGAACATGAGCCAAGTGCTCCCCCAGATTCCCGCCGGGTCGAAGTCGCCTTGGCTCACCATGTACTCCTACTCGATCGGGAATGACTGAAATGAGCCGCTTCTTACTCGCCACCGCCCTGCTCGGCGCCTGCGCGAGCCCCTCCCCGAGGGAAGCGGAGCGCGAAACCGCGGCGACGACCGAGTCCGACGAAGGGCGCGCGCCGCTCCCCGGCTACGCCGGCATTCCGGCTTTCGAAACGAAGAGCGGCATCCTGCTTCGTCCCGAAGACGATGCGACCTGCGACACGCTGACGATCTACTTTCCCGGCCACGCCCAGGAGATCGGCGCCGCCGGCTCGGTGCCGGACGCCAAGGACGGAAGCCTCGGCCCGCGCGAGAAAACCTGGATCAAGACCCTGCTCGTCACGGAGAACTACGGGGACCTCGCTTCGCGAATCCGCGAGCACGGCTGCCCCGTCCTCTTGCTCGGCGACAGCGCGCGGGCTCCGGGTCCCAAGGAAGTCCTGGCCGCGATGGAGGCGAGCGAAGCGAGCAAGCTTCGGGTGCTTTCGCACAGCGGAGGCTACGTCGGGCTGACCGAATCCCTCGGCAAGTGGCAGGGGAGCGAAGTCCCGGATCGAATCGTCTCGATCGACCTGCTGGATAATTTCTACGGAAAGAGCCCGGCTTTGCCCAGCGCCCTGCGTTCGATCCTCGGCGAAGCTCGGCTACACGAAATTTGCGGCGGCTTCTACACCTCGCACAACCGTGACCGCTACCGGGCCAAGTTCCGCTCGGTCTGCCCGAACGTGAAGGCCGGAGAATCCCACAAACTCGACGTCCGCGCTTTCTTCTAAAAGGTGCCTGACGCCCTGTTACGGTAGGACTTCGGCGGTGCCCCACTCTTTGGTGCCAGTGGCGTCCCACAACGCGACGCTGACGCCCGCGAGACGAAAGCTCGGGTTCGCGGCACGGATGCCCGGCACGATCCGGGAGGCGAGCGCCAGAAAGAGGTCGCTCGCCAAAGCTTCGCAGGTCGGGAAAGAACGGGTCGATTCCGAGAGCACGGCGTTTTCGTTCAGGTAAGTCTCCACGAGGGGCGCGACGAGATCGCGCAACGCGGCCTCGAGGCTCGGGATGTCGGCGATCTTGCCGTCCACCGGGACGCCCTCGAAGCTGAAGCGACAGCGCCAGAGATGATCGTGAGGCTCCTCGTAGCCCGCGAGCGAGTGCGAAGCCTTGAAGTCGTAGGGGAGATGCAGACGAAGTTTCATCGAGCTACCCGGCGTTCGTGTAGAGGGGAATCACGCTGCCCGTGAGCGAAGCGACGCGCGCCTCGCAAAGCCCCCGGATGACCTCGGCGACGGCCTCGGGGCCCGTATCGGTCTTGAGAAAGGGAGCCGCCTCCGAAAGCATGCGGGTACGAACCGCGCCCGGCGCCACCGCGTTCACGCGCACGCCGAGCGGGCGCCCCTCGACGGCCCATGCCTCCGTGAGCCCGTAGACCGCGAACTTCGCGGCCACGTAGCTCGACATCCCCGGGAATTTGTCGGTATGGGGAAGTCCGCCGAGCGAGGAGATGTTCACGATGCAGGCGTCGTCCGGCGTCGAGGCCGAAAGGGTCGGATCCGCGCGACGCGACGCCCGACGACGAAAGAACTCGCGCGCCCAAAGTTGCGGGGCGATGACGTGGGTCTCGAAGAGTCGTCGCGAGATCTCGGGACTCCAGTCCACGACGTCCGCGCGCAGGAAGTTGCCCGCGTTGTTGACGAGGATCGAAGGGGCCTTGCGCGAAACGTCGAGTTCGCCGAAGAGGGCCGAAACGCCCGCCTCGTCGCCGACGTCCAAAACGCGCACGTGCACGCGAACCGCCGGGTCTTCGGCCCGCAGGCCGTTCGCGAGGGCTTCGAGTTCGGCGGCGTTGCGACTCACCCCCCAAACTTCCGCGCCGGCGCGCGCGAGCGCCGCCACGGTGGCCGCTCCGATACCGCGGCCGGCGCCCGTCACGAGGGCCACGTGGCCTTCCAAGTTTCGGGCGGCGGGAAGCTTCGTTGACATGCCTTCACGCTAGTCACTAAGCGTGGGGGAAGCAATGATTCCGAGCCAAGCCCCCATGCGACTGAAAATCTCGAAGGATGCCTACAAGTTTTCCTCGGCGCACATGACCGTTTTTCCGGACGGCTCGAAAGAGAACCTGCACGGCCACAACTACCAGGTCGAAGTCGAGATCGAGCTCTCCCGCGCCCCGAATTTCTCCGAAATGATCGATTTCAGGGCCTTCAAGGATCCGCTCAAGGAGCTTTGTTCGGCGTGGGACGAGAAAGTGATCCTGGCCACGGCCAATCCCCACTTCCGCATGGTCCAGAGCGACGCACACGAAAGCGAGTTCCTCTGCGCGGGCCGCCGCTACGTCCTGCCGACTCCTGAACTCGTTTTGCTCCCGACGGACAACATCACCTCCGAGAACCTGGCCGTGCTGATGATCGATGCCTACGTCGCGCGCCTGCAGAGCTGGATTCCCGCGGTCTTGCGCCCGACCCGCGTTCGGCTCTCCGTGCTCGAGACCCGCGGGCAAGGCGCCGAAACCGAGCGGACCCTCGCCTAAGCGCAAGTCCCTAGCCCGGGTTGGACTCGCCGCCGATCGAACGCGTGACCTGCGTCGGGTACGCGAAGTCGAGCCCCTCGGCCGCGAAGGATTTCAGGATCTCGAGCAGGATCGCCTGTTGGGCGTCCATGAAAACGGCGTATTCCGGCGTCTTCATCCAATAGATCGCCTCGAAGTCGAGCGAGTACGCACCGAGCCCGCTCAAGTGGCAGCGGTCGAAACGAACCTGCGGACTTTTCTCGATGGCGTGGCGGACGAGCTCGTTGGCGCGCTCGAGCTTCTCGGGGGAAGTCTCGTAGACGAGACCGAACTTGAGCACCACGCGACGCTCGCGCATGCGACGGAAGTTCCGGATGCGACTCTTCAAGAGGTCGCCGTTCGAGAAAACGAGCTCCTCGCCCGTCACGCTGCGGATACGCGTCGTCTTGATGCCGACCCGCTCGACGGTGCCCGAAAAACTGTCGAGCGCGATCGCATCGCCGACCTCGAAGGGCTTGTCGAGGGCGATCGTGAGCGACCCGAAGAGGTCGCCCAAGATGTTCTGCACGGCGAGCGCGATCGCGATGCCGCCGACGCCGAGACCGGCGATAAGCGCGGTGATCTGAACGCCCAAGTTATCCAGGCAGAGCAGGAGCACGGTGACCCAAAGCAGGGTCTTGAGGATGAGCATCAGGAGATTAAGCGCGACCGGGTTCACGCTGTTCCCCCGCATCCGCGCGATGCGTTCCGCCGTCACGAAGGAATCCGCGATCAGCGCGACCTGAAAGATCAGCGAAAAAGTCAGGATCCGATCCAGATTCTTGGCCGCGAGGGGGCTCAGTTCCAACCAACGACTCGCGACCGAAACGGCCACCACGATCAGGAACCACGTCTTGACCTGCCCGATCTTGGCCAGCGCCTCGATGCGCGTAGACGAGCGCAAGGCCTTGCGCACGAAGAGAAGAACGAGAAACAGGAGAGCGCCGCCGCCGAGAGTGAAAATCCAAAGATCCAAGCGGTTGCCGAAAATGACCTGGTCCATGGCCCCAACCCTCTTCCGGGTCCGCTCCCGAGACAAGCACGCCGCCGAGATTTGCCCGAAATTTTGAGGCCCCGGTCGCCTAAGCTGGGGCGTCCTTCCCCGCGTCGGAATGCGGATCGGGACTAGAACCGCGCTCTTTTTCGGAATCGTGCCTCGAAGCTCTGGCGGAAGCCCCCACTCTTGGCTTTAACCACGTTATGTTGAAAATCTACCTCGCCACCCTCACGTCGCTCGGACTCGCGCTCTCGTCGTTCGCCGCGGCCGCCGACGAGTGCCCGAGCACGCTCTACTACTCGAACGGCAGCTACCTGAAGTCGG
>DDRA01000157.1:0-2822 GCA_002343545.1 Bacteriovoracaceae bacterium UBA2428
CTCCAGGACCGTTCGATCCTGAGCGGGCGCACGATCGGCGAGATCGCCCAAGCTTCCGAACTCGCCGGGGACGTTTGGCTTCCGGGCAAAGGCCGCGCGAAGCGCAAGCCGATCAAGCTCCCCGAGCCGCCGCCGTTGCCCGAGGCCAAGCCCAAGGCGCTCGTCCCGGCCTACGTCGCCCCCAAGCCCGGCGCCGAAACGGCCGAAGCCTTGCCGCGCAAGCTCAAACCCATGCTTCCCGTCGCCGGCGCCGCGGCTTTCGACGACGCAAACTGGACCTTCGAGGAATCGAACGGCGTGCGCGCCCTCGCCTCGGTCGCCCGGGGCGCGGCGCAAATTTCCTCGCGCCAAGGGCTCTCCTTCAACGCCAAGTACCCCCACCTCGTCGCGGCCCTGCGCGAGCTTCCCCACCGGGCCCTCTTCGACGGCGAGATCGTGGGCAGCGGCGCGCAGGCCCGCTTCGTCCTCCAAGATCTTCTCCACCTCGACGGCCGCAGTCTCCGCAAGCGCCCGCTCTTCGAGCGGCGAGCGCGACTCGACGACCTCGACCTCGGTCGCGGCGGCCCCCTGGTCGTCGCCAAACCCTCGTCCGGCAAAGGCGTCGCCTTCGCGAAAGCCGCGGCGAAACGCGGCGTCGAATGGATCCTCGCGAAAGAAAAGAACGCTCCCTACGTCTCGGGCACGAGCCCGGCGTGGCTCAAGATCCGCGCGGCCGCGCCCGCCCAGGAAAAAGCGCCCAAGCCCCTCCTCACGCACCTCGATAAGATCTACTGGCCGAAGGAAGGCTACACGAAAGGCGATCTCGTCGAGTACTACCGCTCGGTCGCGCGCTACATCCTGCCGCACCTGAAAGACCGTCCCCAGTCCCTGAACCGCCACCCCAACGGCATCAAGGGCGAAAGTTTCTTCCATAAGGACCTCACCGGCTATTTACCCAAGTGGCTCAAGACGGAGCGTATCTATTCCGAGTCGTCCAATCGCTCGATCAACTACGCGCTCTGCCAGGACGAGGCGAGCCTGCTTTACCTCGTGAATCTCGGTTGCATCGAGCTCAATCCCTGGAGCTCGCGAGTCGGCCAACTCGATCGCCCCGACTTCGTCATCATCGACCTCGATCCGGACGGCAACGATTTCGAAGACGTCGTCGAGGTCGCGCGCGCCATTCACGCCTTGCTCAAGAAGATCGGCGTGACGGCCTTCTGCAAAACCTCGGGCTCGCGCGGCCTTCACATCGTGGTGCCCGTCGCGCCCGAATACGACTACGACCGCGTGCGCGAGTTCGCGCTCGCGGTCTGCGCGCCCATCCAACGACGTTTTCCTGAGCTGACGAGCCTCGAGCGCGTTCCCACCCGTCGCCGCGGCAAGATCTACCTCGATTGCCTGCAGAACCGCCGCGGCGCCACGCTCGCCGCGCCCTATTGCGTGCGACCCAAGCCCGGGGCCACGGTCTCGATGCCCATCGAATGGAAGGAGCTCGACGGCAAGCTGAGGCTTGGGAACTTCACGATCAAGACCGCGTCGGCCCGTCTCGAACGGGTCGGCGATCTCTGGAAGGGCATGCTGAGCGAAAGGAACGACCTCGACCGCGCCCTCGCGCGCCTCAAACGCGTGATTTAACGCCGACGCCCCCCATACATTTGTTCGCGTTAAGCCCCCACCCGCCATGCCGATAAGAACGGGTCGGCCTTTCGCGAGGCCACGGGGGAAAAATGGCCAAAGCGGCAGCGGTCAAAAAGAAAGAAACGAAAGCGGAAAAGCCCGAAAAGGTCGCCAAGGTCGATCCGTTCAAGACGAAGAAGACCAAGACGCCCACGACCGAGGGCAACGACACCGTCACGCCCCCGGCCAAGGTCGCGCAGGCCATCGACGCCTTCCGCGAAGCCCAAGACCAAGCCAAGCACTTCGAGGGCGAGGCGACGATCCACAAGGACCTCATCATCGACTACGCCCAAGGCGAGTACGCCAAGCGCCTCGTCGGCGGGCTGCAAAAATCCTTCAAGATCCTGGGCGAAGAGACCATGGTCACCTACATCGTCCAAGACTCGAGCTCGGGGCTGACCGAAGAAGACGCGGCCGAATTCCGCGAGCGCTGGGGCGAAAAAGCCACGGAAGAGCTCATCGTGCGGGACTTCGCCAGTATCAAGTTCGACGCCGAAGTGCTCGAAGCCAACTACGATGCCGTTGTTAACGCACTGCAAAAGCTTCCCGCCGACGTTTTGGAAAATCTCTTTAAACCCATGCTCATGCGCGCGGCACCCGGCGCCATCGAAAAGGCCAAAGCCTACGCCAAGACTCCCGAAGACCTGCGCGAGCTCATGAAGCAGCTTAAGATCAAGAACTACATCAAGTAAGGGCGTTGCGGCATGCGTCCGAGGATTGTAGCTTGCGTCTCCCATGCGGGAGATCCCCACGGTCCGGCCACGGACGAGTATCTTTGCCCCCACGATCTTCACGAGGCGAGTTGAGATGCCCCGTTCGATCTTCGTGCGACCGATGCATCCCAAGACCGAGATCCGCGCCGACCGCGCTTCGGTCGCACGCACCTTGGAAGCCGGCTGGGTCGGCCAGATCAAGATCCACGGCCATCGCGCGCAGATCCACATCCCCTCCGACCCGCTCGAGGCGCCGATCGTCTACAATCGCCAGGGCGCTCCGCATCGCCAGCTCCTGAGCGAGCCCATGATCACGGAGCTTCGTCGCCTCTTCGCGCCCGCGAGCGGGTGGAACGTCATCGACGCCGAATGGCTGAAGCCCGAGGGCAAGCTCTTCGTCTTCGACTTCATCAAGCGAGACGGCGCCCTGTTGAACCGCCTGAGTTACCG
>DDRA01000157.1:2872-35235 GCA_002343545.1 Bacteriovoracaceae bacterium UBA2428
CTGTTGAACCGCCTGAGTTACCCCGAGCGCTGGGCGCTTTTGCCGCGTGCCTACATCTCGCCCTCGATCTCGACGCTGCCGATGCTCACGGACGTGGCCAAGTGCATGGCCGTCCTCGAGTCGCCGCCCGCGCACTGCGAAGGCCTCGTCTTCAAATCCGGGCAGACCAAAGGTTTCGAAGACACCTCGATCATCCGCTGCCGCATCCCCACCTAGCCCCTCAACGAACGCGCCTTTCCGACCGATAAGTCGGTATGGCAGCCGATATTCGCGTGGGTTTTTCGGGTTGGACTTTCGAAGCCTGGCGCGGGGACTTCTATCCCAAGGGCCTCGTGCAAAAACGCGAACTCGAATACGCCAGCCGCCAGGTCAACTCGATCGAGGTCAACGGCACCTTTTACTCGCTGCAGAAGCCCGAATCCTTCCAGAACTGGGCGAGCCAAGTCCCCGAGGATTTCGTTTTCGCCGTCAAGGCGCCGCAGTACATCACGCACGTCCGTCGGCTGAAGGACTGCGCAACGCCGCTACACAACTTTCTCGCTTCGGGACCGCTGAGTCTCGGCGCGCGACTGGGCCCGATCCTGTGGCAGTTCCCGCCGAACGTCACGCTCAAAGACGATCGCTTCGAGAAGTTCATCAAGCTTCTGCCCCACACGGCCAAAGACGCCGCGAAAGCCGCCAAGAAACATGATGCCAAGATGGAAGGGCGCGCGTGGACCAAAGTCACGGGAGACTTCCCCGTTCGTCACGCCTTCGAGTTTCGTCACCCGAGCTTCAACAACGCCGACTTCCTCGCCTTTCTGAAGGCGCACAACGTCGCGGCGGTCATGACCCACGCCAGCGCACGGGCGCCCGGCTTCGAGGAAGCGACCGCCGACTTCGTCTACTTACGCTTTCACGGCGAAGGCAAAGGATACGCGAAGGGATACCCGCCGGCCGAGATCAAAGAATGGGCCCAACGATTCCGCGCGTGGGCCAAGCAAGGCAAGCCCGTCTTCGCCTACTTCGGCACCGAAGCGAAGGCCTACGCTCCCTTCGACGCCGTCAAGATGATGCAAGAACTGAGTGCGGTCCCGCGCAAACGCGCCGCCTAAAGACGTAAAGGCCGATGCGGCCGATCTTCGAGTCGGGGGAGATCGCGGCTCGATGACCTGCAAATAGGGCAGCGCGTCGGCACGAGTCCAAAACGAGCTTTCCGGGAGTGGGGGAAAAAAATGGTGAGTCGCCTCGGGGTCGAACCGAGGACCCTCTCCTTAAAAGGGAGATGCTCTAACCAACTGAGCTAGCGACTCACCCGGAAGCCCATGACTTAGGACGGGACTTCGAATTTGGCAACCTTCTTGGCGAAATAGGTTATTTCTAAATCTTCATCCTTTCGGAGCCCCTAAGTCACCGAAAACGATGGGCTTCTCTTCGTGAGTCTTTTGACCCCTTCTGGCCCGCGCCCTAAAATCAAAGCATGGCTCTCTTCAAGAAAATGGGACACGTTGGGATCCAGGTCGAAGACGTCGAGCGCTCGCTCGGCTTCTACCGTGACACGCTGGGCTTCCGCGTCGAATGGGACGGCGATGCGGATTGGGCCAACGTCAGCCTCGGCGGCGACGACCTCGGGCTCATCCGTAAGTCCTCCAACAAGCACCCTCCCCACGTCGGCCTGCGCGTCGACACGGTCGAGGACCTGCTCGCCGCACACGAAGCGCTCGCGGCCAAGGGCGTGAGCGTGGACCCCGTCCGAGGTCACCGCGACGGCTCACGATCCTTCTACTTTCGCGATCCCGACGGCAACATCCTCGAAGCCCTCTGGATGCCTGCCGCGAAGTAACCGGAGGCCCGAGGCGGAATCCTGACTCCCGGGCCCTCGACTCCGTCCGGGACTCGACGGATCCTATTGAGATGGCTGCCGAACCGCTCAAATTCGTGGTCGTCGAAGACGATTCCCTCGTGCGCGACACGCTCAAGCTCCTGCTCGGATCGCACTTGCACCGCAGCTTTCCGGAGCTTCCCGACCTGCTCGAGTCGAACTTGCGCGACGCCGACGCCATCCTGCTCGACCTCTGCGGACCGCGCGACCCGAGCGGCGACTCGAACGTTGCGCGCATCCCCGAACTCAAGGCCCGCTTTCCGCGCGCCGAAATCATCGTCCAGTCGGGCCTCTCCGAAGTCGCGGTCATGCGCCGCTGCGTCCAGAACGGCGCGGCCCGCTACGTCCTGAAGGATCATCTCGCCGACGAAGTCCCTCTCCTCGTCGAAAAACTCCAGGAGCTGCGCGCCCTGCACGAAAACCTCGACCGGGAGATCCTCGGCGACTCCAACGTCGTGCGTTCACTCAAACGCCAACTCCTCGACTTGAGGCTCGAGTCCTCGATGGACGTTCTGGTCGAAGGCGAAACGGGCAGCGGCAAGGAGCTCTGCGCGCGCGCCCTGCACGCGAGCGGTCCCTTCGTGGCCGTGAACGTATCGGCCGTCCCCACGGAGCTTTTCGAAGCCGAGTTCTTCGGTGCCGAAAGAGGCGCCTACACCGGGTCGACGCAAAGCCGCGCGGGCTACTTCGAGAGCGTCGGCGCCGGCACGCTCTTTCTCGACGAGATCCAGTCCCTCCCGCTCGCGCAGCAAGCCAAGCTCTTGCGGGTGTTGGAGACCCGCGTTTTTATGCGCGTGGGATCGAGCCAAGAGCGCCCGCTCCGAGCTCGTATCGTGAGCGCCTCGAACGTGAACCTTCGCGAGCTCGTCCAGCGTGGCCATTTCCGCGAAGACCTTTATTACCGGATCTCGCCCATCACGATTCAGGTTCCGCCCCTTCGCGTGAGAACCGAAGACATCGCCCTGCTCGCCAACGCCTTCCTCCGCGAGATGGACTCGGGGCGGGGCAAGAAGTTCTCGGCCGAAGGCCTGCGAACGCTGAGCGAAGACTACGACTGGCCGGGGAACGTGCGGGAGCTCCGCGCCGTCGTGAAGTCCCTCGCCGTCACGATTCCCTTTCCCGTCCTCGACCGTCCCGAGATCCGCCAAGCTCTCGGCCTCGATTCGCCCCGTGGGCGCGCGTCGGCGCCCACGGCTGAAGGCGGATTCGCTCCTGACTGGTCGCTCGGCTTCGACGAGAACATCGCCGCCTTCGAAAAGCATTTGCTGGGCGCGGCCCTCGAAGACCGCGACTCGAACGGCGCGCGCGAGATTCTGAAGCTCTCGCGTTCCCGATTTTACGAAAAGTTAAAGACCTACGGACTCAACCGAGCCGGGACGACTTCGTCCTAAAGGCCAAGTTCCTATTCTTCGTCGACGACGTCGTCTTCGTCGCGATCGAAGGAGGCCATGCCGCCTTCCGGCAATTTACCGGAATTGATGGCTTCCTTGAGAACTTGGCTGACCTTGAAGGACATCACGCGACGCGACGAGATTTCCATCGCATCGCCCGTCTGCGGGTTGCGGCCCATGCGCGAACGTTTGTCGCGCAAAACGAAGTTACCGAAGCCCGAGATCTTCACGTTCTCGCCGCCTTCGAGAGCTCCCTTGATGGTTTCGAAAACGCTTTCCACGAGCTCGGCCGCTTCCAACTTCGAAAATCCACACTTCGAAGCGACTTGCTCAACGATATCGATCTTGGTCAACGTCACGGCGGCCTCCCCGCAATCCCCAATTTAATGTCCTAGGATCATCGTAACGTATGGAAAATGAAAAGGGAAAAGCCCGCGTGCGAAAAGAGTCAAAAAAACGAACGCTCCAAGCGTCGGAACGCCTCAATGGGTCGAATTGTCCTTCAAGACGACGCTGGGCTGGCGACGGCGAACCACGATGCTCGGCGCGTTCTTGCGATTTTCGGCGATCTGTTTGGCTTCCGCCTTGGCCCGGTCGCGCAAGGCTTTGCGCTGCTCTTTGAGCGAAAGGTACCATTGATCGGCGCCCTGAATTTCCACAATATTTGCAATGATTTGCATTGATTGCGCGGAGACCTTCAGCGTCGAGCCCGCGCGGTTCGCGAGCACGAAAAGGTCCTCTTGTTCTTTCTGCCCCGTCAGGTCGCAGACCCCGTTCTTCTCGGGGATGTAGTGCGAACGGACGCACTCGAGCGAAGGCGCTCCCTTCGCGAAAAGCAAAACCTGTTGCTTGTATTCGGCCATCAACCAGGGAGCGATATAGGGGAGGCTCATCGTGCGGCGCTTATAGCGAATCGGCGTGCGGGAACGCAATAACGTCTTGGATGCGTTCCGCCCCGATCAGCAGTTGCACCACCCGATCGAGCCCGACCGCGATGCCTCCGGCGGGTTGATCGAGTTTCGCGAGCGCCGAGAGAAACTCTTCGTCGATCGGGGGCGTTTTGCCGTAGAGCTTCATCCGCGTGCCTCGATCCGCCTCGCAGCGGACGCGTTGTTCGACGGGATCGGTGAGTTCGCCAAAGCAGTTTGCGAGCTCGACGCCCCGGAAATA
The DNA here is from genome assembly GCA_002343545.1 of Bacteriovoracaceae bacterium UBA2428. Taxonomy (GTDB): domain Bacteria; phylum Bdellovibrionota; class UBA2428; order UBA2428; family UBA2428; genus UBA2428. The sequence continues at coordinate 7,295 of DDRA01000157.1, forward strand.
AACCTCGAAGCGCTCGCAAAGATAGGGCTTTTCCGGCTTCAGGCGCGCCAATGCGCACATCGACGAGGGATAGTCCCAAAGGAACAAAGGACCTTCGAAGCCGAGCTTCGCCTCGATCGCATCCAACATGACCTTGTGGAACGCGGTCTCGAAGTCGTCGTCGGCTTGTACGCTCGCGAAGCCTTGGGCCCGCGCGCGCGACGCGAGCGACTCGCCCTCACCCTTGAGCACGGCCTCGAGATCAATGCCCGCGAGCGAGCGAAAAGCCTCGCAGACGCTCAGATCCTGACGGCGCTTCCACGGGGCGGCGGGCGCGAACTCGGCGCCGAGCCGCGCGAGCAAGCTCGCGAAATCATCGGCGATCTCCGCGTAGCCGCCCGGGTGCCGATACCACTCCAGCATCGAGAACTCGGGCTCGTGAGAGCGGCTTTTTTCCCCGTTCCGAAAGCTTCGCGAGATCTCGAAGACACGGGGCAAACCCAGCGCGAGGGCCTTTTTGAGATGGTATTCGGGAGAGGTCGGGAGATAATAAGTTCGTGCCTTACCGCCGCCCATCCCCGGTTCCCACGTCGTCTCGAAAGGGACCAGATAAGGCTCTAGCCCCGGGTTCGGCACGAGCAGAGGCGTCTCGACCTCGACGAAGTCCCGCTCCACGAAGAAACTTCGGACTTCCCGAAGGATACGGGCCCGAAGCTTCAGGTTTTCGACTTTGCGAGCGTTGGCCATGGCGGGCTCTCCTTATGACGGCGCTGACGACGCTTGGCAACCCGCTCCGCGCGAACGAGGCCGGCCCGACGTCTCCCCCACCCTCGTCTCCGCCCCCGGCCATCCTGAGCGTACCTCGCACGCCCGAGCCCCTTGCCGCGCCGACGGCCGCTCCCGCGGGCGAGAAGCCGCGCCCTTCCTTGGTCCTTCCCACCCCGGTCGTCCCGACCCCGACGCCGGCCCTCTCGCCGAGCAACCCGAGCCGCTGCTCGCGTCTCGCCGAGGACGAGAAGCAAGCGGAGAAAGCCCCGGGTCCCGAGCTCGTTCGGCTCCTCACGGCCCACGTCGCCTCGCGGGCGCGCCTCGAGGACGAAAGAAACGCCGGCGGACTCGACGAAATGGCGCGAGAGTGTCTCGAAGGAACGGAGCGAATTTTGAGCCGACTCGTCGCTCGGCTCGGGCCCGAAGAACACGCCAAGGCCGCGGTCCAGGCCGAGTTGGGCGAGTATTATCTTCTGAGCGGCCGCAAGGCCGAAGCGCTCGAAGCCCTGGGCCGCGCGGCCCAAGCGCCCACCCCGGCTTTACGGACGCTCGGGCTTCGCGCCCGCGCCGCGCGCGAAAACGGGAACGCCGGAATCGAACTCGAATCCCTCCGGGCCGTCCTCCGACAAGTTCCGGCCGCCGGGGAGGACGCGCGCCTCTGGATCCAAAGCTTCCGCGAAATCCGATCCCGCGAGACCCCGCGCGCGCTCCTCGAAGCCTTGTCGCTTTACCGAAACCGCTTTCCTTCCTCGCGCGAGCTGCTCCTGGAGGAAGGCGAGCTGGCGTTGCAAATCGAAGATCCGGCCCGCCTGGAAAGCGTCTCCCGCCGTCTCGCCTCTTCCCAAAGCGACGACGCCCACCGGGCCGCCGCGGCCTACCTCGAAGCGCGCGCCCTCGTTCTCCGCAATCGCGACGTCGCGGCTCTCGAAAGCTTCCGTAGCTTCCTGACGCGATCCCGGGGTCTTCCCCCCACGCGTAAACTCCCGAACGACTGGGAACGCACGAGCTACCGCGAGCTCGCGCGCCTTCACCTCAAGACGGCGAATCTCCTCGTGGCGCTCACGGCTTCCCTCGAGGGCCTTCGGAATTTTCCCGAAGACGCCGAGCTAACGGCGCGTCTCGAAGAAATCCTGAACCAGCTCCGTCGCGCCCGGCGCCTGCCCCCCGCTTCGCAGATCGCCGCGGCCCTGGCCGCCGCCCCGGGTTCCACGTCGCTTCGACGACTTTGGTCGCGCACCCTGCTCGCCGAAGGCCAGCTCGAGAGCGCCGAAGCCCAAGCCAAGACGCTCACGGACGCGGATGCTTCGGACGCCGAGGCGTGGTCGCTACGTGGCCAGGCTTCGCGCCGACGTCGGCGCTTCCTGCCAGCGCAAGGTTTCTTCAACGAGGCTCTCCATCGCCTCGCCTTTCGCTCGGAGCCTCCGCGGATCCCCGCAAATTTCCCTCTGCGCGAGCTCGTCGTCGAAGCCGCGCTGAACGAAGCCGCCCGGGGTGACCGCGGCCAGGCGCGCGAGATCCTCCGTCGCGGACTCCAGCTCTGCGACGCGAAGGAAGACAAGCTCGCGATTCAGGCCGCGCTCAAACGACTCGACGGATCCTCCGGGCGACCTTAGCCCCCCCGAAATTTCTATACGCCGGAGGCCCGAGCCGCTAGGAACGAGCCCGTGGTTCACGTACTCAATCTCCAGCTCGCGGCCCGTGACGTCGAAGATTTCTCGGACGCGCTTTGGCGCCTGTCCGGCATCCTCGGCATTCAAGAGTGCCCGATCGGAGCCGAAGGCGCCGGCTTCTTCGAAGTTCGCGAAGACTTCGAGTTCCTCGAGTTCGGATCGGAAGCCGCGGAAAAATGCGCCGAATGGCTTGAGGCCGACGCTTACCGCGGCAACGGTGAGCTCCTCCTGCGCGTGCACTTCGAGAACGACGAGCTGGCCAACGAAGACGCCTGCCGCAACGCGATCCTCACCCTCGAAACGGGGACGGCGTTCGAGATCCTTTCGATCCTTCCCGTGCAGGACGTCGACTACCTCGAGGAGTACCGCAAGTCCGTTCGTGGCCAGACCTTCGGGGGCGCGGGCGAGCGCAAACTTTGGATCGGCCCGCCTTGGGACACGCCGCCCGAGGGCGTCGAAGCCTTCGTCGTCGAGCCGGGCCTGGCCTTCGGGACGGGCGACCACCCCACGACGCAGATGTGCCTCGCGAGCCTCGATCGCCTGCGCGCGAGCGGCGCGCGGCCGCGAAGCTTCCTCGATCTCGGCACGGGGAGCGGCGTTTTGTCGGCCGGCGTCGCCCGCTTTTTCCCGGGCGCCCGCATCGTCGCGACGGACCTCGACCCTCTTTGCGCCCAAGAAGTCGAGAAGACCCTGCGGCTGAACTCGCTCGCGCCCAACGTGCTCGAAGGGCGCTTCGGCGGCGAAGGCGACACCCGCCAGCTCCTGCTGCGCGAAGAGCGCTTTGACGTCGTCGTGTCGAATATCTACGCCGAAGTGCTCGTCAAACTACTGCCCGATATCGCCCGGATGCTGAACCCCCAGGGGCTCTGGATTCTGAGCGGAGTTCTCGGAAGCTCGGCCTTCGAAACTCTCGAAGCCCAAGCCCTCCGCCAGGGCTTCCGCCTTGAGCGCAAGGAATTCCGCGAGTTGGAGCGGGCGCGACTCGGCCGCAAAGAAGGCCTCACGCGTCATATCGACACGTGGTACGCCGCCGAATTTCGAAAGATTTAGGCCCGCGGCGCTCGCCCGCCCTATCTGAATCGCGTCCCGGCCTGCTAAGACGAAAGCATGATTTTGACCGGACCGGCCATCCAATCCCGCCTCGAAAAAGACATCTTCATCGAGCCCTTCGATCCGAAGTTGCTCAACCCGAACTCGTACAACTTGCGCCTGCACAACGAGCTGCTCGTCTACAAAGAGATGCCGCTCGACATGAAGAAGGACAACCCGGCCGAGAAGCTGGTGATTCCGCCCGAAGGTCTCGTGCTGCAGCCGGGCACGCTTTATCTCGGCCGCACCAAGGAATACACGAAGACCTACAACCTCGTTCCCATGCTCGAAGGCCGTTCCAGCATCGGTCGCCTCGGCCTCTACGTGCACGTCACCGCGGGTTTCGGCGACACGGGATTCGCGGGCTACTGGACGCTCGAGATCCAGTGCGTGCATCCCATCCGCGTCTACCCTGACGTCCAGATCTGCCAGATTTTCTACCACACGGTGGAAGGCGCCATCGTCGACTACAAATCGGGCAAGTACCAACACAACACGGGCGTGCAGACTTCGCGTCTCTGGATGGATTTTAAGGATCCTTCCAAGTAGTTCTCTCTCACCACGAACGCAAAGAAGCCCCCGGAAGAGCGATCTTCCGGGGGCTTCTTCTTTTGTAAGCCGAGAAATTCCCTAGAGCGGGTAAAAGAAGATCGGCGCTTCACCGAGCCCACCGCGAACCGAGAAATTCGGATCCGCCGATTTCACGCGGGGAAACTCCGAAGCGCAGTCTTCGACCGGACGCAGGGTCGCGTCGATGAGACGTCTCGCCGCTTCCGAATCGTTCGCCGTCTCGGGTGGCGCGAAAGCGAACTCGTAGCTCACGCGCGGAACATCCACGTAACCGTCGCCACCGTCGACCCAGTTGCGGCAACCCGCGAAGTCGCGTTTGCGAAGTAGCTTCATCTCGCGCGCTTTGTATCGCTCGAAACGCGTGACCTTCACGAAGTAACCGCCGCTTCCCTGCGGAATCAGTCGCTCGATGCGACCACGGAAGTTTTCCGAGGAGCCCAACGCCGACTCGAAACCCGAAAAGGCCCAACCGCCCTTGGGCTTGGCCGCCAGGAAAGGCCCCGACGCTAAAGTCGGGGTCATGATCGACACGGCGCCGAGATCGAAACCGCCCGAATTCGGGAACGGGGTGATCGGAAAGTCGTAGCCAACCCGAAGCTCGTGCGCTTCCTGGTTCGCCAGATAGTTCGACACCAGCTCGACGGAAGCGCGACGACGGCAGAGCGGCTCGGACCGAAGCGAAAAGAACCGTTCGCCGTCGTCCCGCACCCTCAGCACGCGGGCCGAAAAGCTTCCGCGTTCGCCCGCCGAGGTCCCCTGGCTCCAGGTCGCCCGTAGTTCCCAGACCCGCGCGCCCTCTCTCGGCAGCGCGACGCGCTCCGAGAAACGGCCGTCCGAGCTCGGGCGCACGCCCTGTCGGCGAATGACTCGCCCCGAAGCGGCGCCGTCACCGACCGGCGAGAGCGAGATCTCGACGTCGACCTTCTTGGCGCGATCGAGGTAAAAAAGCTCCACGACGCCTTCGACCTGGTTCTCGATGGCCGTCGCCGTCTGAAGCTGGGCGCAACGATCCCAGAAGTAGGCGCGACCCACGGGCGCCGCGACGACGGGAAGGCTCGCCAAAAGGCTCAGCGCCAAGGCCGCCATGGAGAAGAAAGCATGTTTCGTTTTCATGATGAGTTCCTTTTCAAAGTCTTATCGTTGAAAGAGATCTTGAGGTAGTCCGAACAGAAGCAGAGAGCCGCGGAGTTCCCGGCTCGCGATCAAGCGAGGCCCCGAGGCTTCGACGGCGAAGGTGGCCAGGACGGGCCGCGCTTCGGCGTGGGGTCGCCAGATGATGTCGATGCGAAGGGAGGCCGTCTTCTCGTATCCGATCCGCAAGGCTTCGTACGCGATGCCGCCCGAGAGATGTGCTCCCGGAAGCCCGTGCGAAGGGACTTCGAGTTTGCGCTTGGCCGCGCTCCAGGTCCGCATCGTCGAGACGCTGCGAGCCGCGAAGGCCCGGTCAAAGGCGATCGCGCGTTCTAAGGCGTCGTCGGGAAGCGACTCCGCCATCGCCCGCTCGAGGAAAGGCAGGGAGACCCCACCGAACGAAGCGCCGAATCCAGAGTGCTCCGTGAGCAGCCAGCGGCGCGAGAGCAAATCGGAGCTCCCGCCTACCGGAACGTTGTAGAAGGCGATCGCCGCCACGCGGTCGGTCGCCCCGGACGGGACGACTCGGGCCACGCTCGCGTAGGTCACGTAAGCGTCGGGCGGAAGTCCCGCCGCGCGGCGGAGTTCCGCGAGCGGCATCCGCTCCGTGGTGGCCGCGCGCAGACCCCAGTTCAGGCGAAGATCCCGGGAAGGTTCCATCCCGATGAAGTCTTCCTTCAGGCGTCCGAAGATTCCGTGGAGCGAGATCGTTTCGTCCGCGCAGCTTTCGGGCGAAAAAACCGAGTTCTGCCGGCATTTGCGGAGGCTCGCGATGTCGCCGTAAGGAACGGCTTCGATCTCGAGGCCTTCGATGTGCCAAGCCGACGGGTAAACGCAGCGGATCCGGTGCGTGACCGGAAGGGGGCGCAGACGCTGCTCGGGGATCGTTTCCGGCGGCTCGATCCCGACGCCCATCCCGTCTTCGTTTTCTTCGTCTTCGTGCTCGGGGTCCGCTTCGGGCGGCGCCTTGACGACGGTCTCGATCACGAAGTCCGAAAGCTCCCAGGCACTCGTACGGACCGTCGACTCGAACCCCGAGCGGTCGAAAATCTTGGTGCCTTGCACCGTAGGCGCCTCGACCTGCGTGAGCGTCGAAGCGGGGAACTGCGTGCGATGAACGTTGCGAAGCTGCGGGCAAAGGCGATCTTGAAACGCGCCTTCCGGCCGACGGATCGCGGGCGACGTCTCGATGGGCGTGAAGCCGATCGCGCGAAAGGTCACGTCGCCGCCATCGATCTCGGCCAAAGCCGGCACCGGTTCCGGTGGCCGAGGCTTAGGACGCGGGGTCGGCCCCGGACCGGAGGGAGGAGGATCGTTTCTCGATCCGACGGGCGAAGCCTCGCAGGCGCTTACGCCCAGAGCGCCGAGAAGCAAAAGGGTCGATTTGAAGGTTTTCATTCTAGATATCCTTTCCGGACGGGGAAGAAGGGAGGGGAAGCTGAGGCAAGCGCGCGCGCAGGTCTTCGACGAGGGCCTTGGCGGTCACCTGGAAAGCCGCGTGGCTTTCTAGCAGCCGCTCGCGGGCGACTTCCCACTCACGCAGGCTCTGGCGAAGCTCTGGATCCTGGGCGCCTCGTTGCGCCAAGCTCGCGGACTGCGCTTCGATACGGCGCAGAGAAACGAACTCGCGGCGAAAGGACTCGCGACGAGCTTCGTACTCGGCGTAACGCCGTCGAAGTTCCTTGGAAGGGTTACGAGCGATATCCTCGCGCATTTCCGCTTCGGTGAAGGGCTCGGGGGCCTCCAACGCGGGAACGGGCGGGGGGGATTGCACGCGCTCCGAAACCCGGACTTCGGGAGACGAGGGCGTTTCCGCGAACCAGCCCCACGTCGCGCTGACGAGCATGAGACCGAAGCCGATGAGCACGAGGAACGGCGTGAGAAGGGAGCGTTTCATGGTGGTAACCTCTTTTGAAGAAGGCGGGACGACCGAAGCCGTCCCGCCGTTAGGACTTAACGAGAAGGGAAATCGACGCTGAGTTTGTAAGCCGTCGCGCCCTGATCGATGCGGTAGCTATCTTCGGAGTAGCTGCGCCGGATGTGGCCCGTGAGGGACTGGTGCCCGTTCGTCGTCGCCGAGCGGGAACCGAAGAGCTCCTCCGCCGACTTCCAAACGATGTTTCCGATCTGGCAGTAAAGGTTTCCGCCGCAAAGGAGCTGCATCGAAGGACCGACCGCGTCCCAAGACTTGCCCGGGACTTGGGCCGGCGTGACGGCGTGCACCGTCCAGCTGCTCGCGTACTGGGCCACGTACTCGGCCATGACTTCCTGGCTCAGTTTCTGCTCAAGCTCGGCGATGCGGACCTTCTCTTCCTCGGGCAGCCCGAGGCCGGGACGTCCTTGGGTTTTGCAGTCCACGCCGTTGCCGCGAACTTCGGTGATCTGCTGGCTCGACCAGGATTTGCGCCAGAAGAGGAAGCCCTTGGAGCCGCTTTGCTGCATGAGGGTTCGCGAGCGCGACACGTCCATCGAGCAGCTCACCGACATCGGCTCCGCCTTCACGAAGTAGTTGTACTTGAGCGCGATCTCCTGCACCGAAGCCTTGGCCTTTCGCGGACGAAAGACTTCCTTCATAACCGGGACCGAGCCATCGCCGTTGCCCGTGGGAGCTTCCACGGTGACCGGTTGGGCCGTGTCGTCCTCCATGCAATAGGCGCCCAAGCTCACGAAGGCATTCACGACCCCGGCTTCGTCGCCGCGGACCTTCGTCAGGTACGGTTTCACCTGCTCGCCCGAACGATCCTTGAAAACGGGGAACTCGATCTCCGAAGCAACTCCGGTGATACGCGCGAAGGTCACGCCCGGATGCCGCGTCTGAACGGCCGCGTTGTCTTCGGGATTCAACCCGCTCGCGTCGGCCGACTGCGTGACGGTCCGCATGACGCCCATCTCGAGCTGCACGTTATGCAGCGGGAGAGGGACGACTTGGATGTCGTTCACGTCGTAGGAACCCGACGAGAAGAGGGACTTGAAGTTCACCCGGAACTTGGAATCGCCCAGCGCCGAGCGCAGCGAGGCGACTTCGTCCGTGTAGAGCACGTAGGACATCGAAGCCAGTCCGACCGGCGAGCGGCGGAAAGCCGCCAGGGTCTCGACCGATTTCGTCCAGGCTTCGCCGCTGACCGTTTGGATCGAGCGGTAGATGCTCTTGATGCCTTCGATGTCCTTGTTGATCTCCTCGATGCTGCGAAGGTAGGGATAGACGCGTCCGCGCGCGGCGGCGTAACGACGCTTGACCTCGCTGAATTCGCCCTCGACGGTCGCGAGGCGAGCCAACACGACTCGGCGGCCTTCGGTACGACGCGCCTTCGCTTCGGCGATGGCTTCCTGGGCCGCCTGAATTTCTTCGGGTGTGCCGGCGCGCTCGCGGCCGCGAATGGCGTTGTCGACGTCCGAGTCGAGGGACGACAGGCGTGCGTTCAAGACTTCGATCTCGGCGACGTGGGCGTCGTACAGCGTCTTTGACTCCTCGTAGGGTCCGAAGAGATCCGCGTGCTTTTCCTTAAGCTTCTGGCCTTCGATGACCCGGCCGGCGAGCTGGCGCAGGGTTTCGGATTGCGCGACCGCGTTGCCGTAGTGGTAATCGAAGAAAGGCGACACCGAACCCCGACGCGCGGCTTTCGGCCAACCCGAAGAATCGCCCTTGGGCATGAAGTAGCTCAGCTCGAAGAGATTCTTGAGCTGCCCGCAAGTGCCGGCGTAGTCGATCCACTGAAAGCTTCCGGCCCGTTCTTTGCGGGCCGCGGGCCCCACGTAGAGAGTCGTCTGCCGTTCGTGATCGCCGAGGATTTTGGATTCGCGGATCGACGGCTGCGCTTCGTAAACCTCCTTGAGGGCATCCGCCATGAGCGTGCGGCGCGGATCGGGAAGCGCCCACGCACGCGTTCCGACCGGAATGGTCACGATCCCCAGGAGGATCTGCGCCAAACGGCGAGTCGAAGATTTTTGGAAGAAGAACATTTCGAAATCCTTTCTGCCGGTCCCCGCGTTCCGAAACGCAAGGGCCATGCCGAGAGGACTTCTTGGGAGAAAGAGCGAAAGCGCATGCCGAGCGAAAAAGATGCCAGGCACGTGGAGCGATTTTTGAATGAAGTTCGCGAACGAGGAAAATCCGGTTTTCCGACTTCCGGGATTCTGGACTAGGCCGAGCCGCAGCCTCCGCCTTCGCTGCCGCAACCACCACCGCTCGAGCCGCAGCCTCCACCGCTACTACCGCAACCACCGCCGGTACCGCAGCTTCCGCCGCTCCCGCAACCGCCGCCTCCCTCCGAACAAGGACGTTTGATGTCCTTATCCCAAAGGAGCATTTCCCATTCTCCCTGAAAAGTTTGGGCCGCGAAGCTTCGGGCTTCGGCAAAGGTCGGGAAGAGCCAAGCCCCTTCTTCGGTGTAGGGAAACTGGTTGTGGATAAAAACTTGAAACATGAAAGATCCGGCGTCGGGATCGTAGATTTCGTTAATTCCTGCCTCTTGACGAGCATTTACAAACACAACGCTACGCGTCTTAAGCTCGTCGAGAGCCATAATTCTTAAAAAGTTATTCACAGTTCATCCTCAAAGGTAAGCCTCCCTTATGCAAACATAAGGAAAACTTTTACCGAGCAAAGCTCAGCTTTTAGGACTCTACTCTATTGGATTAGGATCTGGATAGCGTGGTTCGCCATGTGCTGGAGCCACTCGTACTCCAGCATGACGATGCGCTTGGAATAAGGCTCTTCCTCGCCCTTCTTAAGGCGGTCGTAGTCATAAGCCGGGGCATTAGGGTCGTCGTAAATCGAGTCCCGAACGTAAAACGCGCCTTGGCCCCGGCAGCCGCCGCGGGCTCGCCACGAAGCATCGAACTTTCGCACGGTTCCTTCGAATTTCGTCGCGCGGGCCAAAAGGGTCTCGCGTTGTTTGGGATCGTTGGTGCGCTGGGCTTCTTGGCGAAGCTTTTTGGCTTCGTTCGCCTGCTGCTCACGGAAGCGGGTCACGAAGGGGCAACCTTCTCGTTTGAGCTCATCGTCGTAGCCCAAAACGATGTTCGCGTGCCAGTAGCCGTAATGGTTGTAGAGCACGTGGACGGGGGCCTGGTTCCGGCGAAGGGCTTCCTTGACCGTCTCCACAATGTTCGCCGGCATGACGCCGACGTTCCACTGGTTGGACTCGGGATCGGCAAAAAGCACGTCCCGGCGGAAACGCGGTAGAAGAACCCCGATACCTCGGTAGCTATCCAAGTCATCGATCCAATTGAAGGAAGGGCCGTACTCCGCGCCCGCGCTGTTCGCGACGGCCTTTTCGTAGCCGTTCTCGCCCGACTTGTACCAACCCATCGTAAAGGGGTAGTCGCGGTTCAGGGCCGCGCGGCCCCCTTTGTTAAAGGCCAAAATCGAGTCGGTCTTCCAATTCTTGATGACGTTGTTGTTGGAAGAAGCTCGGTCGGCCAGGTTCATGAGGAAGCGTTCGCTCAGATCGAGGGGACCTTCGGAAGCCCGCGAAACCTGCGGCGAACGACGCGCCAGCCACCACTCGGCGATCCCGGTGAGCGACATGTAGAGGCAGCTTCCTGCGTCCAACTGGTTGGGCGAAGGCAAAACATACTCAACGAGCTCGCTGTAACCCGGCAAGGGCTCGGAACTGTCACGAGGACTTAACGTTCGAGAGTAAACGGGGCGACGGCCGTTTTCGCCAAATTCGGGGTACTTAATACCGCGAACTTCCCGATAATCGCTCTTTATCGCACGAGCGAACGAGAACGATGCCAACAATGCCGTGAACGCAAGGACTCCCACCCTGAACATGGGTCCTTTTCATTATGACCCAGAGCGTCCTGTCAAGATGGCCGATCAAGCCCTAGGCCCAGCTAAAACTTTCTCCGTTCCGAGCGATTTGTACTTCGACGTGGAAGCGAGATCGAAGCTTCTCGGCGAAAGCCTCCATTGCCGTTGGGCTACCGTGATTGAGATACACCTTCTTGGGGAGTTGATGAAATCGGCTCACCCATTCCATGAGGTCTTCGTAGTCCCCGTGCGCGGAAAGACCCGAAACCTGAAAGATCTCGGCCTCGATCGGAATCTCGGCGTGATGGATACGAATCGATCCGTTCGCCCGTCCCTGGTCGAGAAGATAGCGACCCTTGCTTCCCTCGGCCTGGTAGCCCACGAAGAGGACCCCGTGGCGAGGGTCCGGCAGACGACGCTTGAGATGGTGCAGAATCCTTCCTCCCGTAACCATTCCGGCTCCCGCCACGATAATCTTGGGATCATCCCGCATCGTCGCAAGCATGGAGTCGTCGCGCGAAGCCGATTCCTCGAAGAAACGAGGAAAGAGTTCTTCGCGCGTGGGGCCGAAAGCTTGGTCGAAAATGTGGTCTTCGGGATGCCGAAAGAAAATCTTCGTCGCCGACTGCGCCATGGGACTATCAAGGATAACGGGCACCTCGGGAATCCGACCTTGGCGTTCGAGCTCCGCCAAAAGGAAAAGAATTTCCTGCGTTCGCCCCACGGCGAAGCTGGGAATCATGAGAGTGCCTCCGCGCTCGAGAACTCGCCGAATGATCGGAACGACGCTTTGGGCGACATCGTCGCGAGCATGAAGACGGTCGCCGTAGGTCGACTCGAGTACGAGGGTATCGGGCCCCTCCATCGCCTCCGGCGGCCTTAAAACCCGAGAACGGGAATGCCCAACGTCTCCGCTGAACCCCAAGACACGGTACCGGGAAGGCGACGCCTCGACCTGAAACTCGAGGAAACTGGCGCCCGTGATGTGCCCGGCCCGACCGAAACGAACCGCGAGCCCCGGCACCAAGGCTTTCCATTCCTGCCGGGGAACGACGCGAAAGAGCCGGAGACAAGCCTCGACATCTCCCTCGTCGTAGAGCGGTAAAGCCGGTTTATGGCGAGAATGCCCGGTACGATTCGCGTACTCCGCGTCTTCAGCCTGCAAGCGGGCCGAATCCCGCAGGAGGACTTCACAAAGGTCCCGGGTGCCGGCCGTCGCGAAAACATTTCCCCGAAAACCCTCCCGGACGAGCTTGGGCAAGTAGCCCGAATGGTCCAGATGGGCGTGGGTCAACACGACCGTATCGATGGAAGCGGGATCCACGGGAAAGCGATCCCAGTTCAAGGCACGCAGTTCTTTCGTGCCCTGAAAAAGTCCACAGTCCACGAGGACACGACTTCGACCGTGGGTCAGCAGGGTACGGCTTCCCGTGACGGTCCCGGCGGCGCCCAAGAACTTTACTTGCATCGACATGGCGCGAGTTTAGGCGAGGCCCGCGCAAGCGACCAGTCGCACGGAGAAAGACCTTGGGATGGACACGGCGTCCCTGCTAAAAGATTCCCATGAAGATTTGCGTCGGCATCGCCGGGAGCATCGCCGCTTACCGGAGCGCGGATTTCGTGAAGGAGCTGGTCGCGGCCGGTCACGAAGTCGAAGTCGTCCCTACTCGCTCGGCGCTCGAATTCGTATCGGCGCGAGTCCTGGAGACTTTCGCCGGCCGACGCGTTCACCATCCCGACATCTTCCACCCCTCGCACGAAGGCACGGACCATATCTCGACGGCCCGCTGGGCCGAGGCCTTCGTCGTCTACGGCGCGACGGCCGAAACCCTCGCCAAACTGGCCGCCGGCCGGGGGGACGACTTCATGAGCTTGCAGATCCTCGCCTTCCGAGGGCCCGTCTTCGTCGTGCCGGCCATGAATCCGTCCATGTGGGAGCATCCGGCGGTACGCGCAAACGCCGAGCGATTGCGGACTTACGGGTATCAATTCGTCGGCCCGAGTTGGGGCAAGGTCGCCTGCGGCGAGAGCGGCTACGGCCACATCGCTCCCCACTCCGAGATTTTCGCGTCGTTCGCTTCGCTTTCCCGTGCCCCCCAACAAAATCACCCGAATCCCGGCGCGAACGCGGAGAGTTCCTTGCGGGGCCGCCGGATCCTGCTGTCGGCCGGCCCGATGCGGACCTCGCTCGACGCCGTTCGCTACGTCCAGAACCGCTCGTCCGGCCGCATGGGGCTCGAGCTCGCGCGCGCCCTGCGCGAAGCCGGCGCGCTCGTGAGCGTGATTTTGGGCCCCGTCGGGGAAGAGATCGCCCGCGGCTTCGCCGACTTTCCGGTGACCCCGTACGTCACCCTGGCGGATTACGACGCGGCCGTCGCCCAAGCTTTTCGGGATTGCGACGTCTTCGTGTCCGCCGCCGCGGTGCTGGACTTCGAAGTGCAAGGCACCGACGCCAAGATCAGCCGCGAGGCTTTGGCCGCGAACGGAAAAATCGAGCTCGCCGCGAAGGCGTCGATCGACTTCGTCGCCCGGGCCGTGGCCGAGCGGCGCCCGGGGCAGAAGGTCGTCGCGTTCGCCCTCGAGGCGGGGGACGACGCCGAAGTCGTCGCCAAAGCCCAGGCGAAGCTCGCCCGTAAGGGCGCCGACGCCATCGTGGCCAATCCCGCGCGCGCGGGCGCAGGTCCTGGCGGCGAACGCAATCGCCTGTGGTTTCTTTCCAAGTCCGGCGAGACGAAGGACCTGGGCGAAGCGACGAAAGAAACGTTGGCCCGCCGGCTCGCGTCCGCGATCGCTTCGATGCTCGCTTAAGGATAGGGTGAGCGCCATGAGAATCCGGCGCACGACCCTGAGCCTCTGGCTTCCGATGGCCTTAGCGATCGCCTGGTCCGGGCGCGCTTCGGCGGACATGTTACTCGCCGTGGAAGGATCGCTCGCCTGGCAAAGCCGAAACGAAGCGCGTATCCCGGGGGCGGGCGGGACGCGCTTCTCGATCGCCGATCTCGCGAAAGGACCGGCCGCGGATTACCGCGTTTACCTCGGTTACAAGATCGCGGAACGCCACGAGCTGCGTGCGCTCTACGCTCCGTTCGGCGTCGAAGTCGACGGCCGCTTGGCCGAGCCCGTTGACTTCGCGGGATCGAGCTTCGCCACCGGCGCGGACACCCAAGCCTTCTACCGTTTCAATTCCTATCGGCTGACCTACGCGTATCACCTCGATCCCGTGGGCGATTGGCGTTTCGCGTTCGGCTTCACCGCCAAGATCCGCGATGCCGAGATCCGGCTTCGCCAAGGCCCCCTCGAGGCGAGCAAGAAAAATCTCGGCTTCGTGCCCCTGCTCAACTTCCAGGCGGCCAACGAATTCGCCGAGGACTGGACTTTCCGCTTCGACTTGGATGGGCTCATGGCGCCCCAAGGCCGCGCCTTCGATGGTGCGCTCTTTCTCGAGCGACGTTTGGCTTACTTCGGCGCGGCCCACGCCTTCAGCGTCTTCGGCGGTTACCGAACGATCGAAGGCGGCGCGAACAACGACGAAGTCTTCAACTTCGCTTGGATCCACAAACTCGTCTTCGGTTTGCGCGGGGACTTCTAGATCCTTAGACCCAGAAGGCGTCTTCCGCCGCTTGGTCCGACGAGAAGAGATGGACTTCCTTGATGAGGCCGTTCTCGACGCGCATGACGTCGACGCCCTTCATCGAGATCTGGCCGCGCGCATTCGAAGCCGAGAAAGCGAGCGTCGCGGCGACGACATCGCGGTTAGCCATCACCGAATCGACGGCGTGGATCTTGAAGGTGCCGCCGCTGATCTCCATGAACTTGCCGAAGAGCGCGAAAACCTCGTCCTTTCCGCGGTAGCTTTTCGAGAGGGCGCCCTGCCCGGGCTGATGCCAAACGATATCGTCGGCCAAGAGCGAGCCAAGGCGAGCGAAGTCGCCCGTGGCGAGGCTTGCGAAGTAGGCTTCGACGGTGGCGAGGGGCGTGAGGGGCTTAGACATGGGGGGAACTCCTTTTTGTGAGGGACGTTTCGTGGGGCCCAATGTAGCGATTTCGCGCGGTCCGCGCTTTCGGCCGGCCGCCGGAGATTTTCGGTTTTCGGCCAATCCGCGACGCGGCCGTATTTCGTGCCTTAGTTAAGACCGGGCCGACGGCAGATGCCCGGTGCGGGAGCGGAAGGCGGCAATGAAGGCGCTGAGCGAGCGGTAGCCGACCGCGAAAGCCACGTCCGTCACCGAGGCTCCCGTGGCGAGCATTTCGCGCGCCTTGGCGACGCGAAAACGGATGAGCAGCTCTTTCGGGGCCAGACCTAGTTCCGTAACCGACAAGCGATGGAAAGAGCGTGGCGAGAGCCCCGCCCGCTTGGCCGCGCCTTCGAGCGGGGCTTCGTCGGCGAAGCGCTCGGCGAGAAAGGCAATGGCCTTTCTCAAACGGCCGTCGGCGGCCCGCGCGCCCACGGCCTCGATATCGCCGCCCGAATGCGCCCGCGCGAGCGACTCGGCGAGCGTGCCGGCGAAAGCCCTCACGAGCGTGGTGCGAAGCGCAGCCTCGGGTTCCAAGAGCAGGTGAAAAAGGAGCTCCCGCAAGAGAGGACTCAAGGCGAGGTAAGTCGCTTCGCGCGCGAGCTTCGCGTACGGACGCCAGAGTTTGGGATCCATCAGCGCGATGAGCCGCTCGCCTTCGGCCTCGGACGAACGCAGGGAGTGAACGACGCCGCCGGGCAGAAAAAGCATGCGTCCCGGTCCCAGCTTGTGGACGCCCGTCGCGGTGGTCACTTCGATCTCTCCGCGCAATGGAAAGAAGAGGATCGGCTCCGGGAACGAAAGATCGCGCGTGCGCTTGCCCGGCACGTTCTGATGGACGACGTAAAGCCCGCCGAGGCGGGCCGATCGATCGGCGCCGGTACGCATCGCGCTCAGTGGTAACGCGAACGGATGAGCTCGGTCAGCGCTTCCTTCGCGCCCGCCGGGCCGTATCCGAACTTCGCCTGCATGCCCTCGAAGACGCGGATCGCGAGGCCCTCGGCTTCGTTGGTCGAGGGGCGCTTCTTGAGCGCCTCGACGTCGAAGCCGGCCGTCTCGACGAAGAGGGCCCCCATCGTGCGGATCTTCGCGACGTGCTGTTCGTGGAATTTGGCGCGCAGCCGCTTCACGATATCGGTGAAGATCTTGTCGTAAGGAAGCGCTTGGCCGCCGGCCGCGCGACCGGGGTTTTCGATGCTCCACGCGCCGAGGCGCGAGATGAGGTTGCGACGGTAGTCTTCGCGGTTGTCCGTGACGGAAATGAAATTCTCGAACTCGGTCATCAGGCTCTCGTCGACTTCCTCGAACTGGCCCGTGATACGGTTCTTGACCTTTTCCTTGCGCACGTTCGCCATGACGTTGCGGACGTACCTCTCGAGCGACTCGTTGATCTGGTCCTTGCGGTCGAGCTCGAGGCAGGCTTCCATCTCGCGATCCACGAGGTTCAGCCATTCCTGGCGCACGAGTTTCAGCATTCCTTCGTAGTCGTGGTAGCCCTGATTGGGCTCGATGCGCAGGTACTCGAAATCGAGCGGGCGGCGGATGAGTTTGTCGAGCTCGGCGAAGACCGCGCCCGGCCCGAGGGTCGGGAACTGATCGTTCTGCGCGGCCATCTGCAGGACGACCTTGAGCTCGCGCGCCGAGGCGCCCAGGTAACCTTCGTAGAAGGGCTGGTTCTGCTGCTCGAGGATCAGGTCTTCGAGCGCGGACTTGAGCTCGCGGCGCTCTTCGTCGTTGAGGTTCTCCGGTATATCGGCCGAGTCGTAAAGCTTGGCCTTCGCCAAAGGCCCGAGGTTCTCAAGGACACCGGCGAGCATCGAACTCTTGTTCTTGGCGTTCGGCCGTTTGAGGCGGGTCATCACCGCCCAAAGCGCGAGCAGCGAAGTCGTGTGCGGCATGAGCTCCTTGGGACCGGCCGCCCGGCGCGCCGTCTCCCCGTAGACCTTGGCCTCCTCCGAGTAACGCAGGAGATAAGGCACCTTGATGAGCTCGATGCGAGCCTTGAAGCTGTTGAACTCGGGATGCTCCCGGAAGGCCTCGAGCTGGCGGTCGTTCGTCGTCGCGATGAAGACGGTGTCGAGATATGCCATGACGTGGCCGAGCGTCACCGTGCCCGTCTCCGAAGTACCGAGCAGATACTTGAAGGATTCGAGCGGACGCTTGAGCAAGTCGTTGAACTCGACGACCCCGCGGTTACCGTCGACGAGGTCGCCTTCGAGCTGGAAGAGATTCAGGGACTGGAGCGCCGGCGGCAGGAGCGACATCGACCGGTCCAGCGTGACCTGGCGAAGCTGAGCGTCGACGCCGAACTGGGGTTCGACCGTGACGAGGCCCGTGCGGAAACGACGGCTCAGATAGAAGCGCTCGACGCGGACGTGGCGGAAAACGCGTTTGAGGTCACCCTTGCAGTCGTTCAGGAGCGCTTCGAAAATGATGGCGTTCTTGTGGCTAAGCTCGAGCTTGGAAACCGTGGGCCGCAGGGCCGCCAATCGATCGCGCTCGGCTCCCGCGGGAATCGCGTGCAGCCACTCGTCGAAAAGCATCATGCGATCTTCGTGGGGGATGAGCGCGAGCGGATTCTCACGCAGCTCGCTGCGGACGACCGCGGCGACTTTCTCGTGATCGAGGGCGGCGAAGGAGTCCGTCTCGCCGCCGATGGTGGCCTTCCGCGCCCCGAGGCCGAGCGTGGCCTTCTCGAAACTATCTTGGGGAAAGACCCACGAGAACGAGAAGAGCGCGCCTTCGTTGGCCTTCGAGTAATCCTCGAGTCCCGCGAGCAGGGAACGCACGAAAGTCGACTTAGCCGAGCCGTTGGGGCCGTGGAGAACGATCAGCTTGTCGGCCCGACCGCTCCGTACGAAGCTCGTGAGCAAGCGCACGAGCTCGTGCTGGACGTTTTCGTGCGAGACCACGGGCTGGTGGTTCTCGGCGAAGCTTTTCTCGAAGATACGGTAGCGCTTGCGCGTAACGCCGCGGACGGGGACCTCGTCGATCCCAAAGTGCTGGATGGCGTCGAGGAGGTAGTGCGGCCCCCCTCGCAGATAACGGAAAGGGTCCGAGGCCAGGAGGCCCAGGTACTCTTCAAACGACAAAACCCGCTTCGATTGCTCGAAACGGGTTCTGACCGACTCACGAATTCGGTTCAAATCCAGAGTCTTGGGCTCCTGAGGGGATGTCGCCATTCCCTCAGTTTAGGCCCCGCGAGGAGCCTTGAACAGCCAGCTTTTTAGCCTTCCATCTTCGGAGCGAAGAGGCCGAGGTTACGGCAACGCTTCACGAAGCGGGCGATCTGACGCTGGTGCTTAGCCGTCGCGCCGGTGATGTGGCGCGGAACGATCTTGCCGGTTTCGGAAACGAAACGGCCGAGCGCTTTGATGTTCTTGTAGTCAAGAACGAGGGTTTTATCGAGGAGGAAGGGGTCGACCTTGCGGCGACCGAAACCACGACCGCCGCCGCGGCCTTCGCGACCGCCTTCACGGCCTTCTTTGGCTCCGGAATCGTCCATTTGATTGAAATTCGGCTTATCCATTTTCCGTCTCTATCCCTTAAATGCCGGCGCTGGCTTACTTCTTAGCGGCTTTACCAGCCGCCTTGCGCTTTTGAATGCGCGCTTTCTTCTTACGCTGAGCCTTGCGGCGAGTTTTCTTGAGGGTTCTGCGATTGTCACCACGTGCCATAAGAGTTGTGGGTATTATCGACAGATACTCGGGGCGTCAAGGGCCGACTTCGCGTCGGCCCTTGCTTTGTTCTTACGGGCGCTGAAGCCAGAACTCGTCGACGATTTTGGGCTTCGTCAGGTCCATCCGCTTGAAGCGAACCCGCGTGTAAGGCGTCGCAATTCCTTCCGGGTTCATATCGAGGAGGATCGAAATCTGACTATGACGCAGATAGCCATAGACTCGCAAGGAGGCTTCAAAGACTTCGGCATCCAGATCTTCCTCGGTCACCAGGCGTGCTCCTTTGGCGATCACCTGGAGCGTGCAAAGATTCTTCAACGTGATGCGGGCGATCCCGAACTTGTTATTGCTGAAAGGTTCCGTTTGGAACTGCACGATGATGCCGCGCTTTTCATCTACCCACGTCCCGACCAGGCTCAGCCAGGGGATCGACCCGTCACCCGTCGGACGGTACTCGCCCCGGACTTGCGTCGCGAGAGTTTCGCGATCGTGACGAACTTCGCAAGCCGGAACCGGGAATAACGACGACGCGGACTTGGGGCCCGCCTCCGCCAAACCCGAAACGGCCATTCCCAAGCTCAAAACGAGCGCCGACAAGCAACCCTGATTCATCATGGAACCCCCCATGAAACCCCTTAGCTCGCGCGCTAGGCGCGAGGCCCTTCCGTTTTAGACTTCGGCATCGCGCGAGGCGCGACATCCGCGATTTTGGAAGAAATGTTCACCTTCATCGCCGGGTTCAGATAGTAACCACGCGAGCCGTTCATGACGTAACGGCTTTCGCGAGGGTTCGGCTCGATGAGCTTCCGCAAGCGGTTGATGTTGATGTAGATGTTGTTGTCGTGCCGGAGCGGATTGTATTCCTGCTCCCAGATTTCCTTGGCGAGCTGCTCTTTGGAGAACTCGCGCCCCGGCGTTTCCGCCAGCAACAACAGGATCTTCATCAGCGTGAACTTATTATGGAACGGAATCTCGCCCAGGTGCTTCTCGCGCACGTAGTGCGAATTGCGATCGATCTCGAGGTCCACCGTCTGGTTCGGGATGAAATGGAAATCCTCGAAGAATTCGTTCACGAAGCGTTGCGAATGGGGATCGAGGCGATTGAGTTCGCTCGTCCACTCCTCGTACTTCTCGAGCTTGAAGCGCAACAGGGCGACGCGTTCCGCCGAAGCCGAGAGCTTTTCGATCATCGGCATGAGACGGTCGAGCTCCTCGGTCTTGATCTGATTTCCGAGCTTGCGCATGAGCACAAGCTTAGCCAGGTGAGCGCGGATGACGAGACGCTCGAATCCGCCTTCTTGCGCGAGCCCCAGCATTTCTTCGACCTTCTTAAGCGAATCCTGCAGGTAACCCGACGCGGAGTCGAGACGCGCGAGAAGCTCAAGGCAAACGGCCTGGTGACGGCGAACGTTCTGTTCGCGGTAGAAAGCCAAGGCTTCCTGGAGCATGGCACGCGCTTCTTCGTGCTGCAGCGACTCGCCGCCGCGCAAAAGCACTTCCGCCTTCAACAGGCGAAGGCGCATGATCTCTTTGGAGTTCTTTTCCTTGATCGCGTTAAGGACGAGCTGATCGATGAGGCGGTTGGAAACGTCGAACTCGCCCCGCTTGATCGCCAGCAACGCTTGGCCGCGGAGCAAACGACGGCCGAAATAAGAGTTCTCTTCCGAGCCGACGAGTTCTTCGACCCGCTTGTAGGATTGCTCGGCGTCGCTGTATTGCCCGAGCACCGTGTAAAGCTCGGCGAGCGTCAGAAGGGAGAGGATATTGATACGGACGAAGGCGGCGCCCTTGAAGTTGTTGCTCGCGAGCTCGAGGTAGATCTTGGCTTTCGTCTTGTCTTCGAGGGCCGCGTAGCAAGTGCCGAGGGCCCACAGAGTGTAGTGGTACTTTTCGGAGTTTTTGTTTTCGCTGAGGAACTCGCGCGCCTTTTCGTAGGCGTCGATCGCGCGAACGTAGTCGCCCGTCTTGCGGTAAATGTTCCCTTCCAGGATCAGGACGTCCCCGAGCAAGAAGTTGTCGGCCAAACGTTCGGCACGCTCTTTCATGATCGAGAGATTCTCGAGGATCTCGAAGTATCGGCCTTCCTGACGCATGATCTCGGCCAGCGAGAACTCGGCCTTCAGGACCTTGGTCTCGTTGGCGAGGTTCGAGAAGATCTCGCGGGCCTGTTCAAATCCGGAACGAGCCTTGTCGTGGTTACCGAGGTAGAACCATCCCGTCGCCGTGCTGTAGATACAGTCGGCCAGGGCTTCCTTATCGGCATCCGTCGTCACTTCGAGCTTTTTGACTTCGGCGATGAGTTCCGGGAAGCGCTCGACGTTGCGGCTTTCGGCCGCTAAGCGGATGAGAAGCGCCAGGACTTCGAGACGCTCGGCCGTGCTGAGGGATTGCTTAAGAAGATTGTTGAGGCTTTGCTCGGCTTCTTTCGGCTTGCCTTCGAAGACAAGCGTACGGGCCTGAGACGTGATTAGCGTTCTCATTTTTGCGGGGCCTTGTTGAGCCGTCATGCGAAGCACTCCCTTGCCTAAAGCCAGGGGGAGATTTACCACACCTTAACTCGCCTCGTCAAAGACTGTGTCAAAATTCAGGCACTTATGTCAGCGAACGCCGCCGGAACGCCTGCCGTTAGACTTTTTCGAAGGCGCGCGGCGATCCCCGGAATACCCAAACGAAGCCTAGGCTCTCCACTTAATGTTGCAACCGATACTTGGCATCTGGTTGGAATCAATCGGCTTATTGGCCAAAAGCGCCTGGACCGCGCGTTCCAGATCCTCGCCGTTCACCGCTTTCCCATTACCCGGCCGACTCGCGTCGAACTGGCCCCGGTAGACGAGCCTCTGCGAACCATCGAAGAGGAAGAAATCGGGGGTGCAAGCCGCTCGAAAAGCCTTCGCGACGGACTGGGTTTCGTCGAAAAGATACGGAAACCCAAAACCACGCTCGCGGCTTTCCTGCTTCATCTTTTCGGGGGAATCCTCGGGATAGGCGACGGCATCGTTCGAACTGATCGCGACGACGCCGAGGCCCGCCTTCACCCAAGCGTTCGCTCGCTCCCCGAGCACGGGGTGCAAATGCTTCACGAAGGGGCAGTGGTTGCAGATGAACATAACGAGGAGGCCCTTCGACTTGGCGACGTCGTCGGACGCCACCGGGCGTCCGTCAACGTCGGGCAAACGGAAAGACGGCAACTTCGTGCCGAGTTCGATCATGACGGAAGGCGTACGGGCCATCGCAAACTCCTAAGGACCGCCAGATTCAGGCTGCCTCTACGAATGTTCCGAGTAGTTAGCTACTCGCGAGGATAGATCATGTCTTCGGGGCGGACCCACTGGTCGAACTGCTCGTTCGTGAGGTGGCCGAGCTCGAGCGCCGTCTCGCGAAGGGTTTTGCCCTCTTTGTGGGCCTTCTTCGCGATCGCGGCCGCCTTGTCGTAGCCGATGTGCGTGTTGAGCGCCGTCACGAGCATGAGCGTATTCTCGAGGTGCTTGGCGATGGCCTTCTCGTCGATCTCGAGTCCGTCGAGGCAGTGGTCGACGAAAGTCGAAGCCGAGTCCGCGAGCAGACGCGCTGAATGCAAGAAGTTGTGGATCATGAGGGGCTTGAAGACGTTGAGCTCGAAGTTACCCGAAGCGCCGCCCATGTTGATGGCGACGTCGTTGCCGAGCACCTGGCAGCAGACCATCGTCATCGACTCGCTCTGCGTGGGATTCACCTTGCCCGGCATGATCGAGGAGCCGGGTTCGTTTTCGGGGAGTTTGAACTCGTTCAGGCCGCAGCGGGGGCCCGAGCCGAGCCAGCGCACGTCGTTGGCAATCTTCATGAAGGAGCACGCGAGGGTCTTGAGCGCGCCGTGGGCGAAGACGATCGCGTCGTGCGAAGCGAGGGCTTCGAACTTGTTGGGCGCCGTCACGAATTGGCAGCCCGAAAGCTCGGTGATCTTTTTGGCCACGAGCTCGGCGAACTTGGGGTGCGTGTTGAGACCCGTGCCGACGGCCGTGCCGCCTTGGGCGAGGTAACGAAGCTTGCCGAGGGACTGCTCGACGCGCTCGATGCCGTACTCGACTTGCGTGCGCCAACCGGAGATTTCTTGGCCGACCGTGAGGGGCGTCGCGTCCATGAGGTGGGTGCGACCGACCTTGATGACCTTGGCGAACTTCTCTTCCTTCTCCTTGAGGGCCTTTTGGAGCTTGTGCAGGCCGGGAAGGAGCTGACGCTCGACGACTTCGACCGCGGCGATGTGCATGGCCGTGGGGAAGACGTCGTTCGAGCTTTGGCTCTTGTTCACGTCGTCGTTCGGATGAACGGGCTTCTTGGAACCCATCGTACCGCCCATCATCTCGATGGCGCGGTTCGAAATGACCTCGTTCGCGTTCATGTTCGTTTGCGTGCCCGAGCCCGTTTGCCAGACGACGAGGGGGAAGTGCGAGTCGAGCTTGCCCTCGATGACTTCGTCGGCGGCCTTGCAGATGGCGTCGAACTTATCCTTGGGGAGCTTGCCGAGCTCGAAGTTCGCCTGCGCAGCGCCCTTCTTGAGGATGCCGAGGGCGCGGATGATCGGGCGGGACATGCGGTCCTCGCCGACGGGGAAGTTGATGAGCGAGCGCTGCGTTTGCGCGCCCCAGTACTTGTCGCTCTGGACCTTCATTTCGCCCATCGTGTCGGTTTCGACGCGGGTCGGGACGTTGGAGTGGGTGTCGGAAGGAGTCTGATTTGCCATGGCCCCGAGGTTTAATCCCGCCTTCCCCGCCTCGCAACGGCCGACGGAGGCCTTCCGCAAAAGTCGGGCGGCGGCGCGAAGTTTCACCCCGCCGACACGGCGGGCACACGAAATCTTCACGGACGGGGGACTCGTCTCCGGACTATCCTGAGAGGGTCGATGATGAAACGAAATCAGGTTCCCGTCTTGGCTTGGAGTCCCTCTCCGGAAGGCCTCGAAGCCCTTCGCCGCAGCCTCGCGGACCACGACTTCGTGGTCGAGATCGTGAGCGAGGCCCATGATCTCGCCGACAAGCTGGCCGAGCGGACGTGGAGCCTGCTCCTGATCGACTCCCAGTTGCCCGAACTCGACCTGCCAGACTTCGTGGAGAAGCTCCGGATGCGCTACCCCATCAAGCCCGAGATCCTCGTGCTCGGCGAACAGCCGGGACTGAGCCTGCGCGACCTGCATCACCTGGGCGTCTGGGGAACCCTCAAGAAGCCCTTCGTCGTGGAGGAATTCCTGGCGATCGCCGCGCGGCTCGTACCCGTGGCCGCCAAAACGCGCCGGCTTTCGGATCCGAGCCCCGCCGAGCGGAATGCCCTGCTCGGGAACGCGCCGCGATCGACGAAGCGCCACTTCGACCTGCAAGCCGAAGTTCACGCGGTCGGACGGGGCGGCTTCTCGCTCTTCCTGGAACGGAGCCAGAAGATTCCCGAGGTCGGTCAAGTCGTGAAGTTCGATATCCAGCTCGCGATGCTGCCTTCGACCTCGTTGCAAGGCGAAGGGCTCGTGCGCTGGGTCTACCGCGAGAACGGGCTCTTTGGCATCGGCATCGAATTCATCCAGGTGACCGAAGACGCCGAGCAACTCGTGACGGCCTTCGCGGATCTCTTCAAGGTTCGCGCCTTCGTGCCCGTCGCCAACCTTCCCGCCGCCTAAAGGCGCCTCACAAAACGAGCGCCCGCCGCGTCACTCCACGGTGACAGACTTGGCGAGGTTGCGGGGCTTGTCGATGTCGCATTCCAGGTGCTTCGCGAGGCCGTACGAAATCAACTGGAGCGGTAGGACGTAGAGCAAGGGCGCGAGCGCCCAATCCGTCGCCGGCATGCCGATGTACTCGTCGCAAAGTGCCTTGAAGTTCTTGTTCGACTCTTCGCCGATCCCGATGATGTAGCCCTTCCGACTGCGGATCTCTTCGAGGTTGGAAAGCGTCTTGGGGAGCAGGTCGTCGCTCGGCCCGAGGACGATCGTCGCGAGGCGTTCGTCGACGAGAGCGATGGGGCCGTGCTTGAGCTCGCCCGCGGCGTAGCCCTCGGCGTGGCGGTAGCTGATCTCCTTCAGCTTGAGCGCACCCTCGAGCGCGAGGGGATACATCGCGCCGCGCCCCACGAAGAGAATCGTTTTCTTGTCGGCCAAGCGCGCGCCGAGGTCCATGTAGGATTGCGCACGGGCCAGGATCTGCTCCATGTCGTGGGG
Organism: Bacteriovoracaceae bacterium UBA2428; assembly: GCA_002343545.1. GTDB lineage: Bacteria > Bdellovibrionota > UBA2428 > UBA2428 > UBA2428 > UBA2428. The sequence goes on from DDRA01000157.1 coordinate 32,125, forward strand.
CAAACGCGCGAAGGGCGCCGGATCCGCCTTGAAACCGCGCAAGCGCGCGATGTCCTGGGCGAGCGCGGCGAGCACGACGAGCTGGGCCGTGAAGGCTTTCGTCGAAGCGACGCCGATCTCGGGACCGGCCTTCGTCGGGTACTGAAAGCTGGACTCGCGCATGATCGTCGAGCCCGGCACGTTGCAGACCGAGAAGGTCGTCACGCCCATCTCGTTGGCGAGACGCAGGGCCGCCAAGGTGTCGGCCGTCTCGCCGGACTGGCTGATGACCCCGAGCACGGTGCCCGGCTCGAGGATCGGGGAGCGGTAACGGAACTCGCTGGCGAGATCGACCTCGACGGGAATGCGCGCCCAGCGTTCGAGGAAGTACTTTCCGACCATGGCGGCGTAGTAAGCCGTGCCGCAGGCGACGAGGTAGACCTTCTTGCAGTTCTTCCAAAGGACTTCGTGGGCCTTCGGATGGTCCCAGATGAAGGGGTCGCCCGCTTCCTGGGGCAAGCGGCCGGAAAGAGTGTCGGCGACCACGAGCGGCTGCTGGTGGATCTCCTTGAGCATGAAATGCTCGTAGCCTTCCTTTTCGACTTCCTGAGCGGACCAGTTGATCGTTTCGAACTTGGGCGTGCTCGCCTTGCCGCTCGCGGGATCGATGTAGCGGTAGCCTTCCGCCGAAGCCTCGACGATGGCGCCGTGGGGGACGAAGCTCACTTCGCGCGTGTGCCGGATGAGCGCGTGCAGGTCGCTCGCGATCAGGGAGCCGTGGGGCGTGCGACCCACGACCATCGGCGCGCCGCTTTGCACGCCGAAGAGGTAGCCCGGCAAGCCTTTCACCATGAAGAGGATCGCGTAGTGTCCGTCGACCTGGCGCATGGACTGGCGCAAAGCTTCCAGAACGATGTCGCGCTTGCGCTCCGTGGGAAGATCCAGAAAGTCCTTGCCGGAGGCTTCCTTTTCTTTCTGCACGTGCCATTCGCGGTTGGACTCGATGAGACGAGCGAAGACTTCGGTGTCCGTCTGCGAATGGAAGGCGACGCCCTGCTCCTGGAAAGCCGAACGCAGATGGGCGTGGTTCTCGATGATGCCGTTGTGCACGAGTACGGTCAGGCCGGTGAGATGCGGGTGCGCGTTCACCTCGTTCGGGACGCCGTGGGTCGCCCAACGGGTATGGGCGATGCCCTGGGTTTCGGTCTGGCCGACGTCCTGGGTCGCCTTGCGCAGCTCAGCGACGACGCCGACGCAGCGGCGGACCACGAAGTTCGCCGTGTCATCCTTGGGGTAAAGCGCGAAGCCGGCCGAGTCGTAACCGCGGTATTCCAAACGCGACAGACCGTCCACCAGGAGGTCCTTGACCTTTTCACGACCGACGTAACCAACGATTCCGCACATACGCTTCGTCCTTACTTTCCAGAACCCGAGGGTTTCTTCTTCTTGTCCAGGAGACGCTTGGCGTACTCCGGCTTGATAACGAGATTGGCCCGCGCCAACGCGAGGGCGCCGGACGGGATGTCTTGCGTGACGGCGGTGCCGGACGCGATGTAGGCATCGTCGCCGATCACGACGGGCGCGATGAGCTGGGTGTCGCTGCCGACGAAGGCGCGCGCGCCGACTTTCGTTCGGTGCTTCTGGAAACCGTCGTAGTTGCACGTGATCGTGCCGCAACCGATGTTGGCTTCTTCGCCGATCTCGGCATCGCCGAGGTAGGTGAGATGCGCGGCCTTGGCGTTCTTGCCGAAACGGGTTTTCTTGGTTTCGACGAAGTTGCCGATGCGGACGCCTTCCTCGAGCTCGGTGCCCGGGCGCAGGTGCGCGAGCGGCCCCACCGAGGACCTCACGCCCACGGTCGACTCGCGGATGACGCAGCCCCAGAGGATTTTGGCGTTCTGCCTGACGATGGCTTTCTCGAGGAGCACTTGCCCCTCGATGACGACGCCGGCCTCGATGACGCTGTCGCCGAGGATGGAGACGCCGGGCCCGATCGTGCAGCTACCGTGAAACTGCGCGCGCGCCGACACGAACGCGGAAGCGGGATCCCGGAAGTCCACGCCCTTCTCCTCGCAGAGGGCGCGTTGCAGACGGCTCTGCGCGATACGGCGCGCCTGGGCGAGCTCCCAAGTCGTGTTGACGCCCATGAGATCGTTCGGGGCGCGGACGAGCATGGCTTCGGAGCGACGGCCCGGCTTCGCGCCGAGAAGGTCGGTCAAGTAGAACTCGCCTTGGGCGTTGCCGCTCTGGAGCGAGGAGATTTCGCGGGTCAGGAGCTCGGCGCTAAAATAGTAAACGCCGCCGTTCACTTCGCGGATGCGCTTTTCGTCCGCGCTCGCGTCGGCTTCCTCGCGGATGCCCGTGAAGACCCCCGTCTCGTCGCGCAGGATGCGACCGAGGCCCTTGGGATTCGACGTGCGGAAAGAGAGACAAGCGGAACTCGCGCGTTCGGCGCGACAGGTCTTGGCGAAGCGCTCGATCGTCGTTCCGCGGATGAGCGGAAGGTCGCCGTTCAGGACGATGATCTCTTCGGACTTCGAGACGGCGTGCCCCGCTCCCTCGATCGCGCGGCGAACGGCGTCGCCGGTTCCGCGGGGAGGATCTTGGGTCACGAAGAGAACCTGGCTCTCGAAGCGGGCCGCACCCATCTCGCGCTTCGCCGCCTCGCTGAGCGCGAGCTTGACGTCGGCGCCGCGGTAACCCACGACCACGACGATCTTGTCGCAACACGAAGCGAGGGCGCGGAAGGGCGCCATGCAAAGGGGCTCGTCATTGACGTCGAAGAGAACTTTCGGCGTCTCGCTCTTCATGCGAGTGCCGCGACCGGCCGCTAGGAGAATTCCAACCATCCGACTAAACTACGCCCGATGCGCGCCGTCGTCGATATCGGAAGTAACTCCGTCAAATTCACCGTGGCCCGGGTCGAACGCGACGCGCCGGTCGTCCTGGGATCGGGGTCCTGGATCACCCGACTCGGCTCCGGATCGGCCCAGCGCCGACTTTTGCCCGAAGCTGTCGCGAAAACGAGACACGCCCTCGACGAAATCAACACAGCCCTGCGAGGCTTCCGCGACGAGCACGGCGCGCCCGAGGTCAAAATCGTCGCGACTTCCGCGGTGCGGGACGCCACCA
>DDRA01000159.1 GCA_002343545.1 Bacteriovoracaceae bacterium UBA2428
CCACTACGACCCGGGGAGAACCAATCGAAAAGATCTCTGGACCTTAGCGATCAAACGCGGCCGGGCCGATGTCCTTGAGGATGCTCTGGCGAATGGGCTCGATCGTCGTCAAGACGTCTTCGGGCCAATTCAGGCGCGCGGGGATCTTGCCCTTGCCGTAGAGCTTCTTGAGCTGCGGCGTGCGGGGATCGATCGTCAGACGGATCCAGCTCGCCGGCAGATCGGGCGACAAGGTGGCGGCATCGCTACCCTCGCATTCCTCGAGACCCGACACGCGCCAGGGGACGATCGGCGTTTCGAAGCCCAGGTTCACCTCGCGCTTGAGGATCGACTTGGCCATCAAAGGTCGGTTGCCGACCCACCAATTCCCTTTGACCCGCGCGAAGGCCTTGTGCGCGACGGCTTCGGATTGGGGCACGAGTTCGGCAAAGTCCTTGGCGAGCTGTTCGTTCGCGGCTTCGTTGTAGGGCAGCGTCGGGTTCGCGATGGCGCGGGCCGCGACTTGGGCGCCCATGAGGTTCGAGAAGTTGTCTTCGTACGAGAACGCGGAAGTCCGCTCCGTGATGACGTAGGTCACCGACCAGCCGTACCACGTGATGACTTCGTGCCAGCTCAACATGCCGTAGGCCAGGAAGGCCGCCGTTTGCGGCGCGAAGGAGGCCGCGGCTTCTTCGCGCTGATCGGGCGTGAGCACCTTCCACGCGAGGGGCGGGTCGAGCTCGACGCGAAAGACGCTGGGTTCTTTGCCCTGGAACTCGAAACTCGATTTGCCTTCGCGCAGCGCGCGGATGAGCTGGGCGTGAATGTAGGCCGTCCAATCCATCGACTTGCGCAAGTGGCCCACGTCCACGAAGCCGCCGCGGCAGGTATAGACGAGCCCCACCTTACCGGCCCCTTTTTCGTAGGCGTGGGTGGGGATGAAGGCAGGGTCCATGGTGAAGCTCAGCTTCTTGAGCGCGGGGACCTTCTCCGACAGGCGTTCCGGCGCCTGCGGCAAATCCATGGGGACGAAGCCGGGGCGTCCGGTCGGGATCGTGTCCCAAAGCGACGGATCGAGCCCTTTTGCTTCGGCGCGACCGGCGGCGGCGAAAAAGGCGACTTTGAGCAAGGCATGGGAAAGCATTCGGTGCTTCATGCCTTCATTGTGTCACGTGAGCGGCGTTCCCGTTCGCGAAAGAGCGTCAAATGCCCTTCGCCGCGGGAGCTCGGTGCTCGTCATCCCGGAACGAGAGCGTCGGTTTTCCGTCGCCTCAATCGCGCACGAGGGCTTCGACGATGCGGCGAAAGAGCTCCGCGCGCAGGCCAAGGTCCCGCGGCACGAGCCCGTTGTCGCGGGTCAGGAGGACTTCCTCGCGCAGCTCGGCGGGACGGAGCGTGTCGAGCACGACGGCCCGGCCGTTCTGGCCGAGGTAGTTCCGAAACACGATCGAGGCGAGATAGGGCGAGGCGCCGCCCTCCGTGACGAGGGCCCGCGTCCATCGTTCCGAGATCGTGTCGGCGAAAGCGTCGAAGAGCCTGTTGAGTCCTTCTTCCCCGAGGCCCGGAAAATTCTCCGCGAGCTCCGCGCTTCGTCGTCGGACTTCCGCGCGGAGTTCCGCGCGAAAACGGATCCGGGTCTTCGTGGCCGCTTCCGCGCTCGCCTTTTCGGCCGCCCGGCCTCGCCGGGTCCATTCCGCGACGAGGCGTCGGTCGCCGGGGCTTAGCGCGGTCTCGCGCGCGAGATTCTCGAGTTCACGCAGGCTTTGGTCGGCGTCCAGAAACTGACTTCGGTCCCGTCGAGGCGACGAGAGCTTAGGGAGCTCGTCGAGAAGCTCGAGGTGCCATCGCCAAAACGGCGTTCGGTGCTCGCCCTTCTCGATAAAGTTCGCCGAGACCCATCCGCGGATCCCGTAGAGCCACTCGCCGAGCGGATCGACGAGATCGCCGATCGCGATATAGGGCGGATCATCCAGGAGCGCGCTCAGGTCGGCGGCTTCCAGCCGAAAGGCGAGGCGCGTTTCGAGGGCGCGGTAGAAGTCGATCGCGCGCCGCTCGCGTCCCAACGCCGCGAGGGCGAGCTCGAGTTCGGCGTCGCCGAGCGGAGCGGCGTCGGGGTGCAGCCACTCGCGCGAGCTTTCGCGCAAAAGAAAGCTCGCGAAGTAAACGGCGCGGGTCGCGGGCGCGAGTCGCCGCCACACGTTGTAGTCGACCGAGATTTCCTGCGCGCCGTCGAGCTCGCGCCGTGCGAGTGCCTCCGTTGCGACGCAATCCCCGCCGCTGAACACGAAGCCCGGGCGAACCGGGCTGCGGTCGAACTTGAAGCCGACGAAGGACTCGGACGACGCGGGCCAGGCTCGGCGCAAGATCGGCAGTCTTCGCACGAGCGCCTGCCGAAACTTCGCGTAGGTCGCGGGTTCCGCGAGCACGCGGTCGAGCGGCGTGTCCGCGAAGGGATCGATCTTCTCGAGCGTTCGCGCGCTCTCCAGCCGCGCCCGGAAGCGGAGCGTTTCGGGGGCGAGGTCCGCGGCGCTCAAGTGGCCGCGTTGGTAGTCGGGCACGCGCCGCTTCGCCTCCAGCCACTCCGGCGAAAAGCCGCAGATTTCGAGGAGCGGCAGGGCGATCGCGGCGACCGAGCTCACGGCGCCTCGAAGCGCTGGTCCATGACGAGTTTGAGGATGGCCTTGCCGATCTCTTCTTCGAGTCCCGCGGCCCAGAAGCGCAAGCGCTTCGGAACCGGCTCCGGGCCTTCGCCCATGTAATCCTTCTCCGCCGGAAGAACGTCCGACGCGAAAAGGTGGAAGCTCCAGAACCTGACCTGCTCGTCGACCCAAAGGCGCCGAACGCGCTCGTTCAGCTCGGGGGCATGGCCGTTCGCTTCGATTACGCCCGCGGGGATGCGATCCTCCAGGTACTTGCGGAAATTCGCTTCGAAACGGGCGACGCTTTCACGTTTGAATTCGACTTGTCGCTTGGCGAGCGGGTCGAGGCGATCGCGGAACTTTTGCAGGGTGCGACGAAACGCGGCGTCGAAGGGGGGCTCGTCCTTCTGGGCCCGGCCCGAGCAATTCTGGCCGTCGAAGTCCCAGTGGATGCAGTCGCCCGCGCGGTAAAGCCGGCCGCTCGCGAGCGCGCGGTCCAGGAAATCGCGAACCTGGCCGAAGCTCGAAAACGCCTCGACGCTGAAGAAGAGTCCCGTGCTTTGGATTGCCTTCGCAAAGTCGCGGGAGAAATCGAAGAAGGGCCCCGTGTAGGCCGGCTTCGTGGCGGGTTTCCAGGCTTCGAAGTCGGGCCCGTTGTAGATCTCGTCGCGAATCCACGTGACGATCTCGCGGTTCGCGCCCCAGCTTCCGCGTCCTTGGCCGAGGAAGGGGTGCAGGTCGGAATTCTTGAGCGGGTAGCCGAGCTTGACCATCTGCCGGGCGAGTTCGCCCACGGTTTCGATTCCGCGCAGCTTCTTTTGGATGAGAAAGCCGATGAGCGTGCGCGTCGGTACGCTCGTGAGCTCGGCCGGCGGCTTCGGCAATCCGAAGGTATGCATCTGCGTGTAGTACACGATCTCGTGGAGCATGAGCGTCGCGCGCGAGAGCGGCGAGAAGAGCGGGTGACGGTAGAGACGCGCATCGAGTTCGACCTGGCCAAAATCGCCGACCTTCTTTTGCAGGGCGGTCGTGATCGTCGTGCAGGAGCTCAGCTCGTGCACCCAACCGCTGCGGGCGTCGTCGACGGGCGCGACGGAATGCGGGGCCATGAGGATCTGGCCAAAGATCTCGTCGCGATCGGGGATGACTTTGCGGATGAAGGGGAACTTGGCCTCGAAGCGGGCGCGCACGCGCGCGACGTAGTCCCACTCGCTCTCGCCCGGGCGGATCTCGAAGATCTGCCCGCGCTCCGGGTAGCGAAGGTCCTCCAGCTTGGCTTCGTAGAGATCGAGCGTCTCGAGGCTGGCGATCTGCGAGATGTCGGCGTCGCGCAGCAGTCCGTAAGCGGGGTGCCCCCGGCGTGAGGGATCGAGGATTTCGTTGAGGACACGGTCGTCGCGGAAGCACACGAGCGTCTTGCCGCCGTTGCCGACGATGGATTCTTCGCGGATCGGGCGTTCCGCTCGGACCGGTTGGGAAAGCGCCAAAACGGCAAAGAACAACGTGCGCGGCATTCCCTTCAGCTAAGCGACTTCGGCGGGGCGAATAAAGCGCATTTCGCATGAAGCTCGCACAAATCGTGCGCGCTCCGAGTGGCCTTTGATATCAAGCGCTTAGGGCGTATAGTCGGGGGACTGAGGAGGACGAAAATGAAGCAACAAGGCGGCTGTCACTGCGGGAAGGTTCGTTTCGAAGCCGAGGTCTCGGCCGAAAAGGGCATGTCCTGCAATTGTTCGATCTGCGGTAAGCGCGGCACGATCCTGACTTTCGTTCCCGAAGAGGGCTTCAAGCTCCTCTCGGGTCAGGATGCGCTGACGGACTATCAGTTCGGCAAGAAGAGCATCCACCACTACTTCTGCGGGACTTGCGGCGTGTCGGCCTTCGGCGCGGGCGCGACCCCGGACGGCAAGAAGATGCGCGCCATCAACTTGCGCTGCCTCGACGGCATCGATCTCGGCAAGATCCAGGTCCAGCTCGTGAACGGCAAGGATTTCTAGAAAGAAAAAAGCGCGGCGCCCTTGGCGGGGCCGCGCTTGCGGGAGCCTTTCGCGAGGAAGGGCTTAGAGGCCGCAACGTTCGCGCAGGTTCGTGTCGTTCACCGGAACGGACACGACGCGACCCGCGAGCGTGTTGAGGAAATCGGGATTCGACACGACGTAGACTTGCGCGAGGCGCATGCCGAAGGTGCCGTGACGGAAGGCCACGGTGTCGTACGAAGCGAGGACGATCTGCGCTCCGCGGGCCAGGACGCCGGCGTATTGGTAGCCGGAGACGTCGGCCCAAGCGGCCGTCGTTTCGGTCACCGTCGCGCGGCAAGCTTGCGTGGTCGGGAATCCGCCGCGCGGTTGGGTCGGCAAGGGGAGCGTCGCGCGCGGGTTCGTCGGGAGCACGTCGCCGTCGCGGTCGGCGCGGAAGTGCACGTGGATGTAGTCGTAGCGACCGAAGCCGTGGAGCTTGATCTTGACGTAGTTGCGGCCGCTGTCGATGAGACGCTGCGGAATCGTGCGGCTGCCGTGGAAGACGCCGTTGTTGCTCTGGAGACGGGAGTCTTCGCTGCCGTTGGTCCAACCGCCGCTCGCTTCGACGATATCGAAACGGTCGCACTTGATGACGTCGCGGAAGACGAGGTTCATGTCGCCGTTACGGGCGGCCTTGCCTTCGATCGTGCCGCCGCAGTGGGGCAGGTTCTGACGACCCGAGGTCGGCGTGACGGTGATGTCGGCGAGCGCGGGAGCGACCGCGAGGGCGAACTGGGCGAGGACGAGGGCTTTCAGCATTTTCATGATTTCATCTCCAATTTCTGGGGCCGATCCGCCGGCCATCCGAGGAGATGTCTATAAGGCTCGGCCCCCAGCGAGGCTCATGAATAAATCGACACAATGAGGACGAGATGTCGAAACGGAACGCCTAAGCGCTTCGCTGCGTGCGCAGGAGCGTGCGGAATTTGCGGTCGAGCTTCTGTCGAACGCGGAGCAGGTAGTCCTCCACGAAGATCTCGTAGGTCTTCACGGCCTCGATGCGGTAAAGCTTGATGAGCTTGAGCAGCGTGTTCAACGGAACTCCGCTGCCGTAGCCCCGTTCCCAATCCGAGATGCTTTGCGGAGAGCCGAGTCCCAGCTTTTGGGCGACGTCGCCTTGCGAGAGGCCGCGTTTTTCACGTGCGTTCCGCAGAAAACTGCCGATAACCGAAGAAGATTTACGCGAGCTATCTCTTTGAATTCGCTCGCTTGAAGCTTTCTGAAGACGCTTGGGCATCGAGAAATTTTAGATTTAATCCAAATTTTGGACAAGACCCGGGATGCCCCACTACACCGAGCCGCACAATGACGAGTTGAGTCATGGGGCGGCCGCTCCTGGCTTTGCCCCTCACGGCGACCTCGACCGTGCCGGCCGAGAAGATCAGGATGCGGTGCTCTTGCATCCCTCTGCCTTCGGGCTTAAATCTTGGCCTCAATACTATGAAAGCGTCGAAGATCTTTGCCGTTTCCCTTCTTTCCCTCACGCTCGCCGCCGGTGCTCAAGAGAAGCAAAAGGCGAATCCTTCGCCCTCCGATCCGCCGATTCCGACGCGCGCGATGGGCCAAGGCCTTTACGAGCAGAACGGCGCGAACTCCTGTCTTTACTGCCATGGCGTGACGGGCGAGCAGGGTAAGGTCGCCGCCGCGGCCAAGCTGACGCACCCCAAGGCCTGGAAATCTTATAAAGGTTTGGGCGGCGACGCCGCTTTCAACAAGAACAAGGCCGAGTTCCTGAGCCGTCTCGAGACGTCCGTGGTGGATCTCATCCTGAAGGGCGCGGTCGCCCACAACGCGACCTACAAGCCCGACTACTTCAACTGGAAGGCGACGGGCGGCCCGATCAACGGCCAAATGCTCGGCGTGTCCGGCGCGCCCTCGGCGGCTTGGATCAAGAAATATCAAGCCCGCGGCGTCACGAAAGAAATCGCGGCGAAGGCCGTTTACCTCTACCTTCAGAAGTTCGATACCGAAGGCGTCTTCAAGAACTAACGCCTCGAGGCGACTTCTTCGTTCAGGTCCGGAAGTTCCTCGCCGAAGAAATCGCGCGCCTTGAGGGCGCGCTTCATGAAGGGCGGCAGCCGCCCCGTGAACGGGCTGACCGCTTGGCTGTTCCGGTCGTAGCTCGACCGGAAGGTGTCATCCAAGACGTCGAAGGCTTCGGTCACGCAACTCTCGTCGAGCGTGTTGTACACGAGCGAGATGCCGTCGCGTTTGCTGTTCGCGATGGCCGTTTCAAAGAGTTGGTTGGCGACTCCGCGGGGCGAGTAGTCGCGGGCCGCTTTGTTGGTCCGCGCGAGTCGGATTTGTTCGACTTTGTGATTCTGTTTTTCGATCTGGTCGTGCACGACATCGGGCAAAGAGCGAAAACGTTTCGCGATCAGGAAGTGGTCCTTAAAGCCGCGCAGGATGTTGAATCCCGCGCCGTGCACGGTCACGGCCTCGGCCGAGAACACGATGTCCGTCAACGTGATCTCCTCGCGCTTGTTCCAGTACCAGTTCTCGCCCGCGGGCGGGATCTTGGCCTGCGGGATGAGCCGCAGCGGGTTCCGAGGATCGAATTGGAAGCGAATCATGGAGTGGGCGGAGAGCGGGGCGAAGTGTTCGATCATGAAGTTGGCTGCGACGACGGATCCCACGCGGTAGCGGGCCGTCCAGAACTGGCCGTCGTGGTAGACGTTCGCGAAGGCGCGCTCGAACGCGTCGGTCGAGTAGGTGCTCGTGATCTCGCCGATGCCGAGGGTCTTCTTGTGCTCCGGGAGCAGGTCACGGAGAGGACGGCGGATCGAGGTGTCCGCGCAGAGTCCGGCGTTCGGGGTGCCTTCCGGAAAACGAACGGAGTCCGAGTAGGGGTCGCGCGGATCCTGGTCGGGGCATCTCGTTTCGACGCTCGTCGCGGGGTCGCGGAGCGTGGTCTGGCTGCTGCAAGCCCCGATCGTCAGGGCGGAAAAAGTCAGGAAACCCGTGATGTAAAAACGCCTCGTCATGCCGCTAGTTTAGCGGCAAAACGAGGCGCCCGATCGTCAGGAATCGATCCCGCCCGGTCGGAACGTCAGAAGACCGACGTCCGCACGCCTGCAGCAGACGAGGCTTGAAACGAGTTCTAGTGTTTCTTGGCCGTGCGCTTGAGTGAGAGCACGATCGACGTCGCAAGGATGCTCAGGATCATCGCGAGGCTCCAGACCGGGGGAACCTTGTAGATCGGCTCCATGCACATCTTCACGCCCACGAGCACCAGAATGACGGAGAGGCCGTACTTGAGCAGGTGGAAGCGGTGGAGCATGTCTTCGAGCACGAAGTAAAGCGAACGCAGGCCCAGGATCGCGAAGATGTTCGAGGTGTAGACGATGTAGGGGTCGCGCGTGACGCCGAAGACCGCCGGCACCGAATCGACCGCGAAGAGCACGTCGGAGCTTTCGATCACCATGAGGGCGGCAAAACCGATCGATAGCTTTTTCTTGCCGCCTTCCTTGACGATGAAGTGGCCGTCGTAGGGCTTTTCCGAGAAGGGCAGGAATTTTTTGAGGACGCGGAAGACCGTGCCGTCCAGGGGATTCATTTCATCCATGCCACCGCGGAACATCTTCCAGCCGGTCCAGATGAGGAAGGCACCGAAGACGTAGATGACCCAGTGGAACTGGTTCAGCAGCTGCGTGCCGAGCGCGATCATGATGCCGCGAAGGACGATGGCACCCAAGATCCCCCAGAAGAGAAGACGGTGCTGGTGGATGCGCGGGATCTGGAAAGCCTTGAAGATCACCAGGAAGACGAAGAGGTTGTCGACCGAGAGGGATTTCTCGACGACGTAACCCGTCAGGTACTCCGTGCCGGCCGTCGCGCCGTCGCGCCAGGCGACGTAGGCGCCGTAGCTGACCCCGATCGCGATCCAGAAAACGCTCCAGCCCAACGCTTCCTTGATGTTGATGACGTGCGCCTTGCGGTTGAGCACGCCCAAATCGAGCACGAGCAGGAAGAAAACGATGAGATGGAAGATGATCCAGGTTTCGATGGTGTGACCGAGAAACATGGGCGTGTTTCTATCCGGTCACGGCGTGGCGTCAACCCTTGAAGAGTTCGATCTGCTCGGCCTTCAGGGTGTCCGTCGCGCTGCCGTCCAGGAGGATCTCCTCGCGCACGAGTTGCCGCCCGTGCGTGTTGAAAACGAAGAAGGCGTTGTCGGGGTAATCCTGCTTGAGCTCGCGGAAGGCCTGCGCGATGAGACGCACGTTCGCCGGATCGTCGTCGGACATCCCGAAGCGGTGCGAAGGATTCGCGCCGAAGCATTCGAAGGCGTCCGCGACGGCGCGCTTGATGGCTTCCTTCTTGAGCTCCGCGATGGAAGCGCGGCCCTCGGGGTCGCCGAGCAATTTTTGCACGTCGGGATGCGTGACCGGGTAGAGGCTCAGGTAGTTGGGGTTCGCGGGCAGGTCGCGCGTTTGCGCGAGCAGATCGACGGCGCGACGGAGGGTGTGCGGGTGGTGGCCGCGGGCCGTGATGAGCGAGATCGGGCGGCTTTGGTTCACGGCGTGAACGAAGAAGGCCCAGGAGGGGCCGCGCCAGTCCGTCACCGCGTTGGCGAGGGCTTCGCGGACGTCGCGAACGAGCGGTTGGCGATCGCCGCCGCGCGCTTCGCCCGGTAGATCGCGGAAATTGCGGTAGGAGCCGAACTCCGCGACTTTCGTGCGGATCTCCCATTCGCTCCAGGCCGTGCCTTCCCGGCCGACGAGTCCGTGCACCGAGGCGTACTCGGTCGTCGAGATCTCGCGTTCTTCGTCGCTCCCCCGACGGAAGAGCACGATCTTCGTGTCGAGGTGCATGACGTTGTCGTCGAAGTCGAAGAAGTAAAAGCTGCGGCCGCCCTGCTCGAAATTGCGGTCGGGTTCCCGCATGAGGTCGGGAAGGAAGCTGACTTGTCCGTAGGAGCTTTGGGTCATCTGGCCGCCGTCCTTAGGCCGCGTCGTGCTCGCAGCAGGGCGGTTTGCGGCGTTCCGAAAAGTGCTTAAAAATAAAAGGGATTTGGATGAGCGAAAGGGCGACCACGACGAAGTGGCCCCATCCGTGCGCCTCGGCCACGAGCAGTCCCAGGCCGACGAGGGCGAGGGCGGCGAAGAGACTCCAGGCGATACGGCCGGCCCGGAAATTCCGCAAGGCGTAGGCGCCGCTCAGCGCGACGGTCGTGAAGACGCCCCAATCCATCCATTCGGTGTGGGGGAGGAAGCTCGAAAAACTCGGCGCCAAGACGGCCAAGAGCGCGAAGCCGACGCAATGGACGAGGCAGAGGAGGCTCGCGCACGGGCCGAGCCAAGCGGCCATCTTGGTGGCCGAGGCGTTCTGCGTTGCGTTGGGGGGCATGGCAAAAAGGCTAACGGAGCCTTTTCTCCGAATCCAGGGAAATCTCTGCTAGACCAGGGCCTATGTCGCCCGCTTCCATGGATGTCACGAACCCCTTCTACAAACCCTTCCGCGCGCCCCACGAAGCGTTGCCCTTCGATCAGTTCAAGTTGGAGCACTTCGCGCCGGCGATCGAACGCGGCCTCGAGCTCGCCAAGGGTCGTTTGGACGTCCTGCGGAAGGACGCCTCGCCGGCGACCTTCGAGAACTCGTTGCTCGTCCTCGAGACCTGCGACGAAGAAGCCTCCATCGCGGCCGAAGCCTTCTTCAACCTTCTCAGCGCGCACGCCGTCGAAGGCATGCACGCTTTGGCGGCCGAGCTGTCGCCGAAGCTCGCGGATTTCTCGAGCGACATCTACCTTGATTCGGCCATCTTCGCGCGTATCCGCGAAGTCCACGACAAGCGCCACTCGTTGGGACTGAACGCCGAGCAGCTTCGCCTCGTCGAGCGCACTTTCCTCCGTTTCCGCCGCAACGGGGCCTTGCTCGACGAAACGGCCAAAGCGCGTCTGCGCGCGATCGACCAGGAACTCGCGAGCCTCGGTCCGGCCTATTCCGAGAACATCCTCAAGGCGACGAACGCCTTCGAGCTCCACGTCACGGACGCGGCCCGACTGGAGGGCTTGCCGGAATCCGTCCGCGAGAGCACCGCCGAGGCCGCCCGCAAAAAAGGCAAGGACGGCTGGCTCTTCGGTCTGCAGATCCCGGTCTATATGGCCGTCATGACCCACGCCCGCGATCGCGAACTTCGCGAGCAGATCTCGCGCGCCTACGCGTCGCGCGCTTTCGGCGGCGAATTCGACAACCAGGTGAACGTTCTGGGGATCGCGCGTCTTCGCCTGGAGCGCGCCCGCCTCCTCGGTTACGCGACGCACGCCGACTACGTGCTGGAAGACCGCATGGCCGAGAAGCCCGAGCGCGTGAGCAAGTTCCTGGAGCGTCTCATCGCGGCTTGCCGTCCGGCGGCCGAACGCGACGTCGCCAAGGTCGCCGAGTTCAAGGCCGCCAAGACGGGCGACGGCACGCTCAAGGCCTGGGACTTCCTGTTCTGGTCCGAGCGTCTCAAGGAAGAGAAGTACTCGCTCAACGAAGAAGAGCTGCGCCCCTACTTCAAGCTCGAGAACGTCATCGAAGGCGTCTTCGAACACGCGCGCCGCCTCTACGGTCTGAGCTTCCTGCAGGTGCGCGACGTGCCCGTTTATCATCCGGACGTCCGCGTCTACGAAGTCTCGGACGAGGCGACGGGGAACTTCGTGGGTCTCTTTTACGCCGACTTCTTCCCTCGTCCCGAGAAACGCAACGGCGCCTGGATGACGGCTTACCGCGAGCAAGGCTACTTCGGCGGCCGCGTGCGCCGACCGCACATCGGCATCGTCTGCAACTTCACGAAGCCGACCGAATCGAAACCGTCGCTCCTGACGCTCGACGAAGTCGAGACGCTCTTCCACGAGTTCGGCCACGCCCTGCATGGCCTGCTGTCGGATTGCACCTACCGCTCGCTCGCGGGCACGAACGTCTCGTGGGACTTCGTCGAGCTTCCGAGCCAGATCATGGAAAACTGGGTCCAAGAGAAGGAAGCCCTCGACCTCTACGCGCGCCACTACGAAACGGGCGCGCCTATCCCCGTCGAGCTCACCGAGAAGATCAAGGCCTCGGCGAATTACCTCGCGGGCTACAGCGGACTCCGTCAGCTGACTTTCGCGTCGCTCGACATGGCTTGGCACGGGACCGATGTATCGGCGGTCAAGGACGTGCCGGCTTTCGAGGACGAGGCGATCGCGCGTTTCCGCGTTCTCGAGAAGGTCCCGGGCACGAACCAGAGCTGCGGCTTTTCGCACATCTTCGACGGCGGCTACTCGGCCGGTTACTACAGCTACAAGTGGGCCGAGGTACTCGACGCCGATGCTTTCGAGTTTTTCCGCGAGAAGGGGCTCTTCAGTCGTGAAGTCGCCGAGCGCTTCCGCGACCACATCCTTTCGCGCGGCGGTACCGAGCCCCCCATGGACCTCTACAAGAAGTTCCGCGGTCGCGAGCCCGATCCCGACGCGCTCCTGCGCCGGGACGGACTCCTGGGCTAAGCTCTAGGGGCCTTTGGATGGAGTGGTGGCCGTCGAACGTTGCGCTTGCCACTCCCGCTCGAGCGCCTGGGCGTGCGAGCGCGGCAGCAGCTTGCGGGAGCTAAAGCCTTCGAGGTCCTGAAGGACGACGTCGCGGTAGAGCTCGACCGGCGTGTCATCGAGGGTCCGGCGCACGAGCACGACTTCGGCGCTTCCCTCGCTAGGTCCGTAGGTGACGCTCCAAAATTCGTAGCGTTTTTCGTCGAGCGTTCGCTCGAAGATCTTTCGCTTGGTCGGAGGCTCAGTTGAGCTTGGGTAAGCCGCAACGAGGTCTTCGAAAGTGGCCGCATGGGCCTCGGGAAAGAGGGACCAGCGCGCGCTCGTCGCGCTCACGCTCGCGAAGCGAGTCCCGCGGTAGTTGGGGTTGGCTTTGAGTTGGGCCTGGTAGCCCGCCTTGAGTCCCTCGGTGACGCTCGCGGCGTCGCACGAACTTCCCTTCTTCTGCGGGATTCCTCCCGGCGGCGGGCAGAGGAACTTCGTGTTCTTGAAGTCCCAGTAATAGCCGATCCGCCACTTTCCGTGCGGGGGCGTCCCGTCCGCGCCCGTGTCTCGGTAACCTTGGTTGTTCGCGACGTATCCATCCCGGGTCACGATTCCAATGTGATTTTTCCCGGAACTTCCCTCGGTCGTGTAGGCGACGCACCCTGGGTAGGCGCGACCCGCGCCCATTTGACTTTGGGTGGAGCTATTGGGAGCACTCCAGCCCTTGCTCTTCAGCGCCGAGACGAGTGATTTGACGGAGTCTTGTTGTACGTTCGCAGCGCACGACCAGGTCAACACGGTCGAAACGAGTCGAGCACACATCGT
>DDRA01000048.1:0-8707 GCA_002343545.1 Bacteriovoracaceae bacterium UBA2428
CCGATGGCCGCGGCCATCGGTTGTTCGATGAGGTAAACTTCGCGAGCCGAAGCCGAAAGGGCGGCTTCCTTCACGGCGCGCTTTTCGACTTCCGTGATGCCGTACGGGATCGAAATCATGATACGCGGGCGGAAGAGCGTGCGTTTCTGCTGCGCCTTCTGGATAAGGTGCCGGATCATGACTTGCGTCACTTCGAAGTCCGCGATGACGCCGTCCTTCAACGGACGGATCGCCTGGATGTTCCCCGGCGTCTTGCCAAGCATCTCTTTGGCCGCTTGGCCGACCTCGATGACTTTCTTCTGGCCCCGCGAGTCGCGCAAGATCGCGACGACGCTGGGTTCGTTCACGACGATGCCAAGGCCTTTGACGTAAACGAGCGTATTCGCCGTCCCCAAATCAATGGCAATATCGTTGGAAAGTAAGCCTTTGACGTTATTCCAGAAACCAGCCATCCCTTAATCACGATAGGCAGTGTCGGGGTGAGGCGCAAGGGCCCCGAAAAACTTGTCGCTAAAGGTTCTTAACGCGGACGGTCATTCTTCAATCCGAGTATTCTAATTTCTTATGCTCAAAGGAGAGGCCCGTCGGGCGGCTGTCTTGCGCTTCGTCCTCGTGAAAGCGTGCTTGGGCGCGGGAGTCGCGAGCGCGAGTCCACCCGTCCCCGCCGCCAAGTCGCCCCACCCAACGTCGAGCCCACAAGCCGCCGTGGCTCCAAGCCCCGCAGCGCCCACGCCGGGCGCTCCCACGCCGAGCGCTCCCACGCCGGGCAACAACTTTTCGGCGCGCGTCCGCTGCGAAGGTCTGCCGCAGAAGAGCAAGGACGAGCTCTGGACGATGTCGGAGTGCTTCTTCAAGATCGGCGATTCCGTCAAGGCGGCCGAGATCCTGCGCAAGCTAAGCCGCGAGTTTCCGCGCGAGCTCAAGGCCTACTTCGCGGCGAGCTGGCTGCTCTGGCAATCCGGCCGCACGCTGAATCGTACCGAAGAGACGGCCAAGACGCTCGAGGCCCTGGGCGAGCTCGAGCGCGCGCGCGTTTCGAACCCGAACCACTGGGAAGTCGACGTCGAGATGGGCGACTTCTACTCCCTGCGGCTGCGCAACCCCGAGAAGGCCTACGTCGAATACGAGCGGGCCCGCAAACACTACGACGGCGACTACGCCCGCAGCGTTCCGAAGGCGGTGCCCGGCATGAAGGCCGCGATCGAGAACCGCATCGCCCGCGTCACCGAAAAATTGGGCCGCAACGGTGAAGCGGTCGAGGCGAGCTGCCGCGCGCTCTTCTACGATCCGGACGACAAGGCCGCCAAGGAACGCGTCGAGCGCCTTTCGGGCTCGTGCGTGCGCAAACAAGTCAAAGACCCGCGCAAGTAGCGCGCGCCCCCGATCGGCCGCGTGGCGCTCCCTAGTTTTTCAGCAAACGCTCGAGGTCGCCCAGCAGATCCCACGCGGCGCGCGGGCTGAGGCCGTCGAGGTCGAGTTCGCGGAGGCGCGCGAGCGCTTGTTTCTCGACGGGACTCGGCGGCGGCTCGGAACGCGGCGCCGAATCGAAGAGCGAAACCTGCGAGCGCGTTTCTTCGGCGCGCACGAGCTTGGGCCGTCGGGCCGCCGGACGCTTGCCGCCGCCTTCTCCCGAAACCGCTTCCGTCTCGAAGAGACTCCGCGCGCGCTCGAGCAGGCGATTCGGAAGCCCGGCCATCTCGGCGACGTGGATCCCGTAACTCGATTCGGCGGGTTCGAACACGAGACGCCGCAGGAAGACGAGCTCCCCTTCCCACTCGCGGATGCCGAGGCTCGCGTTGCGGACGCCCGCGAGCGTCTCGGCGTCGCCCGTGAGCTCGCGGAAGTGAGTCGCGAAGATCGTAAGGCCCCCCACCGCGGACTGCAGGTGCTCGAGCACGGCGCGCGCGATCGCGAGACCGTCTTGGGTGCCGGTGCCACGGCCGATCTCGTCGATGAGGATGAAGCTGTCGGCGTCGGCCTCGCGCAGGATCTGCGCGGCTTCGCGCATCTCCACCATGAAGGTCGACTCGCCCTCGAAAATGCGGTCCGACGCGCCCATGCGCGAGAAGAATCCCGAGACGGGCGAGAGCTCGAGCGACTCGGCCGGCACGGGCAGGCCGCACTGCGCGAGCAAAAGGCAGAGGCCGACCTGCCGCATGAAGGTCGACTTACCGGCCATGTTGGGGCCCGTGAGCAGCAGGAGTCGCGTGGAGGCTTCCGCCCGGCCGCCGAGCTCGAGGGAATTCGCCACGAAGCTGCCCGCGAAGGCCTCGACGATGGGATGTCGCGACTCGCGCAAGTCGAAGCGCGCGGGTCCGTCTTCGAGCTTGGCCGGGCGCCAAGGCCCGAAGCGTTCGAGTCGGCGCGTGGCCGCGCGCACGCCCGCCAAGGCGTCGAGCCACGCGAAGTGACGGATGTAGCCGCGCAGATCGGTCTCGCGCGCGAGCAGCTCGTCCTGGAGCGCCTCGAGCAGCTGACGGGCGCGAGCCTCGGCCTTGGACTGCGCCGAAAGGATCTCGCTCTCGCGCGAGCGGAGCTCTTCGCAGGTGAAGCGCTCGCCGCCGACCGTCGTCTGCTTGCGCTCGAAGCCCGCGGGGATCTTGGCGAGGTGAGTCTTCGTGACCTCGATGTAGTAGCCGAAGACGCGGTTGTAGCGGACCTTGAGCGTCGAAATCGAGGTTTCGCGCTGCAAGCGCTCCTCGAAGGCCGTGAGCCAGGCCTGCGAGTTCTCGAGCAGATCCTTCAAACGATCCATTTCGGGGTCAAAGCCCGCGCGCAGGAGCGAAGAGAGCGAATCGGCGCGCGCGACGTCGCGCTCGACATCGAGGGCGGCCTCGAGCCGGGCCTTCAGCGGCGCGAGGCCCCGCGCGAGCTCCTCGAGCGGCGGCAGGCCTTCGTCCTCGGCCACGCGGGCCGCGGCTTCCTTCGCGGCGGCGGCGCGCGCGAAGCTCGCGTCGAGCGCGCGGAAGGAGAGCAAGACGCGCAGGAGTTCCTTGGGCGCGGCCGCGCCGACGCGAAAACGGCCGAGGCAACGCTCAAAGTCGTAGACGCCCGCCGCCGTCTCCAGGAAGGCGTCGGGATCCGCGAGGGACTCGAGCAGGGCCTGACGACGACGCAAGCGGGCCGCGTCGCGCAGCGGACTCGTGAGGATCTCGCGGAGCATGCGCGATCCCACGGCCGAACCGGCGCGGTCGAGCAGCGGCGCGAGGTGCGAATCCACGGCCCACTGCTCGAGAACCGAAGCGGGCAGGCGCGCGTACTGCGGCGAAGATCGGCCGGCCAGACGCGAGAGGGGTTCCGCGTCGGGCAGCAGACGCCGCAAGCCCTCGGCGTCGCAGCGCTGCGTGTAGATCAAGTAGCCTTCCAGCCGCTCGCGCGCGGAACGGCCCGTCCACACCGAACGCAGCTTGGCCGCGTCGCCCAGATCCCTTTTCTCGTCGACGGGATCGATCAGGACCTCGCGCGGACGCACGCGCCGCACGACCTCGAAAAGCTCGTCGAGGCTCGCGACTTCCCCCTCGAAAAAGCGCCCGCCCAGAAAATCGAGCACCGAGATCTCGGCGCGCCCCGAAGCCTCGAGCCGCGAGAGGCTCAGAAGGTAGTGGGGTTCGCGGGCCTGCAAACGATCGGGATCCACGGGCAAACCCGGCGTGAGGATCCGCACGACGCCGCGCTCGACGAGCTTGTTGCGGGCCTCGGAAGGATCTTGTAACTGCTCGCAAAGCGCGACCTTGAGGCCCGCCCCCAAGAGTTTTTCGGCGTAGGAGTCGACCGCGTGCGCGGGCACCCCGCACATCGGGATCGGGGATTCGTCGTTCTTGTTGCGGGCCGTGAGCTGGACCTCGAGCACGGGGGCCGCGACGATCGCGTCCTCGCCAAAGAGTTCGTAGAAGTCGCCCATACGGAAGAAGAGCAGGCAGCCAGGGACTTCGTCGCGAATCCTCCAGTACTGCTCAAAAAGCGGCGTCTTCCACCCTTTGTGGTCGCGCGACGGCACCGTGCTAAAGCGCGGACGCCCCGGGGCGGGAACCGGCGAACTCGGCGCGGAAGCGTTCCCGTTTTCCTCGGCTACGTTCGGCGTCGTCGACATGGACACGGTCTCCTCCCCCGGGAGTTCCGCCCGGATTCCCCGGGGGAACTCCCGCGGGGAGCCCGTTTTTAACGAGACTTCGGAGGCCGAGTCAAACCGCGGCGGCGATCCGGCAGCTCCTTCACCTCGGGGCGCCAAACCCCTTCGCTTTCAATACGTTCCAGGAGAACTTTGATCGCCGTCTCGAGCTGCGGGTCGACGCCCTTGCGGTAGTCGTGCGGCAGGTACTCGACTTCGATGTCGGGCGTCGTGCCGTGGTTCTCGAGATCCCACCCCACGTCCTTGAACCAGTGGGCGAACTCGGGCTGCGTCGTGAAGCTTCCGTCCACGAGCGACTGGCGCGGCCAGATCCCCACGACCCCACCCCAAGAGCGCTTGCCGATGAGCGGCCCGAGCCCGCGCATCTTGAATTGGTGGGGACCCATATCGCCGTCCGAACCCGCGAACTCGTTCGTAAGGCCGACCATGTGGCCGGTGGGCGACTCCTCGGGAAAGGGGTAGTCCCGGTGCAGACGCGCCCGGCCGATGCCGAGGCGCTTGCGCGCGAGTTTCTCGATGAGGAGCGGCGAGACGTGCCCGCCGCCGTTGTAGCGGAAGTCCACCACGAGGCCATCGCGATCGTAGTCGCGCACGAAATGCCGGTGGAACTCGGAGAAGCCCGGCGCCGACATGTCGGGAATGTGGATGTACCCGAGGCGCCCCTTCGAAAGCTCGCGCACGAGGTCGCGACGGGACTCGACCCAGTCGCGGTAGCGAAGATCGAGGTCGCCCGCGGAAGGCTTCACGCGCACGGCGCGAAGCTTTTTGGCTCCCTTCGGGATCACGCGCAGCTCGACTTCCTGTTGCACCTTGTTCAAGAGCAGCTCCCCGATCGGACGATCCGCGAGCGAACGACCGTCGATCTCGACGATCTCGTCGCCGACCGCCAGACCCAGCCCCGGCGCGGCGACCGGCGAGAACTCCGTCTCGCTCCAGGCGTCGCCCTTCGGGATGCGCGCGATGCGGTAGCCGCGCGCCGTGCGCTCGAGGTCGCACCCGAGCTTCGCGACGCGGATCGGGGGCGGCAGCCGGTAGTCGCCGCCGATGTCGTAGGCGTGCGAGGTTCCCATCTCGCCCTGCATTTCCCACACGAGGTCGCTGAACTCGGAGCGCGTCGACACCCGCTCGACGAGCGGCAGGTAGCGCGCGAGAACCTCTTTCCAATCGATGCGGCTCATGCCCGGATCCCAAAAGTGGTCGCGCATGAGACGCCAGATCTCGCGCAGCATCTGCCGCCATTCGCCCGCGGGTTCGATGATCGTCTGGATGCGATTCAGATCGATCCAACCCGTCTTGGGCGAGACGTCCGCGGCCGCCTTGTCGGGCTTGCCCTCGCCGCCCACGATGCGAACGCGGCTGCCGACGCGAAGCAAGGCGTGCTTGCCGCGGCCGAGCACGCTCACGTCGCTCACCCCTTCGTAGTAGGGCTCGAGCTTCTGCGTCGAAAAATCGAAGACGTCCAGTCGACCCTTGGGTTCGGAAGCCCCGGGACCCCAGGGTTGGTTGAGGAGACCTTCCACCGGCCAGCTCAGCAGGAGCACGCGGTTCTTGTCGAGACCGCAGACCTTCGCGAGGTGTCCGTTCAAGCGCACCGGGAAGCGCTGGATGCGCTCGCGGATGCCTTCGAAGTCGATCGTCGTCACGAGCTTCACGTTCTTCGCGGGGGTTTTCTTCGCGTCCGCCTTCGATGCATCCTTCGCTTCTTCTTCGTTCGGGACGAGGAAAGGCGACAACTGGTCGCGACGAAGCGGGATGAGGAATGCCGAGGACGCCCGCGGAAAACCGTAGTTGAAGTGCACGTGGTCCCAGTGCGGGTTCAAGTCGCGGTTGCCGATGAAGTAGAGGTAACGACCCTCGGGGTCGAAGCTCGGCGCGTAGTCGACCGTGACTTCGTCCGTGACGTCGTGGGTCTTGCCCGTGTCGGCGTCGTAGACCCGCAGGATCGCGGTCGCGTAGCCGGTGCGGGCGGAGTACGCGAGGTAACGGCCGTCGGGACTGAAAGCCGCCGCATCGAAGAGCGGCGCCCAGTCCTCGCGCCGAAGGAGTTTGGCTTTGCCCGACTTGAGGTCGACGAGGCGATGGGAGTTGTCGTTCGACAGAATCGCCACGCGCTCGCCCGCGGGCGAAGCGACCATCGCGAGCACGCGACCGACGCGGAGCCCCTTGAGGGCCTTGGGTTTGGCGTCGGGCTCCGCGCGGTAGACGAGCTCATCTTCGCCCGAAGCGTCGCTCACCCAGACGAGGCCCTTCTCGCCGATGCGCGTGGCCAAGCGGTAGCGCGCGTCGTTCGGCTTCTCGAGCAACTTGACGGCGCCACTCCAAGCGCCGAACTCGGCGACCTGGCCGCGGAAGGTGAGCGCGAGCGACTTGGCGTCGGGCGCCAGGCTCACGGATTCGAAGGCGGTCCCCGCGCTCACGATGCGGCGCTGACGCTGCGGACGCTGGCTCGGGCACTGCACTTTGATCTCGCGCGTGCGGTTCGTGCGAAGATCGAGCGCGAGCAAATCGCCGCCCGAAGTGAAGACGACGTGCTTGCCGTCGGTGGAGGGATTGCGCGCGTAGAAGTCCTTCAGCTTGGTGTGCTGCTTGACTCCGCGGCCTTCGCGGTCGCAGGAGTAGACCTGCGCGGTGCCGTCCGGGTCGGCCACGAAAAAGATGCGGTCGCCGACCCACAGGGGCGTCGTCAAGTGCGCGGCCGCGAACGGCACGAGCGGGCGGAACTCATCGTCGAGGCTCTTCGCGTAGAAGAACTTGCCGGCGAGGCCTCCGCGGTAGCCCTTCCACCAGGCCGGTTCGGGCCGGTGCCCGTTGTGCTCGAGCACGAAGCCGTGGCGCGAGGCGACGATGTTCACGGCGGGCCCGAGGTTGAGGGGAACGGGTTCGGCGCCCACGCTCACATCGAGACGGTAGATCTCGGAGGCCCAGTGCGGATGGCGGTGCCCCGAGCTCAGGAAGATCGTCGAATCATTTTCCCATCCCGAAACGCGCGGGTTCGAGCTCACGCCGAGGTAGCTCAAACGTCGCAAGTCGCCGCCGTCGGAAGGCAGCAACACGACCTCGCGGCTGCCCTCGTCGTGCGACATCGCGGCGATCCACTTGCCGTCGGGACTGAGCTTCGGCGTGGAGAAGGCCCCCTTACCGGTGGTGAGTCGGCGCGCGAGCCCGCCCTCGAGTCCCACGCTCCAAAGATCTTCCTCGGACGCGAACACGATTCGCGAACCACGCACGCTCGGATACAACGCATAAGGCTTCGTCATGCCCGCGAGCATAGCGCAAAAAGGCGTCAGGCTAGGCGCCCCCGGCTCCTTTTGGTTCAGCGCGCGCGTCAAAACAACGCAAATGCCGAACCCAAAAGAGCTGGGTCTGACGCCTTTTAGAAACGTCTACGGAAATCGCCGGAGGCTAGGAAGCGCCAGAAGGTGACGAAGTTCTCGGCGGCGAAGCGCGCCACGAAATCGAGCGGCGAGAGGAAGGGTTCGGGGCGCTCGATTTCGCGCGAATGGCCGAAGCCCTGGACCGCGATCGCCGCGACGACCGCGGCGGCGCCGAGGCCCGCGAGCCCCCACGCGAACGTCGCGAGCGCGTAGACGAGCGTGAGCGCGCCCGCCACGAAGACGGGAACGCTCACGAGGTGCAGAACGAGATTCAATCGATTCGCGTGGCCCGCGGGATAGAGATCCCGCTGCCAGCGCAGAAGATTCGGAGTCACCTTCACGACGGAGCCCGCCCTCGAAGCCGCGCCCTAGCGCGTGTTCGAGTACTGGAAGCCGAAGCCGATGCTCGTGCCGCTATTGCTTTGGTAGGGCGGGTAGTAGACCGGCACGGCGTAGCCGCCACCGTAAGCACCGCCGTAACCCGCGCCACCCGCACCGTAGCCCATCATCGCGCCGCCGTAATTCAATCCCGAGTTAGCCTGCTGGTAGGCCATGTAGGACTGGTACGACTTGTCGGCGACCTTTTGCTGGTCGGCGAGTTGGTTACGGTAGAGTTGGCCGTAGCGGCTCGCTTCCGAAGCTTGGCGCGCCATCGCGCTCGCCCACTGCGAGTAGGCGTTCGCCTGCTGCGCGACCAGGTTCGAGTTGTTCGGGTTCGTGCCCCAGTAGGGAGCCGCGCCGTACGTGCCGTTCGCGCCCCAGGGTCCGCCCCAGCCGTTGTTGCCGTTGAGCGTGCCGTAGGGACCCGGCATGCCGCCGACGCCACCGAGGCCACCAAGACCGCCGACGCCGCCCAGGCCGTAACCAGGCACGCCGCTCAACACGCCACCGCCCGCGCCGCATCCCGGCGCCCACGGGGCGTAAGGAGGCGTTCCGCACATACCGCCGCCTGCGATCGGGCCCATGCCCGTGCCGCCGACCATCACGCCGCCGTTGCCGTAGGCCGCGCCCATCGGGCAGCCGCCGCCGAGTCCGGAGTAAGCACAACCGCCGCCGATGACGCCGCCCATGCCGCCGGGGTAGAAGCCGCCGCAACCGCCGCCGCCGTAGGCGAAGGGCAGGCCGCCGCCGCAAGCGCCGCCACCGATGCCGCCGATCGCGCCGCCGGGAACGAGGACTTGGCCACCCATGCCGCAACCGGCAC
>DDRA01000048.1:8869-9489 GCA_002343545.1 Bacteriovoracaceae bacterium UBA2428
GCGCAACCCCAGCCGCCACAACCGCTGCCGCCGTAGAGGCCGCCGCCGTGGCAACCGGCCATACCGCCCATGCCGCCGCCGTAGATGCCGACGCCCCCGGCGCCGAAGCCGAAGGACGACGAACCCGCCACGGCCGCGCTCGGGAAGCCGAGCTGAGCGTTGAGGTCCATCTGGTGACGCGCGTTCTTCTGCTGCATCTTCGCGATGTCCCACATCGTGAGCGTGGGCGCGAGGACCTTCGTCATGCCGAGCACGACGTTACCGAGCGTGTCGTACCATTTGTTTTCGCGACGGATGACGATCGGGCCGTTCGAGCGCTGACCGCAGTAAGCGCCGCCGAAGCTGTCGAAGCCCGCGTTCGTGTACGAAGCGTAGGTGTCGAAGCTGACCGTCATGTCCGCGCCGCTCGCGCGGCAATAGGCGAGGATTTCCTTCGCGGCCTGGCGCTGCGAAGGCGAATCGTCGAGGGTTTCGCGGAAGTCCACGAACTGGCACGCGAAGACGTCTTCGTCGGACGGGTTGTCGCAGACGTTCGTCTCGCTCGCGCCGCGGCCGCCGCGCTCGCTCAGCATGGCGCCGAGCGTACCGAAGGAGCCGCCGCTGCCGCCGGCGCCCGAGGA
>DDRA01000048.1:9606-9998 GCA_002343545.1 Bacteriovoracaceae bacterium UBA2428
GCCGCTGCCGCCGGCGCCCGAGGACTTGAGTTCCTGGTACTGCGCGAAGAGCTGATCGCGGATCGCTTCGCAACGCGAAGCCACGCCTTTGCGGCCGCCGTGGTAGCTCTCCGAGATGATCGTGAGGAGATATTGTTCGCAGATCGGGCTGCGGAAAGCGTCTTTACGGTTCCGCGAGTAGGTGACTTCGATGCCCCAAGCGGCCGAGCCCTCGCGCCATTGCCACGCGGGTTTCACGCTGCCGTCGCGGGCGAAGGGCGAGCCCGAAGGCGCGCTCGAGAATCCGCAGGCGCGGGCGAGCGCGGCCGAGTCGGCCGACATGCCGCCGCCTTCGTAATCGTCGCGGCCACGGCCGTCGTCGCGACCGACGTCGCGGATCGGCGCGGGCGGCG
>DDRA01000048.1:10092-15269 GCA_002343545.1 Bacteriovoracaceae bacterium UBA2428
GTCGCGGATCGGCGCGGGCGGCGGCGGAGCCGGCGGCGGCGCGGGAGGATTCACCGGGCCCGGTAGCGGCGCCGGAGCCGTGGGCGGAGACACCACCGGCGGATCGCCAGCGTGCGCCGAGGGAGTCATCACGCTCGCCGTGGCCCAAAGGCTCAAGCTCAGCAAGGATCCCATTTGAAAACGAGTCATAGGCAAATTCTCCCCAATCTCAGTGTAACGGATCGGAGTTCGGAGCGTTAAACTTTAAGGCGACAAAGAATCGGACGCTTAGCCCGACACAATCGCCCGACGCACGTTAGAACTTTGACGCCGCTTGGCCTAAACTAAGGCAAAGACTTCGGACCCTTGGCGATGCCCGCGGCCCGCTCCGCGTCGTTCGCGTGAAGGCGCCGTCAAGAACGCGTAAAGAAAGGGGAACGCCCGATGGCCGTCGAATTCACCGCCGCCCCCCCGAAACGGGTCCTGAGCCTGACCTCGCGTCTCGTCCTCTTCTTGCTCGCGTTGCTCGTGGTTTCGACGCTCGGGGTCTGGCTCATGATCGCGGCGCAGGAGCGACTCTCCTCGACGGCGAACCGCATCCACGAAGTCCTCCTGCCGACGAGCCGTCTCGTCGAGCAGGCCGAGCGCGAGCTCGACCTGCAGATCCACGAGCTGCGCTGGCTCTCGACCTCGCAAAAGGAACTGAACCCCGAAAGCCAGGCCAAGCTCATCGGCCTGAGCCCCTCCGTACAGGCGCTGCTGAACCTCCAGGCCGGCCCCTTCTTTCCGGACTTCCTGGCGCCGCTGCTCTCGCCCTGGGCGCAGACGGCGCGCGCGTACAACTCCGACCGCCCCCGCCTCGTCGAGGTGAACATCGTACTGGCGCGCCTCATGGAGCTGCGCGATCGCACGCGCTTGCTCTCGCGCGCGGTCAAACGGGAGTCCTCGCTGCAGATTCTCCTGCTCTCGAACAGCTCGCGCGAGAACCTCGTCATCTGGGGCGGCGTGTTGCTGCTCCAGGCACTACTCGCGATGTTCCTCGTCGTGCTCGTCTGGCGTTGGACGAACCCGTTGCTCGGCCTCCGCAGCTGGCTCGTGAACGACCGCGACGAGTCCTTCCTGACGCGCGCCCCGCCCCGCTCCGTCGCGGGCTCCGGCCTGCTCTCGCCGCCGCTCGAGGTGCAGAGCCTCGTGGAAAGCTTCCGCGGCCTCATCGGTCGCCTGCAAGTCCAGGCGCGCGAGCTCGAGGCCCGCACCTCGCGCATCCAAGCGGACGAACGCGCCTCGATCACGCTCTTCGCGGGGCTCGGCCACCTCGTGCGCCACAACGAGTCGCTCATGCAACAGCTCGTCTCCAAGGAGAAGCTCGCGTCCATGGGCGAGATGGCCGCGCAACTCGCCCACGAGATCCGTAACCCGCTCAACAGCCTGAACCTCAAACTCGAGCTCCTCCGCGAAAGCCTCGAGGACGACGAGCTCCGTCGCCAGCTCGACGCCGTGCTCGGCGAGATCGATCGCCTCGACGCGCTCACGGAGAGCCACCTGCGCACGACGCGCGCCCGCATCGCGAACGCCGCGGACCCCGCCCATCCCGAAGTCCTCCCCACGACGATCGCCGGGAGCGAAAACGAATCGCTGCCCGAAGAGGTCGCCTTCTCCGTGCTCGAGACGCTCAAGCCCGAGCTCGAGCGCCGGGGCGTCGAGGCCCACGTCGAGTTCCGCGGCCCCCCGCACGCGAAGCTCCCGATCCCGCGCAACGTGCTGAAGGCCGTGCTGCTGAACCTCGTGAAGAATGCCGCGGAGGCCTTCGACGGCGTCGCGGCGGCGTCGCCGCGCCTGCTCGTCCAGATCCACGTCGACGGAAGCTCCGGGCGCTGGGAAATTCTCGTCTCCGACAACGGCCAAGGTTTCCCGGACGACTTCAAGGGCAAGGACTTCCAAGCCTTCCAGACGACGAAGGACCGCGGCTCGGGGCTCGGGCTCGCGACGAGCCAGTCCATGCTCCGCGCTTTCGAGGCCGCGCTGGAGGTCGTCGACTCGCCGGCGTCGAGCGCCTTCCGCAGCACCGTGCGCGTGGGCGGCACGCTTCGACAAGCGGCTCCGATCGGCGTAAGCTCGGTCGAAGCCAACCCGGAGGAAACGCGCCCATGATCCTCGTCGTCGACGACGAAGCCGAGAACCGTACGAGCCTCATGGCCGTGCTCGAACGCGACGGCCACGCCTGCCTCGCGGCCGCTTCCGGCGGCGAAGCGCTCGAATTGCTCCGCGCCCGCCCCGAGATTCGCCTCCTCATCACCGACCTCAAGATGCCCGGCGTGGACGGGCTCGAACTCCTCGCCGCGGCCCGGCACCTGCGCCCCGAAGTCGCGCGCGTGCTCGTGACGGCCTTCGGCACGATCGAAGACACCGTTTCGGCGATGAAGGCCGGCGCCTTCGACGTGCTCACGAAGCCGCTCAAGCTCAAAAACGTGCGCGAAACCGTGCAGCGTCTCATGGGCGCGCCGACTCCCACGGCAAGCTTCGCCTCGACGAATTCACAACTGTCCCCCCAATACGCGCGCGTCATGGAAACGCTTCGCCGCGCCGCGAGCTCCGAAGCGAGCGTCCTCTTCACGGGCGAGAGCGGCACCGGCAAGTCCTACCTCGCCGAGACGCTCCACCAGCTCTCGACGCGACGGAACGGCCCCTTCATCGCGCTCAACTGCGCGGCCATTCCGGCGGAGCTGCTGGAAAGCGAGCTCTTCGGCTTCGAGAAGGGCGCCTTCACCGGCGCCGTGCAATCGCGCGAAGGCAAGATCGGCGCGGCCGAGAACGGCACCCTGCTGCTCGACGAGATCGGCGACCTGAGCCCCGCCCTGCAGGCCAAGCTCCTGCAGTTCATCCAGACCCGAAAGTTTTTCCGGCTGGGCTCGAACAAGGAAACGACCGCGAACGTCCGCATCGTCGCCGCGACGAACCGCCCGTTGGACGAACTCGTCAAGACGGGACGCTTCCGCGAGGATCTCCTCTACCGGTTGAAAGTCGTCGAGATCTCGGTGCCGCCGCTTCGCCAGCGCAAGCAAGACCTCCTTTGGCTCGTCCCCGCGCTGCTCGACCACCTCTCCGAGAAGAACCAGCGGCCGCGCGTGCGGCTGAGCTACGAAGCTTTCGCGCGCGCGTGGCACCACGACTGGCCGGGCAACATCCGCGAGCTCGAGAACTCGCTCGAGAGCTCGCTCGTCTTGGCGAGCGACGAAGAGATCCGCGCCGGCCTGCTCGAAGTGTCGAGCCTCCGCGGCGCCCTCGAACGCGAGGTCGCGACGCCGGAGAACTCCGAACGCCAGGCCCCGCCGAGCGCGACGCCGAATTTCGCCGATCTCGCCACGCTCGAACGCCGCGCGCTCGAGCAAGCGCTCGTCATCGCCGGCGGAAACCGCAAGCTCGCCGCGCACTTGCTCGGCGTCTCGGAGCGCACGCTCTACCGCATGCTCGAACCCGCCTCTCCCCGAGCGTAGAGACCCCGCGACGGCAACGCGGGACGCCAAGCCTTGACGAGCTCCCCGCTTGCCAGCTCGGCACGCGCGGGCAAGCTATCGCCATGCTAGCGCGCCTGGTTTCGCTAGGTCCGCACTGGCCGCTTCCCCCACACGCTCACGCTCAAGGCGGAGTGGCTGATCTGCAAAGTGGAATGCCTCCCGGCCGAGGCCTAGATCGAAATCGAAATCGACGCCGAGCCTGGTCCGGAAAGTGCTTGGGCCGACCCAACCCTCACGGATCGAGGTCGGCCCAAGGAGGAGCCCCCCGCAAAGGAGGCCCCTATGCTGGAACCGCAGTACACGCTGCAGATCCTGCAAGTCCTAAGAACCCTAGCAGAACTAGGGTTCTTAACGGAGAAGGCCGCCAAACTCTTGAGCCGGTGGAGAAGGAAACGAAGGCGGCGGAGACGCCGTTTTCGCCCCCCTCGCTTGTGACCTGAAACTTGGCCTAACATTGACCAAGACGTAGGGAAGCGTCACCTCGCTCCGTGGGGGCCCTTCGCCCGGGCCGATGAAGGCTTGCTCCGTCCGGGGACTCGACCTAGGACCGTGGGCCATGGAACTCCTCGACCAGCTTACGACGACCCAATGGATCATCGCCGCGCTCGGCAGCATCGGATTGCTGATCGCCGCTCGCTTCGTCGTCACGGTCTACGCCAAACGTCCGAGCCTTGACGAGACGACCCCGACCGAAGTTTCGGCCCCCTCGTCCACGACGGATGCCGAGGCCCTTCCCCACGTCCCCTCGCCGAACGCCTGGCGCGCGGCCCTCGCCAAGACTCGTCGCCTCTTTGGGATCGGCGAATCCAAGGACATCGCTTCGCTCAAGGAAGCCTTCGAAGAAGCCTGCCTTGCGGCCGATCTCGGTTTCCCACACACCCAGGAAGCCCTCGCCGCGGTGGACTGGGCGCGCATCGAAGGGCTTCCGTCGAGCGAACGCTCGGCCGAAGTCCGCCGAGCGCTCCAAACGCACCTCAAGGGTTGGCTCGAGGCCGCCATGCCTTCGGACGCCCGGGACTGGCCGCGACGCCATGCGAGCGGCGAGCCCACCGTAGTCTGGTTCGTCGGGGTCAACGGCGTGGGCAAGACGACCTCCATCGCCAAACTCGCCTCGGAGCTCAAAGGCCGCGGCCACTCCGTTCTCCTGGGCGCGGGCGATACCTTCCGCGCCGCCGCGGGCGAACAACTCGAAACCTGGGCCCAACGCCTCGAGATCCCCATCGTGAAGGGCCAAGCCGGCGCGGACGCCTCGGCCGTCCTCTTTGACGCCATCCAGTCGGCCAAGGCCAAGAACATCGACTTCGTGCTTTGCGATTCGGCCGGGCGCCTCCATAACCAGAACCAGCTTATGGAAGCCCTGCAGAAGAACAAGCGGGTCATGGACAAGGCCCTCGCGGGTGCCCCCCACGAGATCCTCCTCGTGCTGGACGGCAACACGGGTCAGAACATGGTTTCCCAGGCGGAAAGCTTCCTCAAGGACGTCGCCGTGACGGGACTCATCCTGACCAAGCTCGACGGCACGGCCCGCGGCGGGGCCGTTTTCTCGGTCGCCCGCAAGACGAAGCTCCCGATCCGGCGCCTCGGCCTGGGCGAAACGGCCGTGGACTTTCGCGCGTTCGACGCGGAAGCCTTCAGCGAAGCCGTTTTGGGGGACGACACCCGCGCCCCCGCTTCTGCCACGGC
>DDRA01000048.1:15380-23421 GCA_002343545.1 Bacteriovoracaceae bacterium UBA2428
ACGGCCGCGACTTCGAACGAAGCCCGCCTCTAAAAAGCTCCGAAGTTCGCCTTTTATAACTCGCTGCGTCTTTGAGGATCGCCGCTTTAGGCGTAGATTGAGCCTACGCATGTTCAACGTCTTCTTGTTTGACTCGGAGTTCTCGACGGAAGCCTCCGAGCGTCTTGGCTTTTTGCTGGAAGGTCGCCTCGCGTGAGCACGAACGAATCGGCGCTCGACGTCCGGCTCCCGAAGGGAAGCAGAAAGCATACGGAACTGACTTTGGGTGGCGTGGCCGTGAAGGTACGCACGGACGCCACACCCGCGACACTCAAACAAATTCGAGATTTGGTCGATTCGAAGTTCGAAGAATTTGCGGACGGGTTGGATCGGGGCGTTTCCGCCCACCAACTGACGGTACTCGTGGCCTTCAACCTGGCCGAAGAGCTTCTTCTCGAAAAGGAAAAGCTCCGGGTTTTGAAGAAGCGAGTCACGGAAACTTCGGATCGCATCTTGGATCGAGTCGGTGCGCATCTGAACGGAGCCGAGGCCTCTTCGAACCTTTGAAGACCCGGCCTTTTTAGGACTCGGTTTGTTCGTATTTTTTTGGGACTCCCGGCCGCCCCGGACGGCGTCGGGAGATGAGAAAACACCATGATGGATTCATGGGATGTCCGGGATGCAAGGAGGCTTCCCCTCGCGGAAGCGCGCCGGCTTGTTCGCAAGACGGCGAAGCGAATGCTCTCCTGGGTTCCGGCCCTGCCGCCTGATGAGCTCTACGAGAACCTGACGGTGATCGGTGGCTTTTTCCCTCGCGCGGACGGCGTCGAGCCGTCCGCGATGCCTTGGCGTCCGAGCGGATGCCAAGCCGCCTTTCCACGCTGCGAAGGTCCCGAGCTGCGTTTTCACGTGTGCGAAGCGAAGGATGCCGTTCCCCACCCCACGCTCAAGATCTTCGAGGCGCCGGCCACGGCCCCCGAAGCCACGCCCGAACTCCTCTTCGTTCCCGGTCTGCTCATGGATCGCCGGGGCCGTCGCGTCGGTCGCGGCGGTGGTTATTACGACCGTTACCTCGCGCGATCGCGCCCCCGTTACACGGTGGGCCTCGTGCGCGACGCCTTCCTGATCGACGAAATTCCCGCGACCTGGCTTCACGACGGTGACCAGCGGGTCGACGCCATCCTAACCGAATCCACCTTCCATCCCGTGAGGACATCATCATGAACCCTTGGCTCTTTCTCGTTATCGGACTCGTCGTCGGGGGGGCCGTCGGCCTCATCCTGTTCAAACTCAAAGAAAAGCAGGTCGTCGGTAAAGCCGACGAAAAGGCCCGCAACATCGTGCGCGACGCCAAGAAGAAGTCCGACGACATCGTGCGGGACTCCGAACGCAAGTCGCGCGACGCCGTCGAACAGGCGCGCCGCAAGTTCGAGCAGTCCGTGCAGGGAAAGATGGACGAGGCCAAGCGCCACGAGCAGAAAGCCCGCGACATCGAGAAGAACCTGAAGGACGAACAGCGCGCCGCCCAGGAAGCCAAAGAGAAGGCCGAAGCCGCGATGAGCCGCGCCGAACGCCAAGCCGCCGAACATGAGCGACTCTCCAAGGCCGTCGCCGCGACCGAGGAACACCTCAAGAACAAGACGCAGGAACTCGCGCGCGACCTCGAGCGCATCGCCGGCATGACCGAACGCGAAGCCCGCGAATCGCTCCTCAAGGTCATCGAGGAAGACGCCAAGGTCCAGGGCGCCCGCATCGTGAAGGCCGTCGAGGAAAACACCAAAGACGACTCCGAAAAGCTCGCCAAGCGCATCATCTCGATCGCGATCTCGCGATACTCCTCGGAGTACATCCCGGAGCGCACGACCTCAAACGTGACGCTGCCGTCGGACGAAATGAAGGGGCGCCTCATCGGACGCGAAGGCCGCAATATCCGCGCCATCGAGCAGGCCACCGGGTGCGACCTCATCATCGACGACACGCCCGAAACCGTCGTCGTTTCGTGCTTCGATCCCGTCCGCCGTCACATCGGCAAGACGGTGCTCGAGAACCTCATCGCGGACGGCCGCATTCACCCGGGCCGCATCGAGGAACTCGTGCACAAGGTCACCGAGCAAACGAACAAGCAGGTCAAAGAGGCCGGCGACAAGGCGCTGCTCGAGCTCGGCATCGTGGGCATGCACCCCGAGCTCGTCAAGACGATTGGCCAGCTCCAGTTCCGCTACAGCTACACGCAGAACCAGTACCACCACGTCATCGAAGTGGGTCACCTCTGCGGCCTCATGGCGGCCGAACTCGGTCTCGACGTCAAGAAGGCCCGCCGCGCGGGTCTGCTCCATGACATCGGCAAGGCGCTCACGCACGAGCAAGATGGCTCGCACGCTGTCATCGGCGCGGATCTCTGCGCGAAGTACGGCGAAGCCGCCGACATCGTCTACGCCGTGCGCGCCCACCACGAAGACGTGAAGCCCGAGTCGTGGCTCGACTTCCTCGTCATCGGCGCCGACGCCATCTCGGGCGCCCGCCCCGGCGCGCGCCGCGAGCAACTCGACAACTACGTGCGTCGCCTCGAGGACCTCGAGCGCATCGCGAACAACTTCCCCGGCGTCGAGCGCAGCTTCGCGATCGCCGCGGGCCGCGAGCTTCGCGTCATGGTCGAGAACTCGCGCGTCACCGACGAGCAGGCCGTCATGCTCTCGCGCGACATCGCCAAGCAGATCGAGTCCGACATGACCTACCCCGGCCAGATCAAGGTCACGGTCATCCGCGAGACGCGCGCCACCGCCCTCGCGAAGTAAGCCCAAAGTCCGAACGCGCGAAGGCCCGGCCCTCCGAAAGGAGAGCCGGGCCTTCGCGTTTTATCGTTTCGGGGAACGTCGCTATTCCGCGACGCACTTCGCGCGCACCTGGCGCGTGTTCGGGGCCGGGCAAGTTTCGTCGGCCTCTTGGAAGGTCACCCAGGCGCCGGACTTCTCGCCGACGGCGATGTCCTTGTCGAGCGTCAGCTGAATCGTGCGTTCTTTCGCGCGATCTTGAAGGACGAGATTCTTGCCGCCGAGTTCGCCGTAATCGCCGCTCGTCTTGAGATCGCTCAAGCTATCAGCGTAATCGAGTTCGAGGGAAGCCGGCTTCCCCTTCAGGGAAAGAGAAGCCCCTTCGACGTAGAAACCATCAGCCTTCGAGTTCACGACGGTCAGCTTGACGATCTCCTTGCCGGCCGTGCAGGTGATCTCGCGCACGAGCGCGGAAGCGTGGACGTTAGCCGCGAAGGTGAGAAAGAGGGCGCCGATTGCGAAACGTGACATCATAAAATTCTCCTAATCCGTTGTGGCATAAACCTAAGGAACGATCGTCGGACGACTAGCCCGCTCCGTCGACCGTGCAGACGGCTCCGAGCTTGCGGACTTTTTCGGGGGCGAGGCAGCTGCCGTCGTAGTCGAAGATCGCGACGGAAGCCTTGACGGCGGGGATGACCTTCTGCGTGAGGTCGACGTTCGCGTGGAGGGTGATCCGCGCGGCGCTCAGAATCTCGCTTTGGTAGAACGTGATGGGCCGGCCTTCGATCTTATCGTAGGCGTAGCCCGCGATCTTTTCGCCGCCGTCGGCCTCGACCGACACCTCGTTCCCGTTGAGGGTCGCCTTCAGGGCGCGGGCCCCGCTCGGCGTGTCGATGACGATGAACTCCAGCACGTCTTTTTCCTTGGTGACGCAGTTCAAGCGATACCAAGGGGGATTCGCCCAAGCTCCCGAGCTACTTGCGAGCAAGAAACCAAGCGACAAAAGACGCGGTAAAATCAGCATCGAGATCTCTTAAGCAGTTCCCGTGCCGACTCCCCACGGACGCTTTAAGCGGCATCCCGGAACGCCCCCCCGTCCAAGGCCTTGGCAGCGGGTCGCGAAAAACGTCCCCGCGCCGGCGAAAGAGCCGAAAAGATGGGCTAAACCCTTCCCCCTATGAAGCTGCTCTTTATCGGCGATATCGTGGGCGAAGCGGGCCGTTCCATCATCGTGCGCTTCCTCCCGGCGCTGCGCAAAAAGCACTCGATCGACGTCGTCGTGGCCAACGGCGAGAACATGGCCGGCGGCTTTGGCATCACCGAATCCACCTTCCGCGAGATGTCCCAGGCGGGCGTCGACATCCTCTCCGGCGGTAACCACACCTTCGACAAGCGCGAAGGCGTGCCCGTTCTCGAGGACGAACCCTACGCTTTGCGGCCGGCGAACTACCCGCCCGGCACCCCCGGCAAGGGCGCGATCCTTTACACCTCAAGCTCGGGCCTCAAAGTGGGCGTCATCAACGTCATGGGTCGCATCTTCATGGACCCCCTCGACTGCCCCTTCCGCGCCGTCGACGAGCACCTGCCCAAGCTCCTCGAGAAGACGAAGGTCGTCATGGTCGACATCCACGCCGAAGCGACCTCCGAGAAGGTCGCCATGGGCTGGCACTGCGAAGGCCGCGCGAGCTTCGTCGTGGGCACCCACACGCACGTCCCCACGGCCGACGAGCGCATCCTGCCGGGCGGCACGGCCTACTGCACGGACGCCGGCATGACGGGCCCCTACGACTCGGTCATCGGCATCAAGAAAGAGATCATCCTCGAGCGCTTCCTCACGAAGCGCGGCCGCAAGTTCGAGGTCGCCATGGGCGACCCGTGGCTCTGCGCCGTGCTCGTGGACATCGACGAGTCGACGGGCAAGGCCCGCTCGATCGAGCGCATCCGCATCGAGGCTTCGCGTCCCGAAACGCACCCCTAGTCCCGGAACACTCCGCGAAGTGCTTCGAGCGCGCCGGATTGCGGGTCCCTCGCTTCGGGCCTAAGCTCGCGGCTGGGAGGACCTCAATGAACCGCATCATTCGCATCGCTTCGTTTCTCGCCATCGGGTTTTTCGCCACGGCCCAAGCTTCCGTGGAGAGCCCCCAGGTCAAGATCTCACCGCTCACGAACACGAACACGAACGCCAGCGCCGTCGCGCTGCGCGGCGCCTGCATCTGCGGAAGCTCGCCGAGCTACAACCAGGAGACCTGCCAAAAACACGCGGCCTTCCTTGGCATCATCTCGAACGCCGAAGCCGGCGTCGTGCTCACGGGCAGCTGCCGCCGCGCCCGGGTCGACGAGTGCAGCGGGGCTTACTGCATCGCCTTCGAAGGTCACGCGATCCTGCCCTAGCCCTCGAACCGGGAAGACGCGCCACGCCGAGCCGGGGGCCGGGGCGTGGCGAATTTCCCGTAGCCTGCTAAACTCGGAGCCCGCATGTCATCGACGCCCGAAGAGAACCTCATCACGCCCAAGATCAAAGAAGCCGCCGCCGCCCAGCTCGAGCAGATCCGTCGCGGCACCTCGGAGATCATTCCCGTCGAGGAACTCCAAAAGAAACTCGAACGCAGCCTCGCCACGAACAAGCCCCTGCGGGTCAAGCTCGGCGTGGATCCCTCGACTTCGGACTTGCACCTGGGCCACACCGTCGTGTTGCAAAAGCTCAAGACCTTCCAGGAACTCGGGCACCAAGTGCTATTCTTGGTAGGCGACTTCACGGCGCAGATCGGCGATCCCACGGGCAAGAGCGAGACGCGCAAGCAGCTCTCGCGCGAGGACGTGCAGCGTAACGCCAAAACCTACGCCGACCAGGTCCTCAAGATCCTGAACCCCTCGAAGACCTCGATCGTCTTTAACTCGCAGTGGTCGGATCCGCTCAAGATCCACGACATCATCCGCCTCGCCTCGCAGATCACCGTGGCACGTTTGCTCGAACGCGATGACTTCTCGAATCGCTACAAGTCGCAGCAGCCCATCGCCCTGCACGAGTTCTTTTACCCTATCCTGCAAGCCTTCGATTCCGTTCAGCTTCGCGCCGACGTCGAGCTCGGCGGCACGGACCAGCGCTTTAACGTCTTGCTCGGTCGCGAGTATCAGAAGAGCGCGGGCCAGGAGCCCCAGGTCTGCCTCTTCATGAAGATCCTCGAGGGCACCGACGGCGTGCAGAAGATGTCCAAGTCGCTCGGCAACGCGATCGGCATCAACGAAGTCCCGCGCGAGATGTTCGGTAAGATCATGGCCGTCTCGGACGCCGTCATGAACCGCTTCTACGAACTCCTCACCGAGCACGACCTCGAAAAGATCAAGGCCATGCACCCGAAGGAAGCCAAGGTGCGTCTGGCCTTCGAGCTGGTCGAGCGCTTCCACTCCACGGAAGAGGCCGAGTCGGCCGCGAGCGAATTCGATTCCGTTTTCTCGAAGAAAGAAATGCCCTCGGACATCCCGACGATCGGCATCCCGGGTACGAGCATGTCGCTCACCAAGGTCATGGCCGAGCAGAGCCTCGCGGCCTCGCTCAGCGAAGCCCGCCGACTCATCGTCCAAGGCGGCGTCGCGGTGAACGGCGTCAAGGTGACCGACACGAACCATCTCATCGAAGGCGTGCAGGAAGCCATTCTACGCGTGGGCAAGCGCAAATACTTGCGCATCCTCTTCGCGCAGAAATAGATTCGCGCCGGACGGCCATCTCATTCGGTCGCGAGTTTAGCGACGCTTAGGCCGCTTCCTCCTCGGCCATCGGCACGAGGATCTCGGCCCCGAAACCGATGCGCGAGCGGA
The DNA here is from genome assembly GCA_002343545.1 of Bacteriovoracaceae bacterium UBA2428. Lineage (GTDB taxonomy): Bacteria > Bdellovibrionota > UBA2428 > UBA2428 > UBA2428 > UBA2428. The sequence goes on from DDRA01000048.1 coordinate 21,950, forward strand.
AGGGGCCGCGCGGCGGCGTGCGTTCGCGGCTGCCGTCGCAGAGCCAGCGCACCCGCGCCGTCCCGCTGAGCGGGCCGAAGCGGCTCTCGGGCGCGTCGATGCGGAAGAGGAACTCTTCCCGCGGCACGGGCAACGCTTCCGACGCGTCGAGCGCGACGTAGAATCCGCTCGAGCTCAGGTTGAGCGTGCGTCCCTTGCCCATGCCCGTCCGCCAGAACTCGAAGTGCACGGGCACGTCGAGGGGGTAACGCAGCTTCGCGTCGCGCACGTCCAGCCCCGCCTGGTGGTAGAGGATCCGCGACAGGAGCGCGTCGAGCGAGCGTTGCCGCTCGACGTAACGCCGCATGAGCGGCAGCAGCATCCGCGGCTCGGGGTGCTTGGCGAGCCCGTCGGCGGGCATCGCGAGAACCCGGCGCGCCTCGATGACTTCGTCGAGCACGGGGTCCTGCCCCTTCGCCCAGCCGGCGGGCGCGATGTAGAGCGGGAAGTCCTCGCCCTGCAGTTTTTCGATCGCGTTGCGACGGGTGAAGACCCGGTCGACGCCGAAGTCGCCTCCCGAAAGCTGGCCGTGCAGGAACTCGCCGGTTTCGACGTCCTCCACGTGCAAGAGCAAACGAGGCTTGGATTGCATGGTCGCCATAACGTGGCCTCTTCGTGTAACGGAGGGGCGCTTCCCGCTCTGCGTACATTCGGTCCGGAGCGATCTTAACAGCCTGCGCCCAAGCTCCGGGCCTCGCCAGTGAAGATTGCGCGTGCGCCTTAGAGCGCGTCTCGGTCGACGACGTAGATCTGGTCCTGAGTCGAACCCGAGCAGGTCAGATTCGAGGCGTTCGAGTAGAAGCTCACGTAGCGCCCGTCTTGGCTGATGCCCGGCGAGTAACCGGCGTTGTTGTTCGCCTCCGCGCCCGCGACGCCGACCGAGGCGCGCTCGGTCGTCGAAAGCGTCAGGTCGCGCACGAAAAGATCGAAGAGCCCGTTCGTGTCGCCCGCCACGAGGTTCGTCGCCGCGGAGTAAAAGGCGACGTAGCGCCCGTTCCCGCTGATCGTCGAAAGGTAAGACACGGCGCCGGCCTGGGTACCGTCCGTCTTGACCGAGACGAGCGAGGTCGTCTTGGTCGAGACGTCGCGCACGAAGACGTCGTTCACGCCGTTCGTATCGCTCGCCACGAGGTTCGAGGCCTGCGAGGTGAAGGAGACCCGGCTGCCGTCGGCGCTCACCGAGCCGCCCCAGGAGTTCTGGTTCGCCAAGGCCTCGGAATCGGACTGCGAAACGACGATCGTGATGCCCAAGCTCCGGTCGCGGAGAAAGACGTCGTTAAAGCCGTTCGTATCGGAGGCATGGTCGTCGTCGTCGACGAGAAGATTCGTCGCCGCCGAGGTAAAAGCGACGTAACGCCCGTCCGCGCTGAGGGTGGCGTCGGTCGAAGCGCCGTTGCCCGCGGTGCCTTCGGAGTTCACCGCACCCCGGCTCG
>DDRA01000070.1:0-124 GCA_002343545.1 Bacteriovoracaceae bacterium UBA2428
CTGAACCAAAAGGAACCTGACGCCCTCTCCTACACGGGGACGTCGAAGTCGCGGAGGGCGTCGTTGAGCGAGGTTTTCTCGTCCGTGGATTTCTTGCGCGTGCCGATGATGAGCGCGCAGGGCA
>DDRA01000070.1:406-533 GCA_002343545.1 Bacteriovoracaceae bacterium UBA2428
CCCGCGCCGAGCACCGCGCCTTCGCGCACCCGCACGCCCTCGACGACGATCGCGCGCGAACCGACGAAGACGTTGTCTTCGATGATGACGGGCACGGCCTGGGGCGGTTCGAGCACGCCGCCGATGC
>DDRA01000070.1:672-16423 GCA_002343545.1 Bacteriovoracaceae bacterium UBA2428
GCCGCCGATGCCGACGCCGCCGCTCAGGTGGACGTGGCGGCCTACTTGGGCGCAGGAACCCACGGTCGCCCAAGTATCGACCATCGTGCCCGCGCCGACGAAGGCGCCGATATTCACGAAGCTCGGCATGAGGATGGCGCCCGCCTCGACGAAGGCGCCCTTACGGATGACCGACCCCGGCAACGCGCGCACGCCCGCGAGCGTCTCGCGCGGCTTGAGCGGGATCTTGTCGTGGTACTCGAAGGGACCAACCTTCTCCTGGGTCATCTGCTGGATCGCGAAGTAAAGCAGGATGCCTTTCTTGATCCACTCGTTCACGACCCATTCGCCGTTGATCGGATCGGCGACGCGCAGCTGCCCGCGGTCGACCGCGTCGACGAGCGAGAGCACGGCCCGACGGCAAACGGGATCCTTGAGCTTGTCGCGATCCGCGAAAGCCGCTTCGATCTGGGTGTCGATTCCTTCGATGCGCGGGTCCATATCGATCTCCTATCCGAGTTGGACGTTGCGGGCCGCGAAGAGCAGCCCGGCCGTGAGGGACTCGCCGTGTACGCGCCAGGCGGCTTCGGGTTCGAGACCCCGCTCGACTTCCAGCGTGATCGTGGGAATGCCTCGCTCCCAGCCCGCCCAGGTGCCCAAGGACCCCGGGGTCGGATAACCGATGTCGTCCGAGATGACGTAGCCACTCACGGCGGCCATCGCTTCGGCGAGCTTCCGGCAAGGGCCGTTGTAGTTGATCATCGGGTTCCACGAGTGGGCCGAGAGGATCGCGCGCGGCTTGAGCTCCTCGACCAGATTCATGAGGATCTGCGTTTCGTTCTCGCTACCCGCCGAGGGCCCGGGGAAGTAGCGTGGCGCCCGGGCTTCCTGGGTCCAATCCTTTGTGGGCATGTTGCGGTTGAGATCGACGCCGCGGCCGTTCGTGCGCTCTCCTTCGGCGCAGCCGTCGGGATTGACCCGCGTCACGACGAAGAGACTCGCAAGGCCCTCGAGCGCGCGCCACCCGCCTTCGCGCACGTAACGCTCCACGAGCGCGAAGCCTTCGGGCTCGTCCCCGTGCACGCCGCCCAGGAGCAAGAGATTCACGGGACCGCGCGTGAGCCGAAGGCGTTCGATGGGCCGTTGGCCGTGGGATTGACCGAGAAGGACGGGCGTTTCCATGGCCATCTTTTACCCCAAGGCCTCCCGCCACGCGACGGCCCGGCCGATTCGCGACTCTTTTCGCGCGGACGCATTTCCCGCGATGACCAAGAGGGCCTAGAATCGCGGGATGCAGATCCAACGCGGGCACGTGCACGCCCTTTTCGCCTTCGACGCGGGCTTCGAGATTCGTCTTTCCCAAGTTCCGCTGCTCTTCGGAACCCAGGTGTTCGAATCGCACCGCTTTCCCTTCCTGACGAAGGGCCTGCACCGGGAAAACCAGCCCATCCGGATCCGCCTCAACCCCGTCACGTTGATCCTGAACGGCCAGACCTTCGAGATGCGGGCGCACGTCACCTTCTTCGAGGTGGGCGCGATGAGCCTCGAGTTCAGCTACCCCCTCGAAGACGTCGAGTTCACGTCGGCCGTCAAAACGGCCAACCTCATCCAAAACTCCCCGGAGCTGCTCGGATTTGCGCGCGCCCAGGCCGAAGCCCTCTTCGAACGGGCCAAGCCGGCCATCGTGTCGGGCGAGCTGACGAAGGCTCCCTCGCCCTACCTCATCTTCGTCGCGAACGAGCATTCGGGGGCGCGCGATATCCCGGGCCTGCTCGGCGAAGCGAGCATCGGCCTCGCCCAGATCCTGCGGGGATCCGACGAACCGATCGGCGCGAGCGAAGCCAAGGCCACGCTGAGCCCTTACGTGACCTACAGCGACCGCGACGTCGTCTTCGCCTCGACGAGCGCGGCCGTCATATTGGACGAAACCTCGAACGACGTGGCCGACATCCTCGAGCTCACGAACGTCCAGGCGCTCGAGCTCCGCTTCATCGATTCCCGCCTCGATCGCACGCTGCAAAGCCTCTACGAAGAGAACGAACTCTCCGAGAACTCGGGCCTGCGCCGGATCTTCTCGCCCCTCGACAAGCAACTCAAACGCCTCAACACGATTCACCTCGACTCGACGATCATCGTGGATCGCGTCGAGAACAGCCGCAAGTTCGCCTCGGATTCCTACCTCGTCCAGATCCACGAGCTCGCCGTGAACAAGATGTTCCTGCGCAACTTCAACCGGGTCATCGACCGCAAGCTCGACGCCATCCGCGAGATCACCCGGGAGCTCCGGGACCGCACGAACCAGCAACGCATGGAATTCCTTGAATGGATCATCATCGTGCTGATCGCCATCGAGGTCATTCCCCTCGTCTTCACCAAAATCGGGGGTTTCTTCTGGGGCGGCGGCCCCCCGAACTGACAATCCGACGGGAAGGTGTCGGCGGAAATCCTTCCCTCCCCCGGGCCGTTTGGGTACAAGGCCCTACGCTTTCTTCTCGCTCGGCGGAATTCAGAAAGGGGCTCCCATGCTGCGTACTCCCTCCCCGTTCCTCTCGCTCTGCTTCCTCGCTTCGCTGGCCCCCACCAAGGCCAGCCGGGCCTTCACGATCGACCTGACGGACGCCGTCGTCGGGGCGGCTCCCGCGAACGGGTCGGCCACGCCCCAGAGCAGCTTCCACTGCTACGGCGAACGCGGCTCGGAGTACCGCACCAAAGTCACCGTGCAACTTTACGCGAACGGCCGCGCGGCCGTCCTGCCCTCGCTCGGAATGCCCGGCCTTCTCTCGGCCATCGACCAAAGCGAGAAGCCGCTCTTGAAGGCTCCCCTCAAGCGGCGCGAAGGCGGCCGGATCGAGATCGTCGCCCGCAACCCGAACTACGACGCGGCCGAAGCCGCTCGCCTCGCCCGCGAGGGAGAAAGCCTCGTTTCGATCGCCGGCGTGAGCGTGGCGCTCGCGAATCCCGAGAAGGCCGGCGTCGGCCAGACGATTCAAGGTTCCAGCCTCATTCAGGCAGCTATCCCCACGCTGGACAGCTCGGGCCGCCGAACGATCCGTTCCGTGTCGATCACCTCGAAGCTGAGCTGCAAGCGCGCCAACTAAGCTCGAGCGCCGGCAAGACGCCGGCTTGGGCCGTGAATTTCCCGTCACGGTCTGCCTCGGGCCGAAGACCCCGCCCGTCCTTAGCCGCCGCCCACGATCGAAGCTATCCCGTTAAAAATGAAGGATAATTTCGGATCGCACCGGAAACTTCGAAAGCTCGCAGGGAGCCCTTCACCCGGCTTCGACCGATAGAAATCGGTTGCAACATCTCGCGTCAACGTCCATACCCTGGACCTAGGGAAGGCATCTTGAAAGGGGTATCTATGAAGCGTTTTCTGCAAGTCGCGGCCCTCGGACTTTTCGCCGGGTTCTCGGCGGCGCAAGCCACGGAACTCGATCCGAAACCGGCCCAACGTCCTTCGGCCCTTATCGTCCGCGAAGACGCCAACGGCCAACGCGTCGTCTTCAAGTCGGACCTTTCGACCGCGGTAAACTCCGACGAAGCGGCCGTTCAAGCGCTCGCCAAGCTCGACGCCAGCAAGCAAGTCGCGACCCGCTCGAGCGAACTCGACGACGGTAGCTCCACGGAAGCGTGGTACTCGTACTACGGCTCGACCTACGGATACGGCTACAACTACGGTTACAACTATAACTACTATTACGGCTACCGCCCGTACGGTTACTACAACACGTACTACTACTACCCGACTTACTCGTACTACTACGGCTCCTACCGCTACTCGTACTACTGGTGCTACTAGAGCCCCGATGGTCGGCTTCGGGATTCGTTTCCGAAGCCCTCCACCGCGGCTCCTTAGCGAGTCGTTCCGAGCCTTCCGTTGCGCGTGATTTCCTGGGCTCGATTCGAAAACCCTTCGTTAGTCTGAGGTATCGATGCACGCGTTTCGTCTCTCCCTTGTGCCCCTGAGCTTCGTCCTGGCGTTCTCCGCTTCGGCCGCCGTCCTCAACGCCGCCGAGATCCGGCGCTCGTTGGGCGTCGTTCAGCTTTCGCGCGAAGCGTTCCGTCGTCCCGTCCGCGTGGCTATCCTCGACAACGGCTTCGAAGGGTTCCGCGAAGGGCACCGCGACGTCCTGCCGGGCACCCGCTTCTTCGCGGGTCCCGTAAACGCTTCGGCCGCCACGGCGCACGGATTCGGAATGGCGCAGATCCTGAGCGCCGTCGTCGGCGATCGCCGTGACCTGCAGCTCGACCTGATCGACACGAACGGCTTCTCCAACCTGAAAGCGGCCGTGGAAGGGCTCGTTGAACGCCGGACGGACGTCGTGCTCTACAGCCAGAACTGGGAGTTCGGCGGCAACTTCGACGGCGGCGGTTTCATCAACCGGCTCGTCGATCGCGCCGTCGACGCCGGCGCGCTTTGGATCAACGCGGCCGGCAACCACCACGGCCTCAGCTTCGAGGGACGCGTCGTCTCGGCGGGCGTCGGCCAAGCGTTGCAACTCCGCGCCGGCGCCGAAGGCCCGTGGCTCGCGGTCGATTCTTTCCTCGACGCGAACGCGCTTTCGATCACGCTCAGCTGGAGCGACTTCACGGACGACGAAACCCACCGCACCTTCAAGGATCTCGACCTCGAGATCGTCGGGCCCGACGGGAAGGCCGTCGACTTCCCGAACCGCCGCCAGATCGGCCTCGACCCGAGCGACGCCGACCCCCTCCTCTCGGCGCACGCCCGCGAAACGGGACGCGTCGAGCTCCAACGCGGACGCTACTTTTTTCGAGTCATCGACCGCTCGGGCAATTTTTCCGCGACGGATCGCCTGCGGGTCGTCCTGACGCCGCGCAACCCCGACGCCGTGCGCTTCCGCGACGCGACCTACGCGGCCGAGATCCTCGCGCCCGCCGACCACGCGCGCGCGCTCACCGTGGGCGAGTGCGGATCGATCTCGTCGGTGGGACCCACGCGCGACGGCCGCGCCAAGCCCGACGTCGCGGTGAGCGACGCGCGCGTTTTCTTCTCGGACGGCCAGTCGAGCTCGGGCTCTTCGAACGCCGCCGCCATGCTCGCGGGCGTGGTGGCCCTGCTCAAGGGCCGGGACCCCGCGCTCGACGGCGCCAAGCTTCTCGCGTGGGCGCGCGAGCTGCGCAACCTGAGCCCCCGCTGCGGCGGCGAGGCCCCGCGTTGGCGCCTGCCCTCCCCCGTCGAATTGGAACGACTTCGCTGATAGAACGCTTTTCATGCGCTACTGGCTCATGAAAAGCGAACCCGGCAATTACTCGATCGACGATCTCAAGCGCGACGGCAAGACGGATTGGACGGGCGTGCGCAACTACCAGGCGCGCAACTTCATGCACAAAGAGATGAAGGTCGGCGACCTCGCGCTTTTCTACCACAGCAACGCGGAGCCTTCCGGCGTCGTCGGGCTCATGAAGGTGTCGGGCGAAGCGCGGCCGGATCGTTTTCAGTTCGACAAGAAGAGCGACTACTACGACGAGAAGGCGACGCGCGAAGAACCCATTTGGTTCTGCACGGAAGTCGCTTTCGTCGAAAAGTTCGCGGGCGTCGTGAGTCTCGCGGATCTGCGCGCGAATCCGAAACTCGCGAAGATGGAAATCCTCCGCAAAGGCAGCCGCCTCTCGGTCACGCCGAGCACGAAGGACGAGATCAAGGAAGTCCTGAAGATGGCCGGAGCCATATTCAAGCTCTAGGGACCTAGACGCTCGTCGGCGGTTCTTTGGGCTTGTTCGCTTCGGCGGGCTTTTCGTCGTCCAGACCTTCCATGCCCTTCTTGAAGCCGCGGATCGCTTTGCCCAAGCTGACGCCGATGCCTTCGAGACGGCCCGGGCCGAAAACGAGCAGGATGATGACGAGCAGGATAATAAGATGCCAGGTCGACATGATGTCGATAGCTTAGCAGAGAGCGCCGCCTAGTCCCGTCCCTTTTGTAAACCCGCAAAAGATCTCGATCCCCTTCCCACCCACGCAAGCAAGGCAGCGAATTCAAAGACTTTTTTGCGTAGTTATTTTTCGGATCATTCCGCTCAACTTTCGGTCCCCAAGTTCCGAAAACGGGGGGATTGCAACTTAAGGGGAGATCCATGCTCACACTCATGCGCCGATATTCCATGCTTAGTCTCGTTCTGCCTTCGATGCTCGTAAGCTCTTTTGCGCGAGCCGAAACGGATTGCGGCGCCGTCGTCAAAGCGGTCGTCGAAGCCCGCGCCAAGATCGCGGAGGCCGACGCCGGGAAGAAGCTCCAAAAATACGTCGTCGTCAAACCGAAGGGCTGGCTCCCGAACCGTGGACCCGTGACGTACTTCTACGACACGGCCCGCAAGATGATTCAGCGTTGGAACAAGCACTTCCACCCCGTCGGGTCCCTCGACACCTCCCACCGCCATCTCGCTTCGTCCAAGGTCGCGCTTTGGAGCGACTTCGTGAAACAAGGCTTCTTGGACATCGGCGACGACGGCGTGCCGACCAGCCCGACCCAACTCGATTTCCTTCGCAAGTTCTTCGGCGAGAGCTCCCGCACGACTTTCAAGAAAGAGCAGGTCGAGCAGATCCGCGCGACGAAGGATTTCATCGAAAAGTCGAAGGCCCTCATCGAGTACCGTCCGGACGGCGGCAACGCCGTGGCCGACGACGTCGTCGAGACGATCGCCAAGATCAAGGCTTTCTCGAACGACCAAAGAACGATCATGACCGAGCTCAGTTCCGTGCTGTACGAAATGGAATCCATCCGCTCGCTCTTCGGCGAGTATAAAGTACCGGAGATCCTCGGCGACGTGCCGGGCATCAACCGCATGGCGGTCTTCTCCGAATTTCCGCGGGAAGGCGTCGTCAACGAGATTCCGAAGTTCGGCGACCGCGCCGCTTTCTCGGCGACCTACGCCAACGCCGAAGACGCCGCCGTGCGCCTGAAGGCCCTGCGCGACAAGGTCGAGGACCTCAAAGGCAAGTCGAAGCAGCGTTCGCTCGACCAGGTCATCTACTTCAAGATCGTCGAAACCTACCACACGATGCACCACCGCGAGTTGCAGGCGATGCAGCTCAAGTTCGGTAAGGAGATCCAGCTTCCCAAAGTTTGGCTCGACGTGATGGGCCAGATCGCCTCGGTCTTCGAAGGCGGCGTCTTCGGCGGCAAGTGGGCCAAGGATTACGCTCCCAACAGCGCCGCGACGGGCGCCGTCAAGAAAGTCCAGTTCACGGCCGAGCTCATGGCTTGGCTCAAGAACCGCATGCAAGTGCTGAAGGACGAGAAGACGCAGAGCTGGATCAAGAACACGCAAGAGTGGATGGAAGCCGCCATCAAGGCGAAAGACCAGACCTTCGATCAACTCGGCCTCCGGGCTCTCAAAGAAGACGCGGACGTCGTCCAAAACTGGCGTTGGACGCGAATCGGTCGGGCGAGCCTCGGCTTCCTCGGTATCGTCGGCGGTGGCGGCGGACTCAAAGCCGTCATCGACCATCTGACCCAGGAAGCGCCCGAGATCGCGAAAATGCGCGTCAAGCGCGAGGAGTGCATCTCGGCGGAGCACGAAGAAGACGCCGAACTCCCCTGCCGCGAGTACCTCCAGCTCAAGTTCCCGGGCAAGACCCTGGCCGCAAACCACGGTTTGCTCGACATCACGAAGAACGGCAAATTCGTGGACAAAGAAGTCCAGGCCGAAGTCCAGTTGCTCGTGCAGGATCGCATGCGACGCTTCAAGGAACGCCAAGCGGTCGAAGGCGCTTCGCTCGCCTGGACCGAAGAGATGGGCAAGAGCGATCCCTCGTCGCTGGGCTTCCGCAACGACCTGCAGAAGGGACCGACCCTGACCCCGGCCGAGATCGCCGAGAAGAAGACCCGTTCGCAGAAATTCTTCGAGGTCATGTTGGGCGTGCCGCCCACCGCGGCACTGCAAGAGGCCTACAAACACGACAGCCGCGAAGCGGACCCCGCCAAGAAGAAGCTGGCCCCGCTCTACGCCGAACTCGTCAAATCGTTCGTCAAAGTGCAGCCCGAGGGCATGTGGAACCGTTTCATGGCGAAGTTCAAGAAGGGCGAAGAGAACTCGCCCTTCGAACGGACTTTCCTGCGCTTTAACCACACGATCGCGATGAGCAACCCCGAGGCCCTCCAACACACCTTGGAGATCCTCTTCGCCCAACTCGAGCGGGAAAAGCTGATCGCGTCGATGATCGAAGAGCGTCTCGCCCCGAACGCGAACCTCGAGCAAATCGAAGAGAACGAGAACCTCAACCGGGATCGCCTCTCTTCGATCGATCGTCTCATCGACAGCCGGATCCGGCTCTTGCAGGTCATCCCGGCCGCCATGGATATGAGCACGCCCGGCCGTTACAACACGAAGCTGGGCTTGGCCTCGGACTTGAGCGACATCCTCCAGATCCGGAGCGGTCAGCTCGACGGCGAGCTCGAGAATGCTCGGTCCAAGAACGAGAACGACCGCGCGGAAGCCGAGCTCCGCAACCGGGTCGAACTCAGCCGCGAGCAACCGATGGGTGACGACAACGCCGCCGCCGGAGAAGGTCGGCGCGACGAAGGGGACGTTCCGAACTAAGATGACACGCGGCTAAAAACGCGCAAAAATGAGATGACCGCTAGGCGGTCGCGACGAATCGTATGTCGATACGTGAGCCGCGGCCAACACCGCGGGCCCTCGTTTTGCGCGTTTTAGTCTTCGGAGGGGCCGGTGGCTCCGCCGCCGCCGCTGTCATCGGCGTCGTAGGAACCCGGGTAGCCCGCGATCGCGCCGCTACCGCCCGAACGGTTCTTGCGACGCCGTTCCATTTCTTGCTGGGCTTCGAGCGAGAGACGGGTCCAGGGCGAAGCCGAAAGACGCTTGAAGCCGATCGGCTCCTCGGTCTCTTCGCAAACGCCGTAGCTACCCTCGTCCATGCGGTCGAGGGCTTCTTGAACTTCGTATTCGAGTTGTTTTTTGCCGTCCAAGACGAGCTGGGTGCGCTGCATCTCTTCTTCGAAGCTCGAGCGATCGACTTCGTCGGCGGCGCCTTTGTCGTCGTTGTCGTCTTCCGTCAGGATGAGCTCGAGCTCCTTGATTTCGGACGCGAGCGAGGTGCGCTTGGCTTCCAGCTTCGTGCGAAGCTCCTTGAGTTGTTCGGCCGAGAGCCCGGAAGCATTGAACGACATGGTAGAACCTCCTCGAAAAGAGCCCCCATCCTTATCGTTTTCGCCAAGCGCGGGCAAGGTCCCGCACTTGCTGTGACGAAAATGCCAAGGGGCCTCAGGGCTCCTTTCGAAGCTCGGTAAAGACTTCTTAGGTGGAGAGGCCGAGGGGCGAAGGCTAAACGAAGCCCTCTGGCAGTCCCGGAATGGCGAGTTCGCCGAACAGGCGGCTGAGGGACCCCATATTTTGGGGAGGGAAACTCGCTATTCCGGGACGGCCTCAATTCTGAGGCCGTTCCCTTTTTTTTGGAATTAAATCGATCAGTTAAAACGGTTACGCTTGCTTGACCAAAAGCCGGCGCAGGTAATCGAATCCGTACAATCCCGTGTCGTGCCCGTCGGACCAATGGACCTGGACGGCGTAGTTGCCGACGGTTTGGACCTTGGTCGGGTGCACGTCTTCGCGAACCTGTTCGCGCGTGATCTTGCGGTGACCCGTGTTCTCGTCCACGCAAACGGCGCAGGGGCATTGGTAACGCAGATCCTTGAAGGTCGTCAGACTGGAGACGCCGTCCGACCACACGATCTTGAACATGCGGCCTTCGTGGTTGGGCTTCATCTCGGCGATGGTCGGCTTTTCGTTGCGCGCGCCGCTCAGAACGGCGCTCAGCTCCGCGGCCATGCGGGCGGCCAGATCCAAGTAAGCCTTGGCGAGGATCGAGTCCGGACGCGAAAGCACGACGGGGCGACCGTCGTCGCCCTCGCCCACCAAGGTCGGGTCGAAGGGAAGCGAGGCCAGGACCGGAAGCCCGAGCTCAGCGTGAATCTTCTCCGCACCGCCCGAACGGAAAAGCGCGCCTTCGTGGCCGCAGCTCGGGCACACGTAGCTCGCCATGTTCTCGACGAGCCCGAGGATCGGGATGCGCACCTGCTGGAACATCTTGAGGCCGCGCTTGGCGATCTCGGCCGCGAGGATCTGAGGCGTCATGACGATGACCGCTCCGGAGAGACGTACGGCCTGCGCGAGCGTGATCTGGATATCGCCCGTGCCCGGCGGAAGGTCGACGATGAGGTAATCAAGCTCGCCCCAGTCGACTTCGCCCAGGAACTGGTTGAGCGCCCGCGAGGCCATGGGCCCGCGCCACACGACGGGAGCGTCGCCGCCGAGCAATCCCATCGACATGATCTTGATGCCGTGGGCGGTCGCCGGGTGAATGCGTCCGTTTTCTTCTTGGGTCGGACGTTCGTCGGTGCCGAGGAGTTTGGGAACCGAAGGGCCGTAGAGGTCGGCATCGAGCAGGCCGACCTTGGCGCCGAGCTTGGCAAGCGCGACGGCCATGTTGACCGCGGTCGTCGACTTTCCGACGCCGCCTTTACCGGAGCCGACGGCGATGACGTGTTTGACGCCGGCGAGCGGACTACCAGCGGGACGGGGGGTGGCGGGAACGACAACGGAACTCATGATCAGGAGTGCTAGCAGGGGTCGACTCCGTAGAAAAGCCGCGCTCACGCATGCCGCGCCGCTCGATTGGCTTCTGGCACATTTTTGGGGCGCGCGACGGTGGAAGCCTCGGGTGGGCTCCGTTAACCTGAAAGCTATGCAAAAAATCGCCCTTATCCGCGGGGACGGCATCGGTCCCGAAATCTCCGACGCCGTGACCGAGATCCTCAATACGGCCTGCCCGCAACTCGAATGGGTCCCGGTCGAAGCCGGCCTCGGCCTCATCGAAAAGATCGGCAAAGGGATCACCGACGAAGGGATCAAGACCCTGGCCGAGACCCGCATCTCGCTCAAGGGCCCCACGACGACTCCGGTCGGCGGCGGCCACCGCTCGATCAACGTGACGATCCGCAAGACGCTCGACCTCTTCGTGAACGTGCGCCCCGTGCGCTCGATCCCGGGCGTCGAGACTCCCTTCAAGAACGTCGACATGGTCATCGTGCGCGAGAACATCGAAGACACCTACGGCGGCGTCGAACATCGCCAGTCCGAGGACCTCGCGCAGTGCTTGCGATTCATCACGCGCAGCGGTTCGATCCGCTGCCACCGTTACGCCTTCGAGATGGCCCGCCGCGAGAAGCGCAAGAGGGTCACCTGCGTCCACAAAGCCAACATCATGAAGATCACCGACGGCCTGTGGCTCGACGCCTTCCGCGAGGTCGCCAAGGGCTACCCCGACATCCAGGCCGACGACATCATCGTCGACAACTGCTGCATGCAGATGGTTTCGAAGCCCCAGCAGTTCGACGTGCTCGTGCTACCGAACCTCTTCGGCGACATCGTGAGCGACTTGGGCGCGGGCCTCGTGGGTGGACTCGGCGTCGCCTCGGGCGCGAACATCGGCACGTCGGGCGCTATCTTCGAACCCGTGCACGGCTCGGCCCCCGACATCGCGGGCAAGGGCCTCGCCAACCCGACGGCCATGCTCTTCTCCGCGATCTCGATGCTGCGCCACCTCGCGCGCATCGACGAGGCCAACCGCGTCGAGCGCGCCTTGCTCGCGACGCTCGGCAACCCGGCTACCCGCACGAAGGACCTCGGCGGCACGCTCGGCACCCAAGATTTCAAACGCGCCCTTATCGCCAACCTTTAAGCGACGGAGACGAAAGACATGAAACTCGTCGGTATGGATGTTTTCGTGGTGAGCTCGGGACTGCCCAAAGTCCCCGAAAAAATCGCGGGCTTCGAACTCAAGGCCATCAGCAATCGCGGCACCAAGGTCTGGCCGGGGGCGACGCCCTCGATCCAGCTCACCGATTCCTTCGGTTGCCGCTACCTTTCGCCGAACCCGCAGCCGCTCGCCTTGCTCGAAGCCCTCGAGAAGGCCGGCTTCACGTGGGTCCACGTCGAGAAGCTGCACGACTTCGGCGACAAGCCCGGCTACAGCGCCCTCTAGAATTCATTTGGGAACCTCGTCTGCGGCGTCCTCGGTCGACTCATGTATAGGAATACATTTCGCTCCCTCGAGTCCGGGGGCGCCCAGCCTTGCATCCAAGGCCCCCAAATGAATTCTTAGCGTTGCAGGTCGGCTTTCGCTCGGGAGCGCAGCGTGAAGTTCAGCTCGCCCGGGTCGACGGTGCCCCTGCCCTCTCGCACTTGGATGTTTCGTTCGGCGGGTTCCACCGTGACGCCCAGACTTTCGGCAAAGTCCGGATCCACTTTCAGCGTCCAATCCCCCGGCTTCAACGAATCGATCTTCACGAGACCGAGCGAGTCGCTGCGAAGGCGGCGGACGTTCCCGCGCCGGTCGCTCAGGATCAAGGGAACCGAAGCGAGGGGACGGGGCTTGGCCGCTCCCTCGACCCGCACGATTTCACCCTCGAAGCTGAAAGACGGAACGAAGGGGATCTCGAAGCTTTCCTCGCGCGCGCCGCGCGCCCAGTAGCGGTAGCGCGAAGCGACCGGCGCGAGGCCCGCTTCGATGGGGAGCGCGGATTCGTCGACCTCGACGAGCACCCAGCCTTCGCTCGGCAGGTCTTCGACGAGCTCGTGGGGCGCGATGAGGCGGCCGAAGCCGACGCGGAAGCGCGCCTCGGGAACCTCGGGCTCGTTCTCGTCGCGGCGACCGTTTTCGTTCGTGTCTTCGTAAGCCATGAAGACGGCCGACGACGCGTAGACCTGCGACGACTCCCTCGCGCGAAGCGATTTCGCGGAAGGCGACCACGCGAAACTCGTGTTGATTCCCAGCCCGACTCCCCAGTCACCGGCGCGATCGCAGTTCAGACCGACGAGCACGCCGAAGGGCCGAAAACGAGCCAGGTAATCCGCGCCCACGTTCCAATGCCCCTGCCGAAAAACCGTGAAGGAAGCACCGAGCGCGCTACGCTCGTCGAGGGTTGAACCCACCTTCACTCCCCAAGACGCGAAGTTTCCGTCCACGTAAACGAGCGTGCCGCGGAGGTCCGTGCGCGCGTTACTGAAGAAGGCTTCGAACTCGTTCGTCCAGGACTTCGAATTCAGCCTCAGGCGTCCCTCGCCACGTGTCGTCAAACCCATACCCCGGTACGAGATCGAGGCGCTCCCGCGCGGACGACGCTCGAGCGTCTCGCCGAACCAGGCCCAGTCCTGCCCGAACATCCAATCGAAGGGCAGCCAACGGTCGCTCCGCCCGCGCAGCTGGGCGCGAAGGTGGGAGGTCAACGCGAAGTACTCGAGATCGCGGGTTTGGATACCGCGAAAAAGCGAGGGCTCCAGACGAAACGACGAGTCCTCGATGAGGCTCAGGTCCCACACCCCGCGCATCGCGTGGGCGCCGATTTGGGGTTGGTAAACGCCTTCCCATTGAAACTCGCTCCGGCCGAGCGAGGTCCTTTGCGTCGTCGCGAGCGAGACGGCCTCGCTCTGGCCGCCCTGGAGCGCGAAACTCGAAAAAAGATTCGGAACGGCAACGAGACCGAGCGTTCCGCCGTAGATCAGATCGCGCGACGCGGGATCTTGCCCGGCCGCCGCCGACCACTGCCGCAGTCCGAGCCCTCCGCTCCAATCGCCTTGAACGATGTTACGTGTTTCTTCGCGACGGGCCCCGGCGGGCCCCAGGAACACGAGACGAAAGCGATTGATCCCGCGACGGAGAGACACCCGGTCGAAGCGGTAACTCAACTTCTCCGAGGAGCTCCGGGTGCCGATGCGGAAGTCGTCCTCGTAAAGCTCGACGTCCCACCCCTTCGGGAGGTCCCCCGTGAAGTCCATCGTGTCGGCGCTCGTCACGTCGGAGTCGCGGCCGCCTTCGAGGCGCAACCCGCGAAGCGCCGACACGGCCGACACGAGACCGAGCGAATCGCGACGGGTGTCGATGAGCTCGACATTGCGCAGGCCCTCCACGCCGAGCGCGCGCGCGTTCGGATCGAAACGGCGAAGGCTCAGACGGTGGGCCGAAGCCTCGGGCCGAAGCTCGTGGACCCACGTCGAGTCGAAGGGCCCGAGACCACCCCGAAGCTGCCCGGAGGCGTGGAACTGCGGGCGCGACGCCTTCGTCGACAGCACGCCCACGTTCTCGTCGAGCACGGGGTAGCTCCAGTCCGAACTCTTCGAGACGAGAACCGGGATCGACAGGTCCACGGCCCCGGCGCGGTCGGCGAGCGCGGATTCGATGAGGCTGCGTTCTTCCCGTCGCCGGCGACCCTCGTAAGGCAGTTCGAAGCCCGCCGTGACGAGCAGGCGAGAAGAGCGCCGCTCGAGGGAGAGATCCACGCCCAGCAAGACTTCCAACTCGGCTTCGGGAAGGTAGACGAGATGGTCGACGAGCCAGACGGAGCGACAGAGTCCTTCCGCTTGCTT
The DNA here is from genome assembly GCA_002343545.1 of Bacteriovoracaceae bacterium UBA2428. Taxonomy (GTDB): domain Bacteria; phylum Bdellovibrionota; class UBA2428; order UBA2428; family UBA2428; genus UBA2428. The sequence continues at coordinate 15,058 of DDRA01000070.1, forward strand.
GCCCAACGGAAGCTCGCGAAAGGGCCCGCGTCCCCGGCACTCCGAGAGATCGAGTTCAAAACTCCGGCTCGGGTCCCCGGCTTCGCCGGCGTAGAAGCGCCCGACGCGTTCCCGGGTCAGCGAAAACTCGAGCGCACCCACGAGAGGCTGAAGCGGGTAATAAAGAACGCCTTCCCGATCGAAGGCCGTCAGATCGTCGCCCAGGATACGCCCGTCCGGCCCCAAGACTTCCAGGTAAACTTCGTCGTACTTCGGCAGGGAAGGCTGCGCGAAAGCGCCAAACGACGCGAACGCCGACGCGAGGACTCGCCCTCTCCACCCCACCACCCCGAAACTTTCGGGCTAGGCCCCGGCCCTAGTCAAGGTATCGGTAGCGAATCCGGAGGGCTTCGAGCGCCAACGCCGTCGAGCTGGCGGGAACTCGAACGTAGAGTTTGACGTGCGTCAGTTCGGACCTCGGGAGTTCACCCAGGTCCGCGAGCGCGACCGCGTTGTCGTAGCTCGGCGAGGAGATCTGCACCCACGCACCGTTCTGCCTTCGGAACTCGCCCCCGACGCCGTCGCGGATCAGCGTCGCGCGCACCGACAGCCCCGCGTCGTGGTCCGACTCGACGAGCTCGATCGTCGATCCGGCCCGCAAACTCGCGACGGGAACCCGTACCGACGTGTCGCCGCTCGAGTGTTCGGCGGCGCCCAAGTTCTCGACGCTCAAACTCTTCAGGGTTCCCGAAGAACGGAAGGACCCCAGCGACCACGGGCCCGAGAGCGTTCCGGTCCAAGCGACGTTCGCCGCGGAAGGACGCGACGAGTTCGAAGGCCACGCGCGATACTCGTACTGACCTTGGCGCATCGTGAGCTCGACCTGGTACTCGTTGCCGGCGCTCACCGTGAAAGTCGAAGAGCCCGACGCCAGCACCGAGTTCGCGCCGTTCGTGCGGCGATTCAAGCGGTGGGATCCCGACCACGTTCCGAAGGTGACGTAGCTCTGATCGCTCGTGCGCTCGAGGTAGCCCACGATCATCGCGGTCGCCGCGAAGGAAGAGAAGCTCATCGTCGCGTTGATGCGGAAGTCGGAGTACGCCGGGTAAGCATTCGGCGTCCACGCTTTGTAGTTCGCGCTCACGCTGAAAGCCGCTCCGCCCGCGCCGCCGCTCAAAGTTCCCGTTCCCAGACTTGGCGCGATGGGGTCCCACGCCGTCCAAGCGGAAACATCGGCAAGATTGGCTTGCCAGACTTCGGGTACCGCGCGCGTGCGAAGCGAAGCGGGCGAAGCCGTCTCCCAAAAAGCCGTGTCGTAGAGATTCGTCGACAAGCTCCCCATATCAATGGCAGCCCACGTGACCGTAGGCGTAGGCGTAGGCGTAGG